>DASRIY010000094.1:0-6182 GCA_035649755.1 Candidatus Methylomirabilota bacterium
CCGTCCCAGATGAGATAGCGGCAGGCCCGGATCTCCACCTCGGCGTCCGCCAGCATCCACTGGATCGCCTGGCGCTGGCTGAGCGGGGCGCCGAACGTGGAGCGCTGCTTGGCGTGTGCGATCGCCATGCGGTGCGCGGCGACGGCCACGCCCAGATTGCACGCCGAGTACGGGAAGCGATTCTTCACCAGGAGGCCGAAGGCCAGGTCGAGCCCCTGCCCCTCGGCGCCGACGAGATTCTCGGCGGGCACCTCGCAGTCCTCCAGCGTGACGTCGTTCGGGATCTCGGAGGTCCGGATGACCTTGATGGGATTCGCGGTGAACCCCGGCGTGCCCTTCTCGAGGATGAAGCACGAGATGCCGCCGCGGCCCTTGGCCTTGTCGGTGCGCGCCCACACGAGCCCCCACGGCGCCTCGTGGGCGCGCGAGGTGAAGACCTTGCGGCCGTTCAGCACCCACCGATCGCCGCGCTTCTCGGCCCGGGTCTGGATGGCGCCTGCGGGATCGGAGCCTCCGGAGGGCTCGGTGATGGCGAAGAACGTCTTGAGCCCGTCGCGAATGGTGGGGACGGCGTACTTCTCGATCTGCGCCTTGTTGCCGGCCCAGATCGCCGGTGGCGGATAGCGGCCGAAGACGCCGCAGCCCGGGTTGTAGAGACCCATCCGGTGCTGCGACATCTCCTCGAGGGCCACGCACATCGAGAAGGTGTCGAGGCCGCCGCCGCCGTACTGCTCAGGGGCCCCCAGCGCCCACAGGCCTGCGGCTTTCGTCTTGGCCGCAATGCGCTGGCGATCGTCATCGGGCAGCTCCGGCGCGTCGGGGTCAATGCGCTGCTCGACGGGAATGATCTCGTCGCGCACGACTCGACGGATCTGCTCGCGCAGCGCCAGGAGCTCGTCCGGCAGCCTGAAGCCGGGAAACTTCATCGATTCATGACTGCGCCGCGGCCGGCGGAATTCCGCCCCCGCCGGCCTGCCGCGCGTACCGCGCTAGACCCTGACCGGGCGATAGGTCGGCGTGCGCCACTCCGGGAACCGCGAGTCGACGCCGCGGACGATGTCCATGTAGGCGCGGGTCAGGCGCTGCGTGATGGGGCCGACCTTGCCGTCGCCGAGCGGGAACTTGTCGATCGACACGATCGGCGTGATCTCGTAGCCGCTGCCGCAGAAGAACGCTTCGTCGGCGACGTAGAGCTCGGTGCGATCGATCTCGCGCTCCACGACGCCCATGCCGAGTAGCTCGGGGCAGATCGCGTCCATCAGCGTCGTGCGCGTAATCGACTCCAGAATGTCGGCGGTGACCGGCGGCGTCACCAGGCGGCCCTTCCTGACCATGAAGAACGTCGCGCCCGTGCCCTCGGCGACGTGCCCTTCCCGGTTGAGGAGGATCGGCTGATCGTAGCCGTCGGCCCGCGCCTGCAAGGTCGCCATCCGACCGTTCTGATAGTTGGCGCCGCACTTCAGGCGGATCGGGATCGCATTGTCCGCGGTGCGCTGCCAGGAGCTGACGCAGCACTTGATGCCGGAACCCTCGGCCACGCGCGGCCGCCGGCGCGGGTTGATGTAGATCCCGGTCGGCGTCGTCGCGTCGAGCCCGGTGCCGGTCACGTACGCGCACATGTGCATGTGCACGTCTTCTTTGATCTCGTTTCCGGATATCACCGTGCGAACGGCCTCGTAGAGGTCCACGTCGCTATAGGGGATCGTGAAGCGCATCATCTTCATCGATTCCCGGAAGCGCTGGAAATGCTCGAGCAGCCGGAAGGAGTAGACCTCGTCATCCGCCGCGTTCCAGTAGGCTCGAAGCCCCTCGAACACGTTGGTCGCGTAGAACACCGCGGCGCTGTTGACGGGCAGGACGGCCTGCGCCGGCGGGACGAGCTTGCCGTTCATCCAGATGTTGAGCTCATTCATTGGCCCGGCTCCTTTGTGATCTGCACCCTGCAGGCCGTCGCGGGGCTCGCGCTCCGTTCGGCCGAAGCGTGACTATAGCATCGGATGACAGCGAGAATACAGGATCGGAAGCGCCGGCGAAACTGGCCCGGGATGGCGGGACGGGAGCGGGATGGACGGGCTCACCTACTCCGGTCGCGAGCGGACTTCGAGCGTGCTGACGACGCGCTTGACGCCTGGAACGCCCCTGGCGACCGACTCCGCCGCATCCTTTTGATCGCCCGATTCCACGATGCCGGTGAGATAGACAGTTTGCTCCCGACTCACGACGCCCAGGCGCGTCAGGTTCGCGTCGTGCTGGGCAACCAGACGCGCCTTCACCTCGGACTCGATCCGGGCGTCCGTCCACGGATCGACGGTCGCGCATCCGGCGGCAAGCGTGGCGGCGAAGACCATGACCAGGAGACTCCGGAGCACCACGTGTCGGCCCGTCATCTGGCGGATGGCGGGCTCGCGTCGCTCAGTCGCCGCGGCAGCTCGGTCTTTTTCCCGGGACGGCCGGAATTCTCGGTTTCCACGAGCTCGAATCTGACCTGCGGCGCCTCGTCCTGAGAGACGTCAGGGGGACGCTTGTCCTCGAGCAATCGCTCCGCGTCGATCTTGGTCTTCTTGATGGTCGCCCGCACGGCTTCCAGGCGCTTGTCGGCGAGCGCGGACACCGCGTCCGCGGGCGGTACCTCGTTTTCCCCGAGAGCAGCGCGGACGGCGTCGGCCGATTCGGGAAGCGGCCGCCCGGGGAAGCGCTCCTGAAACAGACGGGCGGCGGCCTCCTCGGGAGGTATACGCGCCTCACGCGCCGTCTTGCTGATGACCGCGTCGACGTCGGGTCGCTTCAGCGCGGCGACGTCGCGCCGAGAAACGACTGCCGTGGCTGTGAGCCGCGTCTCCTGTGTCTGGTCGAGAAACGCCACGAGCCGCGCGAGCTGCTCCTGCCCTTCGGGCGTGGGTCTCGACGTGCCCGGCACGAAGTGGACCGGGTCGATCTCGATCCGCTCGATCCGTGAATCGGCGCCGGTCTTGACCCGGCCGACCAGGCTGACCGGCGCCGTGACCGCTTTCAGCGCCACCTGGCGTACCGTGCTCCAGATCAGCTCCTTGAGGTCGAACCGTGGGTCGTTGACGCGTCCGCCGATGGGCAGCGCGAGGTGGATGTCGCCGTGCCGGTCCTTCATGAGCGATGTGATCATGCCGAGCGGCAGGCCGACTCGAGCCTGCGCCTCGTCGTGACCACCCGCGCGGGAGAGCTGCAGGCGGCTCAGGAGAACGTCGGCTTCAGCCCGCAGATTGTCGCCGTCGATCCGGCACTGGATGTTGGTGGTCAGCCACCCGTTGCGCGCTTCCCACGCCATCACGTTCAGCAGATACGGATTCGTCCGCGGCAGGGCGAACTGGCGCAGCTCGCCCTGGAGATCGAGTCGGAGTGGGCCTGTGACAGGACCGATCGTCCCGGCAAACCTCATCAGACCGTCGGCGACGCGCGCCGTCATCTCTATCCGGGATGGTCCGGCGCCGGGACCCGTCGACACAGCATCGATCCGCGTGGCCAGATCGGCGACGTCCACGGCGAAGGGCGGCGTCAGGCTGCCGTCGACGACGCGCGCGCCGCCTTCCTCCACGACCAGCCGGCCCAGCACGACCGGGATCGTTGCCTCACCCTTGCCACCACCACCGGATCTCGACACGCTCGACGTCGACGCCGTGTCCGCTGTGTGTGCGGCGGCCTTCACGGGAGCCAGTAGCGTGCGCAACGGGAAGGCGCCCGACTGGTCACGCTCGAGCAGGACCCACGGCCGCCGCACAGTCAGCTCGCGTGCGCTGACCTTGCGTGGCCAGTCGACGTCGAGAGCCGACACGGCGGTGCGGCCGATTCGCATCACCGTACGCTGCCCGTCGCGCACGTCGAGGCGAGACAAGACAGCATCGCCCCGCACCGTCGCCCGCGGTTCGGAAAGGTCGGGCACGACCACGCCCAGATCGAAATCGGCGCGGCCGCTGAATTGCGCGCCCGTCGGCACATAAGGCTGGTAGTGCGCGAGCTCGGTCTCGTGTGCCCGAACCCGAAGATCAGCGCCAAGCGGATCGATGCTCACCCGGCCGGTAGTCTCGATCTGCCCGCCGCCGGGCGGACGGACCGTGAGCTTCACGCCGAGCGGGCGAAGCGGCCAGCCACCACCGGTGATGGAAACGTCGATCTCAGAGAGGTCGAGCGCCACGCGCGGCTCCACCGTCTCGTCACGCCAGGAGAGCACGCCCTTGCTCACCGCAAATTCTCCGACGTCGACGCGCGGCATATCCGCCGCGGAGCTACCGGCGTCCTTAGCAGCTGGCGCGCTCGCCGCGTCGGGCGCGCGAGCCAGGAGCGCCGTCAGAGGAAAGTTACCGTGCTGGTCGCGCTCGATGATCGCGCGTGGTCCGCTGACGATGACGCGCCCCACCCGGACGCGCGACGGCCACTCCACCTCGAGCCCGGTCGCCTCGACCCGCCGGGCTCCGATCAGCTCCTGCTGACTGTCTCGGATGCCCAGGCGATTCACCGCGACCGAGCCGTTGACCCGCGCGGGCACACCGGCGGCGAGCGGCTCGTTGATGCGCAGGTCGGCTTCTCCCAGTCCGCTGAGCCTGGCCGTGACCGGCAGGTAGCGATTCCACGCAGCGACGTCCAGGTCTCGCACGCGGAGCCGGAGCTGACTCGCTGCAGGCGGCGGGCGCAGCAGGCCCGAGACCTCGAGCATCCCGCCGCCGGGAATCGCCGTCGAGACGTCGAGTCGTCCGGGCGTCGTGATCGGCCACGTGAGATCAGCGATGCTCGCGCGAATCGCCGAGACCTGATACCGAGGACCCGTTCGAGCCCGAGGGTCGCGGACGTCGGCCGAGCCCTTCACCTCGAGCTCGCCGACTCGAACCTGATCGTTCTGGAACGTCAGATCGCTGAGCTTGGCCGTCAGCTTCGGAATCCGGGTGACGGGCTCGCGCTGGCCGGGTTTGACCAGCACCAGGTCTTCGAGCTCACCGGTCAGGTTGGCTTGGACCACATCGCGGGCATCGTACGTGACGTCGAGCGTCGAGCTCACCCGGCCGCGATCGACCACGACCGGAGCATCGGACGGCAGGTAGAGTCGCGCCAGCGCGAGGTCCAGCCCCTTCACCGTCACCGTCGCCTTGAGATGAATCGGATAGAGACGAAACTGCTCGATCCGGACCAGGTTCGGCGCGCCCGCGGTCACCGAGCTGGCGACGACAGAGCCCTCGTCCGAGAGGGTCGAGACGTTGTGGGCCTCGATCTGGATGTTGTCGGACGTCCACGTCCGCTGCTCGGGCAGCGCGCGGTCCTCGAAGGCGACCGTCCCGTCGACGAGCGCGAACCGATCGACGGTGACGTCGAATCGCTTCCGGGTTGTCTCCGAGCCCTCGAACAGATCAGAGAAGTTGAAGCGCTTCTCGAGCCGCACGATGCGAAGCGTCGGCTTCACGAGCACCAGCTCGCGCACCCAGATGTGACCGCGGGCGAGCGACAGGAGGTGCAGCTGGGCGTCGAGCGTTTCCAGATCGGCGAACGGCGCGCCGCCGTCGGGCTCTGCGACGCGAAGCCCGTGGATCGTGAGCCGACCGCTCAGCAGTTGAACGTCGACGCGATCGATGCTGACCGGTCGCTTCGTGATCGTCTGCAGCCGGGAGATCGCGACATGCCGCGCCACCGTCGGTAGCGCGTAGAGTATTGTGGCCGCGGCGACCAGTAGGACGCCTGAAATCACGATGAGCGAGCGATGCGACCTCATCATCTTCATCGCGGTGCCCCCTCGTCGATTTCAATATGCCGACCCTTGCGCCTCGTGGCTAGGGTGAAGACCATTGTGGAAGCTGCGACCCATCCGGCGCAGGAGCGCTGGCAACACCGGTCGCGCGACCCGGCTGCGTGCCATCACGGCGCGCCGCGGCCTCATTGCGTCGACGTCGCTCGCGCACGGTCTCACCAAGGATTTTGGCCGCAGTCAGCAGTGCGGCCAGCGTCTCCGGCGGGATCCCGAGCATACCTGGCGGCGGCTGTGCGGCACCGCGATCGGGCTCGTACGCAACGCGCCCCAGCGCCCGACCCAGGCGACGTGCTCCGTCGGTGAGCGTGACGCCCTGATGCGCCCACCGACGCCGGCGTCGCACCTTAAGAATCGCGACCGACGTGGCCACGAGCGCGGCCAGCACCAGCGTCCCAGCCGCGACGACGCCGGCGCGCGC
>DASRIY010000095.1:0-15113 GCA_035649755.1 Candidatus Methylomirabilota bacterium
TGCACGACTTCGGCAAGGTGGGCGTGCGTGAGCAGGTACTGGTCAAGGCCAAGAAGCTCCTGCCCGGCGAACTCGATCGCATTCGCCAGCGCGTCGAGCTGATCAAGCGGGGGCTCGCGCTGCGCTACGCCGACCAGAAGATCGCCTACTTGCTCGACCGGGGCCGGGGGGGGTACACCGAGCGGGCCGCCGCGCTCGACACGGAGCTGGCCGCGTATCTCGCCGAGCTCGACGACAGCCTGAGCCGCATCGTCGTCGCGAACGAGCCGACCGTGCTACCGAACGAGTTTGCCGCTGACCTGGAGCAGCTGGCGCGCCGGTCGTTCGAGGACCACGTGGGGCGCCGTCACACCGTGATCACGCCCGACGAGGCCAAGGTGCTCTCGATCGCCCGCGGGAGCCTGACCGAGGCCGAGTTCAAGGAGATCCAGTCCCACGTGGTCCACACCTACCAGTTCCTGTCCCGCATTCCGTGGACCCGCGAGTTCCGCCGCATCCCGGAAATCGCCCGCTCGCACCACGAGAAGCTCGACGGTACGGGCTATCCCTACGGGGTGAAGGCCGAGGACATCCCCGTGCAGTCGAAGATGATGACCATCGCCGACATCTACGACGCGCTCACCGCGGGCGACCGGCCGTACAAGAAGGGGCTCCAGCGCGACGAGGCCCTCGACATTCTGAGCCACGAGCGCCGGGCCGGGCGCCTCGACGGCGCCCTGCTCGACCTGTTCATCGAAGCGAGGATCTACGAGCAGGGCGCGTCGTCGCCGGCCGTCACCGCACCAGCAAGAGACAGACGCCGCCCCATGCGATGAGGGCGCCCAGCGCCGCGAGCGCGCGGACGGTCTCGCGGGCGAGGCGCAAGCTCTTCAGGTGTTGAGCGGATCGGGACAAAAAAAACGCGCGCGAGCCTCGACGGTGGAGCAATGCGTAGGTCACTGCGTGGGAGCTCATGCTTCTTCCTCCTGAAGCCGTGATGCTGTGGATCAGAATCCGCGAAGCAGCCCGACGACCTTGCCGAGAATCTTCACCGCGCGCCGCGTGGGGTCGATGACGATCGGCGCCATCGTCGGGTTTTCGGGCTTGAGCACGACGCGCGGGCCGTCGCGCAGGAATCGCTTCACCGTCGCCTCGGGCTCGCCGCCCGCCTCCGACTCGACCATGGCCGCGACGATGTCGTTGGGCTGAGCCGAATCCTGGCGCCGCACGAGCACCAGATCGCCGTCGCAGATGTGGGCGTCGATCATCGAGTCGCCCCGCACGCGCAGCGCGAAGACGTCTTCACCACGCCCGGGCAAGGACGCCGCCGCGATGGGCACCTCGCCCTCGCGGTTCTCCTGCGCCAGGAGCGGCTGGCCCGCGGCGATGCGGCCGAGGATCGGCACCTGGTGATGGATGCGTCCGGCGCTGGCAGCGCTGGGAAGCGTGAGCGCCCGCGAGGTGCGGCCGACACTCGGCCGGCGCTGTAGCTCGCCCTTCCGTTCGAGCGCTCGCAGGTGATCGAACGCCGCCCGGGGCGTGATCCTGAATCGCTCGCCGATCTCGCGAACGGTCGGCGGCACTCCGTGCTTGGCCTGAAAGCCCCGCATGAAGCTCAGGACCTCTTGCTGCCGGCTCGTCAGCTCTCGCATGCCCGTCCTCCTGTAGCAGGCGATAGTACTCAACTCTTGTTGACTAGTCAACAAGAAGCGAGTGGCGGCTTTTAGAGGTCCTTCGAGGCGAACGGGCTAGATGGGCTCCCAGGGCTCGCAGACAGGGCACAAGAGCAAGCCCTGGTCGCGGGCGTCGGCGATGTGCTTGAAGTACGCGCGCTCGGACTCGGGAATTCGCGGGACCCACGAGCAATCGCTCTTGTGGAGAAGCTTGGATCCTCGCTGCGCACAGAACGGCTCGCCGGGCTCGACCGCCACGGCCGTCTTCGGGTCGGCCGCCACCGTCGCGTCGCCGATCGTGGGATCGACCTCCGAGGTCACCACGGTCGTCCTTGATTCGACGGGCGGCGCCGGCGGCGTGATCGGATCCGGATCATTGATGTGAAGGTTCGTCTCGACCGTCGATCGGAACTCGTCGCTGGCGCGGCGGAACTCGCGCAGCGCGCGACCGACCATGCGCCCGAGCTCGGGGAGCTTGCTGGGCCCGAACACCAGCAGGGCCAGCACCCCGATGACGAGCATCTCCTGCAGGCCGATGTCGAACATCGCGGCTAGATTAACACGCGCAGATTAGAAGACCCCGGCCAGGCTCGCCAGCTCGGGGAACGAGCCCACGACCACGTCGGCCTCGCCGGCCGGCGCGCCGTCCTCGATCGATAGGCGCGCCTCGGCCGGCGGGTCCCCACCCCCGCGACGGCCTGCAGCGCGCACGTTCTCTGGCGCGTAGAGGACCGTGACCATGCCGACCGCCCGGGCGCCGCGGATGTCGGAGGGTACGCTGTCGCCGACCATGGCGGCGGCCGCCGCCGGAAGCCCGATGCGCTCGAGCGCAATACGGAAGAGCGGCGCCTCCGGCTTGCCGACCACGACCGGCTGCACGCCGGCGGCCGTGGCGATGGCGGCCACGGTCGCGCCGCTGCCCGGCAGGAAATCGCCCCCTTCGATCGGCAGCCGCGGATCGATGTTCGGCGTGACGAGCGGCGCCCCGCGCGCGGCGGCGCGCGCGGCGTTGGTGACGCGCTCGTAGCTCAGATCGAAATCGTTGCCGACCGCGACGACCGTGGCGGCGCGATAGTCCTTCACGTCGACCAGCTCGTGGCCGGCCCGCGCGATCACCGCCGCCATGTCGGGCGAGCCGATGACGAGCACCCGCGAGAGCCCGTAGCGCTCGCGAATCACCTCGCCGATGATCTCGAGCGGCGTGAGAACGTGCCGAGCCACGTCCACCCCGAGGCCGCGCAGCTTCTCGCGCAGCTCGCCACCGGTGGCGCGCGAGTTGTTGGAAACGAAAGCGAGCCCGCGGCCGGCCCGATCGAGCGCCGCCAGGGTCTCGCGCGCTCCCGGGTTCAGGGTGCTCCCGTTCCAGACGCACCCGTCCAGGTCGAAGACGAAGCCGCGCACGCGCGACAGGATCGAGGCGGGCACGCGCTTCAGGTCTCCGCCGTGCGGGCGAACTCGACCTTGGCCGCCTCGTACACCTCGCGCGTCCGCGCGGCCACGCTCGCCCAGCTGAAGTGCGCTTCCACCCGGCGCCGGCCCGCCTGCCCCATGGCGCGCCGGCGCCCGGGGTCGTCGAGCAGCGCGCGAATCGCGGCGGCGAGGGCGTCCGGCTGCCCCGGCTCCACCAAGAGACCCGTCGTGCCGTCCTCGACAACCTCGAGGATGCCGCCGACCCCCGAGGCCACGACGGCGGTCTCGCACGCCATCGCCTCCAGGTTGATCAGGCCGAACGGCTCGTACACCGACGGGCACGCGAAGACCGCCGCGTGGCTGTAAAGCTGCACGACTTCCTGCACCGGGACCATCTCGCCGATCCACACGACGTTCGGGTGCGTGGGCAGCGCGCGCCTCAGGCGCTGCTCGATCTCGGGCGTGTCGGGCGCCGAGGCGCAGAGCACCACCTGCACGCCGGCGGGAAGCTTGGCGGCGGCGTCGAGCAAATGAAAGATCCCCTTCTGGTCCGTGATGCGTCCGACGAAGAGCACGTACGGCTCGCGGACGCCCCGGCGCGCCAGCACGTCTTTCGCCTCGGTGCGGCGGAACAGGTCGGGGTCGATCCCGTTGTGGATCACGACGACGCGCTCGGGATCGACGCGGAAGTGGGCCAGGATGTCCTCGCGCATCTGGCGCGAGACCGCGATGACGCGATCGGCCGCCTCCACCGCAGTCTTCTCGATCCAGCTCGAGAGGAGATAGCCGCTGCCCAGCTGATCGGCCTTCCAGGGCCGGAGCGGCTCCATGCTGTGCAGGGTCACGCAGAGCGGGATCCGGTGGAGCGTGCGGATCCAGAGCCCTGCCATGTCCGCGTACCAGGTGTGCGCGTGGGCGACGTCGGCGTCGACCGGGTCGCGGGCCATCGCCAGCGCGATCGAGAGCGTCTCGAGCGCGGGCGCGTACCGCGGGCCGTCCTTCCCCGCGCCCACGCGCTCCCAGGGGGTGTAGCCCCGAAGCGAGATCGCGGCGGCCGCCTCCGCCGCGGAGCGCTCGCCGAAGCAGCGCACCTCCACGGCCATGAGCCGGCTGAGCGCCTGCGCGAGCTGCCCGACGACGACCCCGGCCCCGCCATAGATGTGCGGCGGATACTCGCGGGTCAACAGGAGAGCCTTCACGGCCGGTCGGTGTCCTCCGTCTGATCGTCCTTGCGACGTTCGAGCTTTCGCGCGACGGTGCGCACGTCGATGCCCAGGAGCTCGGCGGCCTGCGTCTTGTTGCCGCCGGTGATGCGAAGCGTCTCGTCGAGCAGGCGCTCCTCGATGTCCGCGAGGGGCGTGCCGACCAGCTCCAGAATCGCGTCGCGGGGCGGACGCTTCACGCCCATGACTTCCTCCGGCAGGTCCTCGGCGTCGATCCGATCCTTGCGGGCGAGCAGGACGCTGCGCTCGACGAGGTTCTCGAGCTCGCGCACGTTGCCCGGCCAGGCATAGGACTCCAGCCGCGCGATGGCCTCGTTCGAGAAGGCCTCGAGCTTGCGGCCATTCTTGGCGCTGTAGACGCGCAGGTAGTGCTGGGCGAGCAGGCGGATGTCCTCCGGATGCTCGCGCAGGGGCGGCACGCGCACGGTGATGACGTTGAGCCGGTAATAGAGGTCCTCGCGGAAGCGCTTGTCCTTCACCATGTCGGAGAGGTCGCGATTGGTGGCGGCCACGATCCGCACGTCGACCTGGAGCGTGCGGGTGCCGCCGAGCCGCTCGAACTCGCCCTCCTGGAGCACGCGCAGGATCTTGGGTTGCGTGACCAGCGAGAGGTCGGCCACCTCGTCGAGGAAGAGCGTGCCCGCACTGGCCAGCTCGAAGCGGCCTTCTTTGCGGCCGGCGGCGCCGGTGAACGCGCCCTTCTCGTAGCCGAACAGCTCGGACTCGAGCAGCGTCTCCGGCAGCGCCGCGCAGTTGACGGCCACGAACGGGCCGTTGCGACGGGCCGAGCGCTCGTGGATCGTGCGCGCCACCAGCTCCTTGCCCGTCCCGCTCTCGCCCTGGATGAGGATGGTCGCCGAGCTGTCGGCGACCTGCTCGACGAGGGTCATCATGCGCCGCCAGATCGGGCTGGCCCCGATCATCTGCCCCTTGGCGCGCAGGTCTTCGAGCTGCTTCTTGAGGGCGCGGTTCTGCTCGATCAGGTCGCGACGCTCGAGCGCCTTGTCGATGAGCTTGATGAGCTGCTCGCGACGAAACGGCTTGGTCAGAAAGTCGTAGGCGCCGTCCTTCATCGCCTTCACGGCTTCCTCGACGGTGCCGAAGGCGGTCAGCAAGATCACGTCGACATCGGGCATGATCGCCTTGGCCGCGCGCAAAAGCTCGAGCCCGGTCAGCCCCGGCATGCGGAGGTCGGTCACGATCAGATCGACGCCGCCGGCCTGGACGCGCTCGAGCGCGGCGCGCCCGTCCGAGGCGAGCACGACCCGGTAACCCTCGCGCGTCAGCGTGCGCTCGAGGCTCTCCCGAAGCCCGGGATCGTCGTCGGCGATCAGGAGGGTCGCCGGATCAGCCACGCGCGGATCTCTTGACCGGCAGCCGAATCGTGAACGTCGCGCCGTGGTCCCGTCGATTTGCCCACCGGACCTCGCCGTCGTGCTCCTCGGCGATCTGCCGCGTGATCGAAAGTCCGAGGCCGGTTCCCTGGGGCTTCGTGGTGAAGAACTGCTCGAAGAGCTGCGGCCCGACGTCGACGGGGATGCCGGCACCCGTGTCGGATACCGCGATCTCCACCGCGTCGCCGTCGAAGCGGCTCTCGATCGTCAGCTCGCCGCCGCTCGAGAGCGACTCGAGCCCGTTCTTCACGAGGTTCAGTACCGCCTGGCGCAAGAGGCCGCGGTCGATCTCCATCATCGGAACGTTCGGGTCGACCTCGACTCGAAGCGTGAGCCCTTGACGGGTTGCCACCGGGCGAACGAAATCGGCTAGCTCCTGCACGAGATGGTTGACCGACTCCTCCTCGAAGTGCGGACGCGGAAACCGGGCGAAGGCCAGGTACTCTTCGGTCAGGGCGTCGAGCGTGGTCACCTGGTCGCGAATCGCGGCGATGAGCGCGGCCGCCTCCTTCATCTCCGCATCCCTGCGCTCGCGCACGATGTCCTCCAGCATCTCGGCGTTCAGCTCGATGGCGCTGATCGGGTTGCGCACCTCGTGGGCGATCCGGAGCGAGAGACGCCCTACGGTCGCCATGCGCTCGGCCACCACCAGCTCCTGCTGGGCCGTCTGCAGTCGGCTCAGCGTGCCGGTGAGCTCGTCGTTCAGGCGTTCGACCTCGCCGCGCGCCCGGCGCTCCCGGTCGGCGACCAGACCCAGGGTCACCGCGGGCAGCCCAGCGAGCGCGGCGACGATCACGGAACCCCAGCCGCCCCATGGCGGAACAAGCACCGTCGACCAGGCGTAGAGTCCCCCAGCCACCACTGCGGCGCCGAGCCCGACCCACGGACCAAAGTAGTAGGCGTTGACCGCGACGAGCGGAAAGAACAGCAGGTAGTAGACGCTGGCGACTCCTCCGGTGAGGCACAGGAGGACGAAGACCAGGAGAAGATCGATCGCCAGGGCTCCGATGAAGTACGCGCGGGTCGCGCGCGGGTTGACCGTCACCAGGGCGAAGATACCGACCTTGTAGGCCGCGAAGCAGGCGACGATCCACTTGAGGTCGATATCGGTATAGGTCGGAGCCAGCGGAAAGAGACCGAGCGCGGCCAGACCGCCGACCATGACGACGGCCAGGAGAACCGCGAAGACTCGCTCGTCGCGCTCCAGCAGCCGGAAGCTGGCATGCCATGGTTTCCGCTCGACGGCAGGCGCGGGCATCTCTTCGCCGACTATAGCATTGTGGCCAATCACGGCCGCTGGCTCCGCCGGCGGGCGACGATCGCCACCCACACCGCGATCACGACGAGTACGGCCAGCCCCAGCCACCGCTCCACCCGATGCACGTCGGAGAAGATTTGCTGGACCTGGTCAGCGAAAAGGAACGCCAGGAAGAAGCCGAAGGGTACGCTGACCAGCGCGGCGACGGCATCGACGGTGAGGAACTTCCAGAACGGCACGTGCGAGATCCCGGCCGTGAGGAACGCCGCGGCCCGCAGGCCGATCACGTGGCGCGCCGTGAAGACGATCTTCACGCCGTGGCTCCGGTATCCCGCCTTCAGCTGTTCTTCACGAGCGGGGCTCAGGACCCAGCGAACCGGCGGCCAACCGAGGACTTTTTCCCCCCAATGGTGCCCTACCCAGTACAGGATGATGTCGCCGGAGAGCACGCCGACGAAGCAGACCGGGAGCGCGATCCACCAGCGCAGGACCATCTGACTGGACAGGATGCCGGCGGCGATGATGGGCAGCTCCTCGGGGATGGGGACGCCGAGACTGGCCGTGAACAGCACCAGGAGCAGGCCGACGTACCCCAGTTGCTCGATCAGCGATAGGACCAGATCGCACCTCGGGTAAGATTCAACTCGCGGAAGTCGCCGACCAGTGTATACTCCGATTGGTCTTGTCCCTGTGCGGTCAGAAGGAGCCCTTCCATGGCGGTGAAACTCTTCGTGGGCGGTCTGTCATTCTCCACCTCAAACGAACGTCTGCGCGAAGCTTTCGCGGCCGTCGGCAGCGTCGAGTCCGCAAGCGTCGTGACCGACCGGGACACCGGTCGCTCGCGGGGTTTCGGTTTCGTCGAGATGGCGACGCCTGAGGAAGCCGAGCAGGCCATCAGCCGCCTCAACGGCACGAACCTCGACGGCCGCACCATCCAGGTCGAGAAGGCCAAAGCTCCCGGCACCGGGGGCGGCGGCGGCGACCGGCGTGGTGGCGGTGGTGGCGGTCGCGGTGGCTTCGGCGGCGGCGGCGGTCGCGGCGGGTCCCGCGGCGGCGGGCGCTGGTAGCGCCGCTCTCACACGTCCGGCTTTTCCGTCTCCTGCTCCACTAGGGCGGTAGCCTGCCGCCATGCCGACCGTTCTGCACGCCGAGTCTTCCCTCGGTCGCGGCGGCCAGGAGATCCGGACGCTCGCCGAAACTCGCTGGCTGATCGGCCACGGCTGGAACGCGCTGATCGCGTGCCAGCCCGATAGCCTGCTGCTCCGCGAGGCGCGCGCCGCTTCGGTTCCAGTAGAGCCGATCCGGATGCGGAGCGCGACTGACGTCCGCGCGTTCCTTCGCTTGCGCCGGCTCATCCGAAAGCGCGGGGTGAGCCTGGTCCACACCCATAGCTCTGTCGACAGCTGGCTCGGCAGCCTCGCCGCGAAGTCGCTTCGCCGTCCGGTCGTGCGCAGCCGGCACGTGTCGATCCCCATCCGGCACCCTCTCGTCTATCGCCTCGCCGACCGCATCATCACCAGCGGCGAGGCGGTGCGCGCGACGGTGATCGGCGCCGGGATCGCACCCGAGAAGATCGTAACGGTCTCGGCCGGCGTCGATACCGAGCAGTTCCACGCCGGCGTCTCGGGCAAGTCCGTGCGTGACGAGCTGGGGCTCGGGGGCGCATCGGTGATCGGGCTCGTCGCGAACATCCGGGGCTCGAAAGGCCACAACGTGTTCCTCGACGCTGCGCGCACGGTGCTGGCGGCGGCGCCCGACACGCGCTTCCTCATCGTCGGCGACGGCGTCGGCTTCGACGAGGTGAAGAGCCGCGTGCAGCGGATGGGCCTCGAGTCGCGCGTGATCCTCACCGGGTTCCGCCGCGACGTGCCCGAGGTGATGGCCGCGCTCGACGTGCTGGTGTTGCCGTCGACCCGCTCCGAGGCGACGTCTCAGGTAATCCCGCAGGCGCTCGCGGTCGGCACGCCCGTCGTGGGCTCCGACGTCGGCGGCATTCCCGAGCTGGTGCGTGACGGCGAGACCGGTCGCCTGGTGCCGCCCGGCGATTCAGGCGCGCTCGCCCAGGCGATGCTGGCCTCGCTGCGTGAGCCCGAGCGCTCACGCGCGATGGCCCGCACCGGTCAGGCGATGATCCTCTCGCAGTATACGTTCGACGCGGCTATGGCGCGGACCACGGACGTCTATCGCGCGTTGCTCGAGCGCTAGCCCGGAGGGCGCCGCCCGCTTGCGGGCCGCGCGGAGAAGCGCCGGAGGTCGGCCTGGTCCAGGCGGTCCGCCCGGTCGATCACGAATCCCGAGGCCTCGACGAGGCGCTCGGTCTCCCGGTTCGGGCGGCAGCCGCCGCTGAGCCGCGTCCAGAGGGGCTGCACGCGATCCTGGAACGCTGCCTTCCAGCGCCGCCGCGAGCGGACGTGCTCGAGCATGCGCAGCTGGCCGTCCGGACGCAGCACGCGCTTGACCTCGGCCAGGCCGCGCGCGGGATCGGGCACACTGCAGAAGACGAAGCTGCTGACAACCGTGTCGAAGATGCGGTCGCGGAAAGGCAGCGCCTCCGCGTTCGCCTGCACCAGCCGCGAGCCTGGAACGCGCCGCGCCGCGCGCGCCAGCGAATCGCGCGCCGGATCGATCCCCACCACGCTCGTCCCGGGGCCGTAGAAGCGAAGCCCGCGGCCCGTCCCGCACCCCACGTCGAGCGTGCGCCCGCGCGCGCCGGCGGCGATCCAGCGCCGGAAGGGCGCGAGTCCGGTGCGCTCCATCACCGCGCAGAGCCCGTCGTAGAGCCACGGGATCTGCTCGACGCCGCGCACGCGCTTCAGGCCTCTGGGAAGACGACGAGAGCGCCCGTGTAGTTGTGGAAGAAGTTCCGGCGGCCGATCGGCGCAAACTCGCCGTTGCCGAAGAAGCCGATCAGCGGGAAGTCGCCGAGCCGATCGCGGATGAGCGTCACATCGTGGTCGGGGACGCCGAAAAGCGCGCGCCCGCGACCGGCGCAATCGAAGTAGCAGCCGAAGGCGGGCCGCCGGCCGCCCAGGCGCGACGCCACGTCGTCGAGCATCGACGCGAGATCATCGCGGGACGCCTCGGCGTCGCGGATCTGGAACTGCACGGTCTGGCCCACCCGCACGCGCTCGGCGACGGCCACCGCCCCGCTCGACTGATCGGCGCCGATCAGGTTGCGCACCAGGAAGTCGCCCCGCTCGAGCGGGGACTTGGCGGGATCCATCGCCAGGCCGGCGAAGACACCGGCGCGCTGGACGCGCGTCTCGGCGCCCGGGACCGAGCGGATGGCCGCGCTCAGCATCTCGAGCGCCGGGCGGTTCGCGATCCGGTGAATCACGTTGGCGTCCGCCCCCGTGATGACGAAGGGCTCGCCGATCGGCGTACACCCTTGCGTCACGCCGATGACCGGCTGGAGCCCCGAGAGCGCGACGCCGGCCAGGGCACCGCAGGCGGCGTCCGTGTTGTAGAGCTCGAACATGGTCGTGCCCGCCGCAACCGCGCCGAGCACTGGCACGAAGCCCAGCGCCTCGTGGAGCTGCGCAAGCAGCGCCGGCGGATTGCAGCCCATCGCGTCGGGCAGCAGCAGGACGCACCCGCCCTCCGCCACCGTGCCGCCGATCCGCTGCGCCACCTCGGCGCCGAGATCCGGGCGGTCGCCCTGCCGCTCGAAGAGAAACGGCGTCGCCACCAGGCGCTCGCAGCGCACCGCCAGCACCGCGACCGCCGTCGGCTCGTCCTCGACCTCGCGCCGATTGGTCAGAATGCCGCCGCCGCTGCAGCCGAGCACGACGGGCGCGCCGGTCACGCGGCGAACGGAATGCAGGAGCTCGTGCGCACGCGGATGAGCCTCGCCGGTGGCGAAGACGAGGGCAAGATCGGCCCGATCGGTCCCGCTGCGCTCGAGCGCGGCCAGCGCCGCCTCGAGCGCCGCGTCGTCAGCCGTCGATCCGGTGGCGAGCCCGGTTCCGGCGGCGATCACTCCCTGATCCGTTCGTACTCTGCTTTGCCGTAGTCGGGGTTGTCCGCGATCACCGAGAGCGTGGTCTTGCCCTTGTCCTCGGATAGTTTCGCCGTCCCGGTCGTCCGCGACGATCGATAACGGAGCTTACCGTCTTGCAGAAAGAACTGCCCCTCGGTCGTCGCGCCTCGCGTCGTCGAAGCTTTGTATTTTCCGTCGGCCTGGACGACCATGTTGGCGCGCTCCTGCGTCTGCTCCGTGACCCAGCCCTGCCAGCTTCCGGCGAGCTCCTTGACGTCCTTGACCTGCTTTTCCGCGGCGAATCCCGCGAGCGGGGACACTGCGAACAGCGCAGCAAGAAGTAGCGCAAGCTTTCTCTTCATCGCCGATCTCCTTCTCTGTCGCACGGTGACGGTCAAAACGAGCCCACCCGATCACGACTGGACTCTAACACCTTTGTTGCTACACTTCCGCCATCGTGGGTCTCCGGATCACGCAGGTCGACGCGTTCACCGACATGCCGTTCGCGGGCAACCCCGCGGCGGTCTGCCTCTTGCCCGCGCCGCGCGACGAGAGCTGGATGCAGCGGGTCGCCCGCGAGATGAACCTCTCCGAGACCGCGTTTCTCGAGAAGCGCGACGACGGCTTCGCGCTCCGGTGGTTCACGCCGACGACCGAGGTGGCCCTCTGCGGCCACGCGACGCTCGCGAGCGCGCACATGCTCTGGGAAGAAGGGCACCTGGCGCCGGCGCAGCAGGCGCGGTTCCACACGAAGAGCGGCCTTTTGACGGGCGACCGCGCCGGCGAGTGGATCGAGCTCGATTTCCCGGCCAAGCGTGAGGAGCCCGCCCCTGTGCCCGGCGGGCTCGCCGAGGCGCTCGGCGCCGCGCCGAAGTACGTGGGCCGAAATCAGTTCGACTACCTGGTCGAGGTGGACAGCGAAGAGACCGTCCGGAGCTTGAAGCCGAACCACACGGCGCTCGCCGCCCTGCCCGTCCGCGGAGTGATCGTCACCAGCCGAGCCGACTCGGCGGGTCACGATTTCGTCTCGCGTTTCTTCGCGCCGGGCTCGGGCGTCGCCGAGGACCCGGTGACGGGCTCGGCGCACTGCGCCCTCGGCCCGTTCTGGGCGGCGCGCCTGGGCAAGAGCGAGCTCGTCGGCTACCAGGCCTCGGCGCGCGGCGGGGTTGTCCGGGTTCGCGTCGCGGGCGACCGCGTGAAGCTCGGCGGCAAGGCGGTCACGGTTCTCCGCGGCGAGCTGCTTTAACCGCGACAGCACTCCCTTCCCGCTATCATGGAGCGCCGTGCCCTGGGACCAGTCTCCGAGATACCTGATGCTCGCCAGCTTTGCCGCGGCCTTCGCGAGCGCCGGCGCTGCGCTGGCCGCCATCTGGGATCACGCGGGCTACAACGTCGGCGCCGGTCTGCTCGCCCTGCTGAGCCCCGTTCTGGCCTGGCGCGCCTGGAACCTGACGCGCCATCGGCGGCTCGAGGGCATTCAGCGGTCGCAGCTCGTCCTCCGGCTGCGCCAGCTTCCCCCGGTCGATCTGCGGATCGTTGCCGTACCCGATCGCGAGGCGGTGGGCTTCGCGCGTCAGCTTCGCGACGCGTTCGTCGAGGCCGGGTGGCCCGCCACCGGCGTCTACCGGGCGCTGCCCGCGCACACGGGGCACACCGGACTTTTTCTGTCGGTGCGAGACACGAACACGCCGCCGCCGGCCGCTCAGTATCTGTTGCTGGCGCTCGGTGAGTTCGGCCTGCAGGCGGTACGCTCGGCCAGCGTCAAGCTCTCGGACGCAAACGCGCTCGAGCTGCTGGTGGGGCTGCGGCGAACGGCGGAGTAGCCGCCGGCTACTTCTTCCGCTCGAGGGAAACCGGCCGGTCGGGCGAAGTGCTGCCTCGGCTGCCGCCGGTGAGGGTCATCTTCCCGGACAGCCAGTCGTCCTTGACGAGCTCGAGGGCATACGTGTTGCCGTTCTTGAGCTTGAAGCTGACCTTTGGACGCCCTCCATCGAGATCGGTCGCGAGACCGACTCGCTCGAGGCCCTTGTCAGGAGGGCCGAATCTTCCCTCGAGGTGCCCGGCCTTCTCCTGGATGACGAGCACGCGCCCCTGCTCCTCTCGAGACTGTTTGAGCTCGACTCGGCCTTCCCATGTGCCGACGAGCGGCCTGAGCCGCGGATCGAGCGCGCCGCTTTCAACCGGCTTGTCCTGACCGATCGCCGGAACCGTGGCCCACGCAGCCAGGCCGAACGCGGCAACCGCCACCGCAATCATCATCGAGGCTCTCACGCGGAATCTCCTTTTCGATTCGAGGGCACGGCGCGCGAACTCGCGGGAGTCTAGCAAATTCCGGCGCCGTCTAGTGCCCGCGCTCGAGCGCCTGCTTCAGCTCGGCGAGCACCGCCTGCTTTCGCGACCACTCCTGATTCAAGGCCAGCTCCACCGCCCCGGCGGCCTGGCGCAAAGAGCACCTCGATGTCCTGGACAGCCTCGATCAGCGCGAGAAACAGGTAGCGTTCCGTGTCATTCACTCACTCGCTCCTTACAGTCGATAGAGCATCCAGTACACGAGCACGCCGGTCACCGACACGTAGAGCCAGATCGGGAGCGTCCAGCGCGCGATCCGCACGTGACGGGCGAAGCTGCCCTGGAGCGCACGATAGACGGTGACAAGCGCCAGCGGGACGATGACGGCCGCCAGCACGATGTGCGAGATGAGCAGCGGAAAGTAGACGGCGCGGATCCATCCTTGCCCCGTGAAAGGACGGGACCCGGCGAGCGAATGGTAGGTGACGTACGAGACGAGGAAGAGCGTCGAGACCAGGAGCGCCGACACCATGCACGCCTGGTGCGCGGTGACGCGGCGTCGCCGGATGAACACGTAACCGGCCGTCAGGAGCGCGGCGCTCGTCGCGTTCAGGCACGCGTTGACGAGCGGCAGCGACGCGGCCACACC
Source organism: Candidatus Methylomirabilota bacterium (assembly GCA_035649755.1). Lineage (GTDB taxonomy): Bacteria > Methylomirabilota > Methylomirabilia > Rokubacteriales > CSP1-6 > AR31. Next base: position 13,855 of record DASRIY010000095.1, read on the forward strand.
CGGCGCGCCGTCGCTCTCCGGGCGGCGCCCGACCACCAGGTAGCCGACGACGAGGACGACCGCGAGGGACACCACGCCGATTGTCTGGAGCACGAGCCGGTCTTTCACGGCCCGGGCGCTCTCACCAGGCGGTCGCGAAGAACGCCAGGGCCGCGAGCGACATGACGGCCGTCGCCGTCCAGCCCAGGACGTTCAACCAGGGGCCGTTCGCGTGCTCGCCCATGATGGCGCGGTTGCGGCTGACGAGCATGACCAGGAACAGGAGGGGCGAGGCCAGGAGCCCGTTGAGGACGGCGCAGACAAAGAGCATGCGGATCGGATTTGTCCCGGCGAGGTCCAGCAGCATCCCGGCCGCCACAGCGCCGGCGAACACCAGATAGAAGCGGCGGCCGCGCCGCGGCGTGAGATCGAGACCCGAGCGCCAGCCGAAGACCTCGGCGACCGCGAACGACGCCGAGCCCGCCAGCACCGGTATGGCGAGAAGTCCGGTGCCGATCAGCCCGAGCGCGAAGAGGACGTAGGCGAGGTCGCCGGCCAGGGGACGCAGGGCCTCCGCGGCCTGGCGCGCGGTCTCGATCTCGGTGCGCCCGGCCGGATGCAGGGTGACCGCCGTCGCGAGCATGATGAAGAACATCGCGACGTTCGAGAAGAACATGCCGGTGACGACATCGAGCCGCGCGTCGGCCAGCTCGTGCGCCGTTGCGCCGCGACGCTGCGCGAGCGTCCGGCGGCCCTGGGCTTTCTCCTGCTCGACCTCGTGCGAGGCCTGCCAGAAGAAGAGATAGGGCGAGATCGTCGTTCCGAGCACGCCGACGAGCGTCGTGATGTACGTGCTGTCCCAGGCCAGGCGCGGGGTGAAGGTGGCGAGGGCAACGTGCCACCAGTTCGGTCTGGCCAGGAACGCCGCCAGGATGTAGGCCAGCAGCACCGCGGTCAGCCACTTGAGATACCGGGCGAAGCGCGGATAGCTCAGGTACACGGTGGCCAGAAGAATGAGCGCTCCGAAGACGGGAATCGACAAGAGCGACGGCACGCCCGTGAGCATCTGGCTCGCGTCCGCCATGCCCGCGAGGTCGGCCGCGATGTTGAAGACGTTGGCGACCAACAGCAAGAGGCAGGCGGCGTAGAGAAGCGGGCGCGGATAGCGTCCGCGAATCGCGCCGGCGAGGCCGCGTCCGGTGACGAGGCCGATGCGCGCGCAGATGAGCTGCACCGCCGCCATCAGCGGGAGCGTCGCCGGCGCCGTCCAGAGCATTCCG
>DASRIY010000096.1:0-12863 GCA_035649755.1 Candidatus Methylomirabilota bacterium
CCGCTCGAGAACAACTACGAATACGTGAGCTGAGGGGAGGCGTCATGGACGTCCATCTCCGTCGGATCGTCCTGCTCTTCGCGGCGCTCATCGTTGTGTGGGCCGGCCCGGCGCACGCCGCCCAGCCCGGCGAGGCGGTCATGGCATGGCATGTCACGATCGCTCCAACCTGGTTCGATCCCTCGACGGCGCCGCCGCAGATCACACCGTTCGGCATGCTCTACGCCATCCATGACGCGATGGTCCGGCCGCTGCCCGGCCAACGGATGGCGCCGAGCCTCGCGGAGTCGTGGAAGGAGAGCCCGGACGGCAAGGTGTACGAGTTCACCCTGCGCAAGGGGCTCAAGTTCCACAACGGCGACCCGGTCACCGCGGAGGACGTGAAGTTCAGCTACGACCGCTACCGCGGCACCGCGTACCGGGAGTTCGAGGCCCGGGTGCGGGGCGTCGAGATCGTCGACCCGCTGACCGTCCGCTTCATCCTGAAGGAGCCGTGGCCGGACTTCATGACCTACTACGGCACCACGGCCACCGCGGCCGGACTCATCGTCCCGAAGAAGTATGTCACGCAGGTCGGGGACGAGGGCTTCAGAAAGCATCCGATCGGCGCCGGGCCCTACAAGTTCGTCGGCCACACGCCCGGCGTCGAAGTCGTGCTCGAAGCTTACGCGGGGTACTGGCGGCACGCGCCGTACGTCAAGCGGCTCGTCATGAAGAGCGTCCCCGAGGGGACGACCCGGGCGGCGATGCTGAAGACCGGCGAGGCGGACATCGCCTACGCCCTCGACGGCCCCGACGCCGAGAACGTCAAGCGCGACCCGCGCCTGCAGATCGTCGCCTCGCGCCACGCCTCGATCAACTGGCTCGAGTTCCCGGAGCAGTGGGACCCGAAGTCGCCCTGGGCCGACAAGCGCATGCGGCTGGCGGCCATTCACGCGCTCAATCGCAAAGCGATCAACGAGGCCGCATGCCTCGGCTATTGCCCGCCGACCGGCATCATCATCCCTCGGGTCATGGACTTCGCCATGCAGACCGAGCCGCCGGCCTACGATCCGGCGAGATCGAAGCAGCTTCTGGCCGAGGCGGGATATCCGAACGGTCTCGATGCGGGTGAGCTCACGCCGATCCCGCCGTTCTTCACGATGGCCGAATCGGTGGTGAACTACCTGAACGCGGTTGGCATCCGGGTGAAGATGCGCATCCTGGAGCGGGCGGCCTTCTACGCCGCCTGGCGCGAGAAGAAGCTGCGTAATCTCTTCATCACCGGCGTCGGGAACTCCGGGAACGCCGCCAGCCGCGTGCAGGAGTTCATCTACTCCAAGGGCGCCTACGCCTACGGGGGCTATCCCGACCTCGACGACCTCTTCCTGCAGCAGGCTCGCGAGCGTGACGTGAAGAAGCGCGAGGCCCTGCTCTTCAAGATCCAGCAGGCCACGATCGACCGGGCGATGTTCGGGCCGATCATGGACTTCCGCGCGCTCATGGGCGTGGGGCCGCGTGTCACCGAGCACACGATCACCCAGATCCACAACTCGCCGTTCCCGTCCTACGAGGACATGCGGATCAAGGACTAGGAGAGGACATCGCCATGGCCCGACCGATCGATCGCCGAACGTTTCTCAAGCGCGCCGGCACGGCCGCGGCCACCATCACCGCGGCCCCGCTGGTGCTTCCCGGGCGCGGCGCCGGCCAGGCTCGCGATCGGCTCGTGGTGGCGGTGGGGCAGTGGGGCACCGAGACGCCGTTCGCCTGGCGCTCGACCCAGAGCGAGAAGTGCCTGTGGGACTGCGTGTACGACCCCCTCATCACGCGCGATGCCAGGACCTTCGAGTACCGCCCGGGGCTCGCGACCGAATGGAAGGCGTCGAACGATCTCAAGACGTGGACGTTCAAGCTCCGCTCCGGGGTCAAGTTCCACGAGGGCTGGGGCGAGCTGACGGCCGAGGACGTCAAGTTCACCATCGAGCAGAACATGAAGCCGGATGCCGGCGGCGGCTCCGCGCCGTTCTTCCGCAATAACCTCGAGCGCATCGAGACGCCGGACAAGCTGACGCTGGTGTTGCACTTCAAGAACCGCGTCTGGGAAGTCGCGTCGAACTTCACGCAGTTCGTGGGCTACCAGAACGTGGTGCCGAAGAAGTATCTCGAGTCGGTCGGCGAGGAAAAGGCCGCCCTGCATCCCATTGGCACCGGGCCCTATCGCCACGTCGAGGGACGCCAGGGCGACTATCACCGCTTCGAGGCCGTTCAGGGCCACTGGCGCAAGACGCCCGGCTTCAAGGAGCTGGTGATTCGCCGGGTGCCTGATCCGGCCACGCGGCTGTCCGGGCTCCGGGCCGGCGAGATCGACATCGGGATCGTCTTCGGCGACTACCTCGATCAGGCCGTCAAGGCCGGGCTCCGCTTGCACGACGTTCCCAATTCCGCGTGCTACTGGGTGGTGCTCGGCGGCCAGACGACGCAGGATCGCGAGGACTATTGCCCGACCTGTCCGTGGGCGGGCGACATGAACGATCCGAAGAGCCGCGAGAACGCCCGGAAGGTCCGTCTGGCGATGAACCTCGCCGTCAACAAGAAGGCGATCATCAACGCGCTCTGGAAGGGCAAGGGCTCCGACACCCCGTTCTCGTACTACTACTACCCGTTCCACAAGGGCTACAGCGCGGACTGGAAGCTCCCGCCCTACGACCCGGAGCGTGCGAAGAAGCTCCTGGCCGAGGCCGGACACGCGGGCGGGTTCGAGGTGCGCGTGAACCCGATGGTCATGGTTTACGCCCTCGACGGGCCGGACGTCATGGAAGCGGTGGCGCTCGACTGGGAGAAGGTGGGGATCAAGCCCAAGCGCTTCCCCGAGATGATCAGCACGTTCGGCCCCAAGAGCCGCAACCGCAAGGCCAACAAGACGCACTGGGTGTACGGCTCGCCGCCGTTCGACGAGCCGATCCTGGCCTGGAGCCGCGTGCTGCATTCCAAGGGCTCCTTCAACCTCCTCCTCGACGGCGCCTACGACGAGGACATCGAGACGGCCATGCGCGAAGTCGATTCCGATCGCCGAGCCAAGCTCAGCTCCGCGCTGGGTCAGAAGCTCTACGACGGCTACTACGGGGTCATGCTCGGCATGAAGTCGATCACGTGGGCCACGAGCAAGAAGGTGGGCGGCTGGCAGACGCTCGCGTACGTCCCCATGGAGACCAACTACGAGTACGTGAGCCCCGCGGGCTAGTCAGCCATGAAGCGCAGCAGCGACCGCATCCTCACGACGCACGCGGGCAGCCTGCCGCGGCCGCCCGACCTGCTCGAGCTGATCCGAGCGAGGTCGGGCGAAGAGCCCTACGACCAGGGTCGGTACGCGAGCCGGGTGCGGACCGCGGTGAGCGAGATCGTCACGAAGCAAGCCCAGCTCGGTGTGGACGTCGTCGACGACGGCGAGATGGGTAAGCCGGGCTTCATTCCCTACGTCAACGAGCGGCTCTCGGGCTTCGAGCCCGACCGGCAGGGGCGGGGCAGCCCGTGGAGCGGATCGCGCGAGGTGCGAGCCTTCCCCGAGTTCTACGAGTGGTTCGGACGCGCGATGCCGAGCCCTCCCGCGCGGTCGATGCATATGGTGTGCACCGGGCCCATCGCCTACAAGGGCGCCAAGCACGTGCAGGCCGACATCGACAATCTCAAGGCGGCCCTCCAGGGTGCTGCTGTCCAGGAGGCCTTCATCCCGGCGATCTCGCCGACGAGCGTCGAGGACTGGCAGCGCAACGCCTACTACAAGACCGACGAGGAATATCTGTTCGCGATCGCGGACGCGATGCACCAGGAGTACCGGGCGATCGTGGACGCCGGCTTCCTCGTGCAGATCGACGATCCGCACCTGGCGACCCACTACATCACGCATCCCGAGCTCGGCGTGGAGCAGGTGCGCCGCTGGGCCGAGGTGCGCGTGGAGGCGCTCAACCACGCGCTCCGCGGGCTGCCGCGCGACCGGATCCGCTGGCACACGTGCTACGGGATCAACATCGGCCCGCGCGTTCACGACCTGGAGCTGAAGCACTTCGTCGACGTGATGCTGAAGATCCGCGCCGGCGCCTATTCGTTCGAGGCCGCGAACCCGCGCCACGAGCACGAGTGGCGGGTATGGGAAACCGTGAAGCTGCCCGAGGGCGCCGTCCTCATCCCCGGCACCATCACGCAATCGACCGTCCTCGTCGAGCACCCGGATCTGGTGGCCCAGCGCATCGTGAGATTCGCGAAGGTCGTGGGGCGCGAGAACATCATCGCCGGTGCCGACTGCGGCTTCGCCACGTTCGCGGGATCGACCGAGATCCACCCGACCGTCGTCTGGGCAAAGTTCGAGGCGCTGGTAGAAGGGGCGCGCATCGCCACGCGCGAGCTCTGGGGCCGCGCATGAGGCGACGGGCCCTCGCCCTCTCGGCAGTGGCCGTCGTGTTGGCGCTCGCCGGCTCGCGCCCCCTGGAAGCCCAATCGTTCTTCGCCGGCAAGACCGTGCGCATCGTCGTGGGCCTGGCGCCCGGCGGCGGCTTCGACACCTACGCGCGGCTTCTCGCCAGGCACCTCGGCCGGCATATCCCGGGGAATCCCGCGATCATCGTCGAGAACATGACCGGCGCCGGCGGCCTCATCTCCGCCAACCATCTCTACCGCGTGGCCAAGCCCGACGGTCTCTCGCTGGCGCACGTCCCCGGCACGCTGCTCCTCGCTCAGGTGCTGGGCCAGCCGGGGATCGAGTTCGACGCACGGCGCTTCGAGTACATCGGGGCAACCCTCAAGGAAGAGGTCGTGTGCTCGATGACTCGCGCGAGCGGGATCACCTCGGTCGAGCAGTGGATGGCCGCCAAGACCCCGGTGAAGATCGGCGCCGTCGCGCCCGGGGCTCCCACGGACAACTCTCCGAGAATCATCAAGGCCGCCCTCGGGCTTCCGATCCAGGTCGTCACGGGCTACAAGGGGACCGCCGAGATCCGCCTGGCCGCGGAGAGCGGCGAGGTGGCCGGCGCCTGCTGGGCCTGGGAATCGATGAAGGCCACCTGGCGCCGCGCTCTCGAAGCGGGTGACGCGGTGCCGGTCATGCAGGTGACCTCGAAGCCGCTGGCCGATCTGCCGCGCGTTCCGCTGGCCGGGAGCCTGGCGAAGAGCGACGAGTCGCGGCGGCTCCTGCAGGTGGGCATCCAGGACGGCAGCGCGTACTCGCGCCCGTTCATCGCGCCGCCGGGTACGCCGAAGGACCGGGTCCAGACGCTCCGCAAGGCGTTCCTGGCGGCGCTCGGCGACCCCGCGCTCAAGGCCGAGGCCGACAAAGCGCAGATGACGATCGAGCCGGTGTCCGGCGAAGAGCTGGAGCGGCTCATCGCCAACCTCTTCGCCCTCGAACCGGCCTTCGTCGACAAGCTCCGGAGTATCCTTCACCGGTAATGCAGCGCTTCATCCTCGGCCGGGTGGTGCAATCGATCGTGTCGATGTTCGTGGTCTCGGTCGTCGTCTTCGCGCTCGTGCGCATGTCCGGCGACCCGATCCAGATCATGATGCCCGCCGAGGCGACCAAGGCCGACATCGAGCTGATGCGCGCGCACCTCGGGCTCGACCGCCCGTGGACCGTGCAGTACTGGCGCTTCGCGACCCAGGCGCTGCAAGGCGATTTCGGGCGATCCGTCCGCTTCCGCCGGCCCGCCCTCGACCTGGTCGTCGAGCGCTACGGCGCCACGCTCGAGCTCGGTGGCATCGCCGTGCTCATCGTGATTCTGGTCGCGCTGCCGGTCGGTGTGTATTCCGCGGTGCGTCGCGGCAGCCCGCTCGATTACGCCGCCCGCGCCTTCGCCGCGCTCGGCCAGGCGGTGCCGCCGTTCTGGCTGGGGCTCGTCCTCGTGCTCATCTTCGGCGTGCTGCTCCATCTCTTGCCCACGTCGGGGCGCGGCACGCCGCTGCACGTGCTCTTGCCGGGGATCACGCTCGGCTGGTTCGCGGTGGCCGGGCTCATGCGGCTCACGCGCTCGTCGATGCTCGACGTGCTGGGCAGCGAGTACGTCAAGCTCGCCCGCATCAAGGGCCTGCCCGAGCGCCGCGTGATCTGGCTGCACGCCTTCAAGAACGCGGCGCTGCCGGTCGTGACCTTCGCCGCGCTCTTGTTCGTGGCGCTCCTGAACGGCTCGATCATCGTGGAGACCGTGTTCGGGTGGCCCGGGCTCGGGCTGCTCGTGATCGAGGCGGTCGACTCGCGCGACTATCCCATCGTGCAGACGGTCGTCCTGTTCCTGTCGGCGATGTACATCGGCGTGAACTTGCTCGTGGACGTCCTCTACGCGTACCTGAACCCGAAGATCAGATATTCGCAGTGAGCAACGGCGCCGCCATCGCCACCGACTCGGAAGTCCTCGCCCGGCGCGCGCGCGACCGCCGCTGGCCGCCCGCCGTGCCGCTGACGGTCGTCGCGCTGCTCTTGCTGTGCGCGCTCTTCGCGCCGCTCCTGGCGCCGCACTCGCCCCTCGAGGGCTCGCTGGGGGAGCGGCTGGCGCCGCCGATCGGGCTCGAGGGCGCCAAGCCGGGGCACCTGCTCGGTACCGATCGCCACGGCCGCGACACATTGAGCCGCCTGCTCTACGGCGCGCGGATCTCCCTGGCCGTCTCGGTCGTCGGCATCACGCTCACCGGCGCGGCCGGTAGCCTCATCGGCCTCCTGGCCGGGTTCTTCGACGGCTGGGTCGACACGCTCCTGATGCGGCTGGCCGACATCTCGCTGTCGCTTCCGGGCATCCTGATCGCCGTGCTGCTGTCGGTCGTCTTCGAGCCGTCGTTCACCAACGTCATCATCGTCGTCGTCTTTCTCCTGTGGCCGAGCTACGCGCGTCTGACCCGCGGCGAGACGCTCGGCCTGAAGCAGCAGGAGTTCGTCGCGCTCGCGCGCATCGCCGGGTGCTCGAGCGCCCGGATCATGTTCCGCCACATCGTGCCGAATTTGGCGCCCTCGATCCTGGTGCTGGCCACCCTGCACGTCGGCTACGTGATCGTGCTCGAGGCCGCGCTGTCGTTCCTGGGCGTCGGCATCCCGCCGCCGACCCCGTCGTGGGGCGTCATGGTGGCCGACGGCCGGGGACTGATCGAGCAAGCGTGGTGGGTTTCGATTCTGCCGGGCATCGCCATCCTGGTCACCGTGCTGTCGCTCAACATCCTCGGTGACTGGGTGCGCGACCGACTCGATCCGAAGCTGCGTCAGGTGTGAGCGGGGAGACGAACGATCGGGCGCGTCGACGAAGAGGAGGTTTGAGATGACGGATTACAAGCTGATCTCGGCGGATTCCCACGTGAGCGAGCCGACCGATCTCTGGGTGGAGCGCGTGGACAAGCGCTACCGCGACCGCGCGCCGCGCCTGGCGGTGAACCCCGGCGGCAAGGAGGGCGCCTACTTCCTCTATGAGGGCCACTCGCCGCATCCGATCGGAATCGGGCTTGCCGCGGGCAAGAGCCCGCAGGAGCTCGCCGAGTTCCTGACCAAGGGCACGTACGGCGACGCGCGCCCCGGCGGGTGGGATCCGGCCGAGCGACTGAAGGACAACGAGATCGACGGCGTCGAAGCGGACGTGCTCTACACGACCCTGGGCTTCCGGATCTTCTGGCTGAAAGACGCCGGGCTCCAGCAGGACTGCTTCCGCGTCTACAACGACTGGCTCGCCGCCTATTGCGGCTACGCCCCCAAGCGCATGGCGGGGCTGGCCCTGATCTCGCTCTACGACCCCAAGGCCGGCGCCCAGGAGCTCGCGCGCTGCGTGAAGGCGGGCCTCAAGGGCGCAATGATCTGGTGCTCGCCGCCGGCTGATCAGCCCTACAGCTCGGCGGTCTACGATCCGTTCTGGGCAACCGCCCAGGAGCTCCGCGTGCCCGTCAGCCTGCACGCCATCACCGGCATGGGGCAGGAGAGCCAGTGGGAGTTCAGCGAGCGTTACATGCGGGCGACGATCCTCGCCCACGAGGTCGAGCGCTCGTTCAGCGTCTTGATCTTCTCCGGCGTGCTCGACCGGTTCCCGAATCTGCAGATCGTCTCGGCCGAGAACAACTGCGGCTGGATTCCCTACTACCTGCAGCGCATGGACCGCGCGTTCGACCGCGGACGCTACGCCGCCGGGTTCAACCTGAAGCTCAAGCCGAGCGAGTACTTCCAGCGCCAGATGCACGCCACGTACATCGACGACTTCGTCGGCGTCGCCAACCGGCATTTCGTGGGCGTCGATCGGCTCATGTGGTCGTCGGACTACCCGCACCAGGCGTCGTCCTGGCCCCATTCGCAGGACGTGGTGGCGCGCGACTTCAAGGACGCGACGCCGGACGAGCGGCTCAAGATCACCCGAGGCAACGTCGCCAAGCTCTACGGCTTCGAGCTCTAGGAGAGCGCTTGGCCGACCCACTGCTCGAGGTGCGGGACCTTCGCACCTACATCTACACGCGCCGGGGCATCGTCAAGGCCGTCGACGGCGCGTCCTTCTCGGTTCACGCCGGCGAGACGCTGGGGATCGTCGGCGAGTCGGGCTCCGGCAAATCGATGTCGTGTCTGTCGATCTTGCGGCTGGTGCCCGAGCCGGGTGGACGCATCGTCGGCGGCGAGATCGTCTTCGACGGCCAGAACCTCCTGACCAAGAGCCCGGAGGAGATGCGCCAGCTCCGCGGCTCGCGGATCGCGATGATCCTGCAAGATCCGATGGCCTCCCTGAACCCGGCCATGACGGTTGGCGAGCAGATCGCCGAGACCCTGGCGTTGCACCGCGGCCTGCGCGGACGCGCCCTGGACGACCGGGTGCTGGAGCTCTTGCGCCAGGTGAAGATCAGCGACCCGGAGCGGCGCGTTCACGCCTATCCGCATCAGATGAGCGGCGGCATCCGCCAGCGTGTGGCGGGCGCCATCGCCATCTCCTGCCAGCCAAGCTTGCTGATTGCCGACGAGCCGACGACCTCGCTCGATGTGACCATCCAGGCCCAATACTTGAGATTGCTGAAAGACATCCAGCGGGAGACGAACCTCGCGCTGGTCTTCGTCACGCACGACCTCGGCATCGTCGCGAAGCTGTGCGACCGGGTGGCGGTGATGTACGCCGGGCGCATCGTCGAGACTGGACGCACCCGCGACATCTTCAACCAGCCTCGTCACCCCTACACGATCGGCCTCCTGAACTGCCTGCCGACGCTCTCCCGCGGGCGGACGCCCCTGACCGCGATCGAGGGCCAGCCGCCGGATCTCGCCAACGTGCCACCGGGCTGCAGCTTCGCCCCGCGGTGCCCGATGGCCGAGCCGCGGTGTCACCAAACGCGGCCCGAGCTGGCGCCGATCGCGCCGTATCACGACGTCGCGTGTGTGCGGGCTGCCGAGACCTCGGCCGCGCGAGTCAGAGTCACGGCGAGCATCCTGCCACCGGCGGCGGCGCCCGTCGACGGGGACGGCAACGTCGTCCTGGAAGCGCGGGGGCTCACGAAGCACTTCCCGCTGTCGCGCGGCATGATCTTCGCCCGCACGTTCGGCTCGGTGAAGGCGGTCGACGGCATCGACTTCGTCCTGCGCCGCGGCGAGACCCTGGGCCTGGTCGGCGAGAGCGGGTGCGGGAAGACCACCGCCGCGCGGCTCGTCCTGTCGCTGGAGCGCCCGACCGCGGGCGGCGTGTTCTTCCGAGGCCGCGACATCCATACGCTGGCTCGCCAGGAGCTGGCCGGCTACCGGCGCGCGGTGCAGGCGGTCTTCCAGGATCCATACAGCTCGCTGAATCCCCGGCTGACGATCCGCACGACCGTCAGCGAGCCCTTGGCCGAAACCGAGCCCGATCTCTCGCGGGCCGAGGTGGCCGAGCGCGTCGGCGAATCCCTCGCGCGCGTCGGCCTGCGACCGCGCATCGCCGACGACTACCCCCACGAGCTCTCAGGAGGACAGCGCCAGCGCGTCGCGATCGCACGCGCCCTGACCACAAACCCCGAGTGCATCCTGCTCGACGAGGCGGTGTCCGCCCTGGACGTCTCGATCCGCGCCCAGGTGATGAATCTCTTGCGCGAGATCCAGGACCGGCTTGGGGTCAGCTACCTCTTCATCGCCCACGATCTCGCGGTGGTGAAGTACGTCAGCACCCGCATCGGTGTGATGTACCTGGGCAAGCTCGTCGAGACGGCCGCCGCCGACGAGCTGTACGAGCGGCCGCTCCATCCCTACACGCAGGTGCTCTTGAACAACGCGCTGCCCTCGCATCCGGACGACGTGCGCGAGGAGGTCCTCCTGAGGGGCGAGGTGCCCAGCGCCTTCAATCCGCCACCGGGCTGCCGGTTCCACCCGCGCTGCCCGCAGGCGCTGCCGGTTTGCGGCGAGATGGAGCCGGCGCTCCGCGAGCACGGCGCCGGCCATCAGGTCGCCTGCCACCTGTACGGAAGCTAGCGGGAAGCCGCCCCCGTCAGATAACGCCCGAGGAACTCGAGCGCGTCCGCCGACCACACGCTCATGCCGCGTTCGGCGAACACCATGTGGCCGGAGGCCCCCGTCCCGAACGACAGCGGCGACGTGGCCGTGAACGGCGGATAGATCACCATCCGGTGCGGGATGCCGCGCTTGTCGAGAATCTTCGCGACGGTCGTGATGGAATCGGTCGTGCGGTCGTTCTCGGCCACCTGCAAGAGCGTGGGCGTCGTGGACTTCTGCGCGGCGGCCGTGAGCGCGGAACGCACGTCCGCGTTGGTGTTCCAGGTGAGCGCCCCGCCCGCCTGATCGACGGCGACGGCGAAAGCGTTCCCGCGGCTCACCGCGAATATCGTCACGATGCCTCCGAACGACCAGCCCATCACGCCCAGGCGGCTGGCATCCACGAACGCTTGTGTCCGCAGGAAGTCGACGGCGGCCAGGACGTCGTCGGTCTCCTCATCCAGCCGGGCGACTGTCCGGCCGCGGTTCTTGCCGACGTCCTCGGGCCACGCGGCCCCGTCGGATCGGCCGTAGCCGCGGCGCTCGGACACGAGCGCCACGTAACCCGCGCTCGTCAGGAGACGGCCGATGTGCTCGAACGGCACGGACTGACGCTCCCGTCCGGTCCGCGAGCCGTGGTTGTAGATGACGGCGGGAAACGGCCCCTCGCCCTCCGGCCGGTAGAGATAGGCCTGGATGCGCAAGCCGCCACTCGGATAGAAGACCTCGGCGTAGCTCGGCGCCGACTGAACGCGCGCCGACATCACGACGCCGGCGACCATGACGATCGCCGCGACGGCGAGCGAGGAGCCGGCCGGCCGTCGAGCCATCAACCTGTGTCGCCTAGCGACCGCTCGAGGTCACCTCGACGCGCGCCTCGTACGCCGCCTGGCCGCCGGGGAAGGCCTTGGCCGCCGCGTCCGGCACGGCGCGACCACCGTTCGTGAGGGTGTTGATGCCGGTCCATCCGTCGCGCATCCAGACGACGCCGACCGGCACCCGGTCGGTGACCTGAGCCCGCGCGTCCATCTCGCCGCGATCGTTGAAGATCCGGATGGAGCCTCCGTCAGCGATCCGGCGCGCCGCGGCGTCGGCGGGATTGATCCACAGGCGCGGCTCCGGATCGGCCTTCGCGAGGGTCGGCAGCGCACGGCCTTGATCGTAGAACGCGTGGAAATGAGTCAGCGTGCGGCCCTGGCGGAAGAGCAGGGGATATCTTGCCGCGCGCTCCGGCTGGAGCTTGGCGTCCTCGGCGATCGGCTCGTAGACCGGAAGCGACGGCAGACCGAGCTGAGTGGCGCGCTCCGAGAAGAACTCGACCTTGCGCGACGGTGTCGGAAAACTCAGATCGGGGTGGGCGACGTGGGAAATCGCCAGCGTCTGGCGTCCATCCTGCGCACGCAGTACGTCAGGTGTCACGTGACCGAGCGCGGGATGGTCGAAGATCGCGGTGAGGAAGTCGTCTGTGCTCTTCCACGGGAAGACGTCCTCGACCCCCAGGCGCTGGGCCAATGCGTCCATCACCCAGATGGCCGACCGCGCCTCGCCGCGGGCGGAGATCATCTGGTCCATGAGATAGAGATGCGTGTTGGTCACCTTGAAGCCGGTCTCCTCGAGCCACGAGGTGCCCGGCAGGACCACGTCAGCGTAATGGCGCGCGGTGTCCTGCATGAAGAGGTCGTGGCTCACCACCAGATCCATCCGGTCGAGGGCGCGGCTGACGCGTGAGGCGTCGGCGAAGGACGAGATCATGTTGGTGCCGAACAGAAGCAGCACCTTGATGCGCCCGGCGTCCAGGTCGTCCAGGATGCCGCTCATCTCGCTGATCATGTACGGGCGTCCCGAGGCCGTCGCCGGCCTGCGATCGCCGCCGTCCAGATGGCCCATGCCCATGCCGGAGCTTGCGGCCGCGTGACGGGGACCCAGGCCGCTGCCGGGCTGACCGAGCGCGCCGGTGAGCGCCGGCAGGCACGTGATCGCGCGTCCGGCCTGCCAGCCGTTGGCGCTCTTGTGCATCGAGGAGCCGCCGATCAGGATCATGCTCTTCTTCGTGCCGGCATAGCGCCGGGCCAGCGCGCGGATCGCGGTGGCCGGCACACCCGTCTCTCGCTCGGCCCATTCGGGCGAGTGCTGCGCCACGTGAGCCGCCAGCTCGGAAAAGCCCGTCGTGTGGCCCGAAACGAATGCCGGATCGTGCAGGCCCTCGCCGATGATCACGTGCATCAGGGCCAGGGCCAGGGCGGCGTCGGTACCGGGCCGGATCAGGTGGCTCTCGTGAGCCTGCTCGAACGCTTCGGTTCGCCGGACGTCGATGGCGACGACGTGCGCGCCGCGCCGCTTCGCGGCCACCAGGTGCGGCGCCGTGTTCGGCTGGCTGGCGAGGTTCGCGCCCCAGAGGATGATGAGATCGGAGTGCGCCCCCATGTCCTCCTTGGTGTTG
>DASRIY010000097.1:0-2333 GCA_035649755.1 Candidatus Methylomirabilota bacterium
CTCGATCACCTGCGCGTCGACGCATCCGCCGATCGTGACGGAGCCGAGCACGGCGCCGCCTTCGCCGACGAGCATCTTCGCGCCCTCTTTTCGCGGCGTCGTGCCCCGCGTGTTGACCAGCGTGGCGACCGCGACCTTGCCCCGGGACTGCCGAAGTTCGTCAATCTGATCGAAGAGTTCCGCCATAGATCCTCATGATACGCCGACCCGGGAGAGCCGGCTAGAGGTGAAGCTTTCCGGCGAGGTCGCGCAGGGCGGCGAGGTTGTGGCCGGCGGCGAAGTCGTCGATCAGCGGAAGGGCCGCGGCCATGCCGCGCGTGAGGGGCTCGTAGGAGGGATTGCCGAGGAGCGGATTGAGCCAGATGACGCGCGCGGCGCGCCGCTTGATGCGCATGAGCTCGGTGGCGAGCACGTCGGGCTCGCCCGTGTCCCACCCGTCGGAGAGGACGATCACGATCGTGCGCCGGTCGACCAGGTGCGGCCACTCGCGGTTGAACTGAGCGAGCGATTCCCCGATCTTGGTGCCGCCCGACCAGTCGCGCACGTCCGTGAGCCGCCGGAGCACCTGCCGGTACGACCGCCCGCGCAGAAGCTCGGAGATCCGCGTGAGACGCGTCGAGAAGATGAACGTCTCGACCCGGCCGAAGACGCTCTGCAACGCGAACAGGAACTGGAGCAGGAAGCGGCTGTAGAGGTCCATCGAGCCCGAGACGTCGCAGAGCAGGACCAGCCGGACCTTCTTGCGCTTGCGCTCGCGGAAGCGCAGGTCGATCAGATCGCCCTTGGTGAGGTTCGCGCGCAGCGTTCGCCGCAGGTCGACCCGGCCGCGCCGCTTCCGGGGCCGGCGCCGGCGGCTCATGCGATGGGCCAGGCGGCGGGCGATCTTCACGGTGAGCTTGAGCAGATCGTCGAGCTGGTCGGCGCCAAAGGTGGCAAAGTCCTGGTGCACCAGCGCCTCGGCCTCCGAGGCCAGCGGGACGCTGAGTGGATCGCCCGCCTCCTCGGCTTCCTCTTCACCCCACGAGTCGAGGGCCAGCGCTTCCTTCTTCTGGTCCGACTTCACGACGCTGGCGCCCGTCGGATCCTCGATCGCCGGCGCCGGAATGAATCCGGACGAGTCGTCGCCGTCGGGGGCGATACGCCAGAAGGCGTCGAAGCAACGGTCGAACGGGGGGACTTCCTCCGGGCGCGTGACGAAGATGGCGCGCAGCCCCAGGTAGAGCTCGTGCCGATCGCCGAGGTCGAGGTGGTCGAGCGCGCGGACCGCGTCGGTGACCTCGACCAGCGTCACCGGCAACCCGGATCGTCGCAGCAGCGTCGCGAAGCGCGCGACCGCCGCCGCCAGGTCGCGCGGCACGCCTAGCTCGCGGCGGCGGGCAGGAACGTGGCGAGCCCCGTCTTCGCCACCTCGGCGCGGAAGCGCTTCATGTCGTCGACGTCCTTCAGCACGCAGCCGAGCGTCTCGGCCACGAGCGCGTCGTCGATATGGTCGGCGTGGAGCGAGGCGAGCGCCTGGGCCCAGTCGAGCGTCTCGGCAACGCCGGGCACCTTGGCCAGCCGCACCTGGCGGAGCGTCTCCATGAACTTCGCGATCTCGCGGGCCAGGCGCTGGCTGATGCCGGGCACCTTGCGCGCGATGATCCTGAGCTCCTTGTCCGGCGTCGGATAGTCGATCCAGAGGTAGAGGCAGCGGCGCCGGAGCGCGTCCGACAGCTCGCGCGTGCGGTTCGAGGTCAGGATGACGTGGGGCGGGTGCGTCGCCTTGATCGTGCCGATCTCGGGGATGGTCACCTGCCACTCCGAGAAGACCTCGAGCATGAACGCCTCGAACTCTTCGTCGGTGCGATCGCACTCGTCGACCAGGAGAACCGGCGCCTGCGATTCCTGCGTGATCGCCTGCAGCAGCGGACGTCGCAGCAGGAAGGGCTCCGAGAAGATCTCGTGCTCCTGCTCGGACACGGCGCGATTGTTGTGGCTCGCTTCGCCGAGCTTGATGTGCAGGAGCTGCTTCTGGTAGTTCCACTCGTAGAGCGCGGTCGAGACGTCGAGGCCTTCGTAGCACTGCAGGCGGATGAGGTTCGTCCCGAGCACCCGCGCCATCACCTTCGCGACCTCGGTTTTCCCGACGCCGGCCGGTCCCTCGATGAGCAGCGGCTTGCGCAGCCGCATCGCGAGGTGCACCGACGTCGCGACCGGCGCGTCGGTGACGTACTCGGCCGCTTCCATCATCTCCTGGATCTTCCGGATGTCTTCGCGCATGGCTAGCTATTGTACATGAAGCTTCGCGTAGTCTTCCGGCGTGTCCACGTCGGGCGGCATCGCCAGATCGATGG
>DASRIY010000098.1:0-23542 GCA_035649755.1 Candidatus Methylomirabilota bacterium
GTCGGCGGCTGCCCGCTCGGCAATCTCGCCGCCGAGCTGTCCGACGTGCACGAGGGGTTCCGGGCGCGGCTCGCCTCGGTGTTTGCGGCGTGGCGCGAGCGGCTCACGCTGGCGCTGCGCGCCGAGCAGGCGAGGGGCGGAGTCGGCGACGCCTGCCGGCCCGACGCGGTCGCTGACTTTCTCGTCGCGTCGCTGGAAGGCGCGATTCTCCTGACCAAGCTCACGAAGGACATCGTCGTCATGGAGCAGTGCGTGGCGGAGATGAAGCGCTATCTGACGCTGTTCGAGCCGAGGGTATGACTGTCATGGACAGCACGAAAGTCGACGGCGACGCGGCCCTCGTCGAGGCGCTGCGCCGCGAGGATCCCGAAGCCCCGGAGCTCCTGGTGGACACCTACGGCGATCGCGTGTACCGGCTCGCCCTGCGCATCACGGGATCGAACGAGGACGCCGAGGAGGTCGCGCAGGACGCCCTGTGGACGGCCGCGCGCAAGATCTCGACGTTCAAGGGCGAAGCCGCCTTCGGCAGCTGGCTCTACCGCATCGCCGCCAACGCGGCCTACCAGAAGCTGCGCGCGCGCAAGGCGAAGGCGCACGAGATCGCGATGGACGACGTGCTCCCGGCGTTCGACGAGGCCGGCCGCCACTTCGAGCCGATGGCCGACTGGTCGGAGCGGGTCGACGAGCAGGCGCTCCAGGGCGAGCTGCGCCGGGTGCTCGGCGCCGCCATCGACGAGCTGCCGGCCGACTACCGCACGGCGCTGGTCATGCACGACGTCGAGGGTCTGTCGAACCCGGACATCGCCGAGGCGCTCGGCATCAGTCTGCCGGCCGTGAAGTCTCGCGTGCATCGCTCGCGCCTCTTCGTGCGCAAGCAGCTCGCCGAGTACATGAAGACGGCGTAGCACGCCCGGTCCCCGGCGGCCCAAGGCTGTGCGCGCTGCAGGCCGTCGCGGGGCTGGGGCCCCGCCGGCCGAGGCGCGCCTATGGAAGGCTGTGCGTGCCGAGGGATTGTTGACGCAAGGCGTCGGCCTGTGCTCTGATGGGGGCTCGCCGAAGCCGGGACACGAAGAAAGGTCTGACATGGAAGCGGTGATCGCGACCGGGGGTAAGCAGTACCGCGTGGCGCCGGGCCAGCTCGTCTCCATCGAGAAGGTGCCGGGCGAGAAGGGGGCGGCGGTCGAGTTTCGCTCCGTCCTCCTCGTCACGCGTGACGGCGACGTCATCGCCGGCGAGAAGGCGCTCAGCCGCGCGAAGGTGTCCGGCGAGGTCGTGGCACAGGGCCGCCGCCGGAAGGTAATGGTCGTGAAATTCAAACGCCGGAAGAACTATCGCCGGAACCGCGGTCACCGCCAGGCGGCGACGACGGTCCGCATCACCTCGATCGAGGTCTAGGAACGATGGCGCACAAGAAAGGCGTCGGCAGCTCCAGGAACGGCCGGGACTCCAATCCCCAGATGCTCGGTGTGAAGCGCTTCGCCGGCCAGTTCGTGACGGGCGGCTCCATCCTGGTCCGGCAGCGCGGCACCCGATTCAAGCCCGGCCTGAACGTGGGGCTCGGCTCCGACGACACGCTCTTCGCGAAGATCGACGGCTACGTGAAGTTCGAACGACGCGGAGATTCGCGCTACGTGAGCGTCGGCTCCAACTCGGCGTAACCCTCCGGCGGGCCCCCCGGCCCGCGGTGTACGGCATGTTCGTCGACGAGATCGATGTGTTCGTCAAGGGCGGCGACGGGGGCGCCGGCTGCGTGAGCTTCCGCCGCGAGAAGTTCGTCCCCTATGGCGGTCCCGACGGTGGCGACGGCGGGGACGGCGGCAGCATCTGGCTCGAGGCCGATCCCGCGCTGACCACGCTGCTCGATTACCATTACAAGCGCCACTACCACGCCCAGCGCGGCACCCACGGGCAGGGGTCGAACCGTCACGGCGCCAGCGGCCGCGACACGACCCTGAGAGTGCCGCTCGGCACCGTCGTCGCCGATCGCGACACCGGCGAGCATCTCGGCGACCTGACGACCAAGGGCCAGCGCGTCATGGCGATCCGCGGCGCGATCGGCGGGAGGGGCAACGCGCGCTTCGCCACGTCCACCAACCGGGCGCCCCGCCGCGCCGACCTCGGGCGTACTGGGCCCGAGCGCTGGCTCCATCTGGAGCTGAAGCTCCTGGCCGACGTCGGCGTCATCGGCTTCCCGAACGCCGGCAAGTCGACGCTCGTCTCGCGCCTGTCGGCGGCGCGCCCGAAGATCGCCAACTACCCGTTCACGACGCTCGAGCCGACGCTCGGCATCGTGCGCGCCGACGGTGAGCGGACGTTCGTCATCGCCGATCTGCCCGGACTCATTCCCGGCGCCGCCGAGGGCAAGGGCCTCGGCCACCAGTTCCTGCGTCACACCGAGCGAACGCGCCTGCTGCTGCACCTGCTCGACCTCGATCCACAGGCCGGCCGCGACCCGATCGAAGACTTGAAGACGATCAACCAGGAGCTCGCCGCCTACTCGCCCGATCTGGCGGCGCGGCCCCAGATCGTCGTCGCCAACAAGTCGGATCTTCCGGACGCGGCGCCGAACCGCGAACGGGTCGAGCGGCACTGCGCCTCGAAGGGCCTGAGCCTGCTCGTCATCTCGGCCGTCACGGGGGCCGGTCTCACGGACCTGGTGCGAGAGATCGCCCGGCGACTCGATTTCATGTCCGCGTCGGCCTCGGCGCCCGCGTCGACGGGGCACCAGTCATGACCACCGCGCGCCGGCTCGGGCGCGTACGGCGGATCGTGGTGAAGGTCGGCAGCGGTCTCGTGACCACGGCGGGCACCGGCGCGTCCGCCGAACGCATCGAGTCGCTCGCCGCCGACATCGCGGCGATTCGCGAGGGGCGGCGGATCGTGCTGGTGAGCTCGGGCGCGATCGCGAGCGGCACCGCGCGGCTCAAGCTGCCCGAGCGGCCCCGATCGATTCCGGAAAAGCAGGCGGCGGCCGCGGTGGGCCAGTCCGCGCTCATGTGGCAGTACGAGGCCGCGTTCGGGCACCACCGGATCCAGGTCGGGCAGGTCCTCCTGACCGCGCAGGACATCTCCGATCGCGCGCGTTACCTGAACGCCAAGAACACGCTCCTGGCGCTGTTGAAGTTCGACGTGCTGCCGATCGTCAACGAGAACGACACGGTCGCCGTCGAGGAGATCAAGGTCGGCGACAACGACAACCTGAGCGCGCTGGTCGCCTCCCTGATCGACGCCGACCTGCTGGTACTCCTGACCGACGTCGACGGCCTCTACACGGACGACCCCGCTGTGAACGCGCGCGCCCGGAAGCTCGACATGGTGGAGGCGGTCACCGACGAGATCGCCCAGCTCGCGCGCGACCACGCGGATCGCATCTCGGTCGGCGGCATGGCGACGAAGCTCCAGGCGGCGCGCAAGGCGGCGGCGGCCGGGGTCCCGATGATCATCGCCAGCGGCCGGGAACCCGGGGTGCTCAAGCGTATCGTCGACGGCGAGCCCGTCGGCACGTACTTCGCCCCGAAGGCGGCGCGCCTGGGCGCCCGCAAGCGGTGGATCGCGTTCGCCGTCCCCCCGCAGGGGTGGCTCACCGTCGACGCCGGCGCGCTGGACGCCCTCACGCAGCGTGGCAAAAGCCTCCTGCCCTCAGGCATAGTCGAGGTCAAGGGCGACTTCGCATCGGGCGAGGTGGTGGCCCTGCGCGGGGGCACCGCCGGCGCGGAGTTCGCCCGCGGCGTCGTCAACTTCGACGCCGCCGAGCTCCGGAAGATCCGGGGAGCGAAGACGCAGGAGATCGAGCAGCGGCTGGGGTACAAGAGCTTTGACGAAGTGATCCATCGTGACAATCTGGTGATCCTCTAGGGGATGGCTATGGACGCCCGGACGCTCGTCGAAACCCGCGTCCGGGCCGCGCGCGCCGCGGCCCGGGCCCTGGCCCTCTGCCCGACCAGGACGAAGAACGAGGCGCTGGCCCAGATGGCGCGCGGGCTCGTCGAGAAGTCGGCGGCGCTGCTCGAGGCCAACCGGGGCGACCTCGATCGCGCGCGCGGCCGGGTCACCAAGGCGTTCCTCGACCGCCTGACGCTCACCGAGGCGCGCATCGAGGAGATGGCCCAGGGGCTGCGCGAGATCGCCGCGCTTCCCGATCCGGTCGGCACCGTCGTCGAGTCGTGGCGCCGGCCGAACGGGATCGAGATCTCGCGCGTGCGCGTGCCGCTGGGTGTCATCGGCTTCATCTACGAGTCGCGGCCGAACGTCACCGCCGATGCGGGCGGCCTCTGCGTGAAGTCCGGCAACGCGGTGGTGCTGCGCGGCGGAAGCGAGGCGATCGAGTCGAACACCGCGATCGCGGCGGTGCTCGCCAAGGCCCTGGAGAAGGTGGGCGCGCCGCCCGACGCGATCCAGTTCATCGACACCACCGACCGCGCCGCGGTGAGCGCGCTGCTCGAGGCCGGCGGGCTCGTGGACATGGTCATCCCGCGCGGCGGCGAGGAGTTCGTGCGGTGGGTGAGCGAGCACTCGCGCGTGCCCGTGCTCAAGCACGACAAGGGGCTCGTGCACGTGTACGTCGACGCCGGCGCCGATCACGCGATGGCCACGACGATCGTCGTCAACGCCAAGGCGCAGCGGCCGAGCGTGTGCAACGCGCTCGAGACGCTCCTGGTCCACCGCGACATCGCGCCCGGGCTCCTGCCGGGGCTCGCCGCGCGACTCTCAGAGGCGGGCGTCGCGCTTCGCGGCTGCCCTCGCACGGTGGCGCTGGTCCCCGGCACGATGCCGGCGACCGACGCCGACTGGGACGAGGAATACCTCGACCTGATCCTGGCGATCCGCGTGGTCGACGATCTCGACGAGGCGATCCGCCACATCGGGCGGCACGGCACGGGCCTCGCGGAGGCGATCGTGACGAGCGATCTCGCCCACGCCCGCCGGTTCACGCGCGAGGTCGACGCGGCCGCCGTCCTCGTCAACGCGTCGACCCGGCTGGTCGACGGCAATCAGTTCGGCATGGGCGCCGAGATGGGCATCTCGACCTCCCGGGTTCACGCCCGCGGGCCGGTCGGGGTTCGGGAATTGACGACGACCAAGTTCGTCGTGCAGGGCGACGGGCAGGTGCGGGACTAGGTGCCCTTCCGCACGGGCCTCTTCGGCGGGTCCTTCAATCCGGTCCACTACGGGCACCTGCTGCTTGCCGACGAGGTGCTGGACGCGCTCGGGCTCGACCGCGTGCTCTTCGTGACCGCGCCCGCGCCGCCGCACAAGCCGAGCGCGCAGCTGGCGCCCGCCGCCGACCGGCACGCGATGGTCGAGCTGGCGATCGCCGGGCATCCGAAGTTCGCGGCCTCCGACGTCGAGCTCTCCCGCGCCGGCCCCTCGTACACGGTCGACACGCTCGCCGCGCTCGGCATTCCGCGCGACGAGGCGTTCCTGATCGTCGGATCGGAGACGTTCCTCGATCTCTTGAGCTGGCGGACGCCGCGGCGCGTCGCCGAGCTCGCGCAGATCGTCGTGGTGCCGCGGGCCGGTAGCGCGTTCGATCCGGACAGCGCGGCGGTGCAGAAGGTCGTGCACGAGATCGGCGAGGCGCCGCTGGTCGTCCGCGCGACGTCCCTGCCCATCTCGGCGTCGGACATCCGGCGCCGGGTGCGCGAGGGGCGCTCGATCGCGTACCGGGTGCCCGACGCCGTCGCCACGTACATTCGGACCACGCGGCTCTACCGCGGCGAGGGCGCGTGACGATGCCGTCGGCCGAATGGAAGGCGCGCCGCGCCGCCCGGGCGGCCCTGGACAAGAAGGCCGGTGCCCTGGTCGTGCTCGATGTGCAGCGCGTGTCGAGCGTCACCGACTACTTCCTCATCTGCAGCGGCCAGTCGCGCACGCACGTGCAGACCATCACCGAGGCGATCCGCGGTGAGCTCAAGGGCGAGGGCGTGCAGCCGCGCCACGCCGAGGGTGTGGCGGAGAGCGGCTGGGTCCTGCTCGACTACGGCGACGTCCTGATGCACGTTTTTCTCGAGGACACCCGCGCCTACTACGCGCTCGAGCGGCTGTGGGGCGACGCGCCGAGCCTGCCGCTCGACGGTTTGTGACGTTGGTGCGCGCGCGGCCCGTGAAGGTGTTGCACGCTCCCTGGTCGCGTGCTAGCGTCTATCGGTCGAGCGCGCGGCCTGGTGGGGGAAGGAGGTCCAGATGCGCAAGGACCGGCTCGCATACTTCAAAAAGCGTCTCATCGAGAAGCAGCGGCAGCTGACGGAAGAGGTTGGGCGAACCGCCCTCTACGGGAAAGACCAGGAAGACGATTCCATCAAGGACCTCGGCGATCAGGCGAACACCGCCTACACGAGAGAATTCTTCTTCGAGCTGGGCAACGGCGACCGCCGGCTGCTGCGGGACGTCGTCACCGCCTTGCAGAAGCTGGACGACGGCGGGTTCGGTGCCTGCGAGCGATGCAGCGAGCCGATCTCCGAGAAGCGGCTCGAAGCCCTGCCGTTCGCGCGCCACTGCATCGACTGCCAGCGGGTGATCGAGGAAGAGGAGCGGATGGCCACGGGCTAGCCGTGCCCGGCTCCGTCGCGCTCCCATGCTGCGCGCCGCACAAGTCACCACGTTCGTGAAGCTTCCTGTCTCTCTCCGTTCCCTCCTGGATCTCGGCATCACGCTCCGAAGCCTGCTGAGCTTCGGCGCCGCCCCGCCGCCCGTGGCCGACGATGCCGCGACCACCGAGCTCCTGCGGCGGGCCCAGGACGCGCGGCGGCTCGGGCGCCCCGACGACGCCGCGGCGGTGTACCGCCAGGTCCTCCAGTCGCATCGCACCCACCTGGGGGCGCTCCGGGGAATGCGCGAGCTCGCGGTCGAGGGCGGCCGGTGGCGGGAAGCGCTCGATCTGCAGCAGCGTATCTTCGGCGCCATCGGCTCGACGGAGCGGTCGCCGGAGAGCGAGTGGCTCGCCATCATCTATTACGAGCTCGGCCGGGCCGACGTCTCCCGCGCCAACGCCGGTGGGGCGCTCGGGCACTTCAAGAGCGCGGTGCGCGCCGATCGGCTCTTCCTGCCGGCGGCGCTCGCCCTCGGCGACGCGTACGAGCAGACCGGCGATCACCGCGAGGCGGTCCGCTCCTGGGAGCGTGCCGCCGAGCACCTGCCGGCGCTTCCGCTGCTGGCGCGCCTCGAGCGCGCCTACCGGCAGGAGGGGCGGCCGAGCCGGATCATCGCGCTCTACCGGACCGCGGTGGAGCGCGCGCCGGACGACCTCGCCCTCGCGGTGGCGCTCGGCCGTGTCTTCTTCGAGCTCGAGATGCTGGACGAGGCCGCCGACCAGTTCGAGAAGGTCGAGGTGCGCGTGCCCGGCTCGCCGGTGGTGCACGCGCTGCTCGGCGCGGTCTTCGAGCGGCGCGGGGAGACCCGCGAAGCCTTCGAGGAATATCGCCGCGCGCTGCAGCTCGGGCACGCCTTCGACTGGCCGCATCGCTGCTCGGCGTGCGGCGCGGTGGGGCCGATGTGGCAGGACCGCTGCGCCCAGTGCCAGCGCTGGAACACGCTGCACCCCGTTCGCGCGTAACCTCCCGCGCTCATGCTCGCGGGCTTCACCCAGACCGCGCTCGATCTCGTCTTCCCCGCGCTCTGCCCGCTCTGCCAGACGACTCTCGGCGCTGACCGGCGCGACCCGCTCTGCGGGTCTTGCTGGGGCGCGATCACGCGTCTGGGCCGCCCACGATGCCACGTGTGCGGCGCGGCGCCGCTGCTGGCGCCGACGTTCGATGACGCGAGCGAGCCGGCCCTGCCCGTGCCGTCCTGCCCGGCGTGCGCGGCCGACCCGCCGCCGTACGACTACGCGCGGTCGGCGGCGCTCTTCGAGGGCGCGCTGCGCGAGGCGCTCCACGCCTTCAAGTTTTCCGGCAAGCGCGCGCTGGCCCGGCCGCTCGGCGATCTCGCGGCGGAGCACTGCGCGGCGACGCTGGCGGAGGCGATCGAGGCGGTCGTGCCGGTGCCACTGGCCCGGGAGCGGGAGCGCGAGCGCGGCTTCAATCAGGCCGAGCTCCTGGCGCAGCGAGTGGCGCGGCGGCTCGGCGTTCCGGTCCGACCGCGCTGGCTCTGGCGCGTGCGACCGACCCGGCCGCAGAGCGATCTCGCCGCGTCCGAGCGCCGCGCGAACGTGCGCGGCGCCTTCCGGGCGTCATCCCAGGTTTCCGGACGCCATGTCCTGGTGGTGGACGACGTGCTCACCACCGGTGCGACGCTGGGCGAGTGCGCGCGGGCGCTGCGCGAGGGCGGCGCCCGGCGCGTGGGGGTCCTAACAGTTGCCCGGGTCCCGCACCCGGCCGTATAATCCGGCGAAGTCGAACGTCCCACAGTCCCCACAGAATAGGAGCCTCGCCCATGAGCATTCGCGTCGGCGTCAACGGATTCGGTCGGATCGGGCGGGTCTTTTTCCGCACGGCGCTCGAGTCGAAGGACATCGAGGTGGTCGGCGTCAACGACCTGGCGGACGCCAAGACCCTCGGCCATCTGCTGAAGCACGATTCCGTCCACGGCACGCTCAAGGCGGAAGTGACCGCCAAGGGCGAGTCGCTCTTCGTCGACGGGCGCGAGATCCGGGTGTGCGCGCTCAAGGATCCGGCGACCCTGCCCTGGCGCGACCTCGGCGTCGATGTGGTCGTCGAGTCGACCGGCATCTTCCGTGACACCGCCACCGCGTCGAAGCACCTGCAGGCCGGCGCCAAGAAGGTGATCATCACGGCACCCGCGAAGGATCCGGACGCCACGATCGTGCTCGGCGTGAACGAGCAGACCTACGACCCCGCGCGCCATCGCATCATCTCCAACGCGTCGTGCACCACGAACTGTCTCGCGACGACCGCCAAGGTGCTGGACGACAAGTTCGGGATCAAGCGCGGGTTCGCCTCCACCGTGCATTCGTACACGAACGACCAGCCGGTCCACGACTTCCCGCACAAGGACCTGCGCCGCGCCCGCGCCGCCGCCGTGAGCATGATTCCGACGACGACCGGCGCCGCGACCGCGGTCGGGCTGGTGCTGCCCAAGCTGAAGGGCAAGCTCGACGGCATCGCCATCCGGGTGCCGACCATCAACGTGTCGGTGATCGACCTCGTGGCCGAGCTCGAGAAGCCGGCCTCGGTGGCCGCGGTGAACGACGCGTTCCGCGAGGCCGCTTCCGGAAAGCTCCGCGGCATCCTGGACGCGACCGAGGAGGAGCTCGTCTCCTCCGACTTCAACGGCAACCCGCACTCGTCGATCGTCGACCTGCCGTCGACGGCGGCCATCGAGGGGAACCTGATCAAGGTGCTGGCCTGGTACGACAACGAGTGGGGCTACTCCTCGCGCGTGCGTGATCTGATCAAGTTCGTCGCCAAGACGCTGTAGCGCTTCAGTTGGCGAAGCTGACGATCGCGCAACTGGATCTGGCGCGGCGGCGCGTGTTCATCCGCGCCGACCTCAACGCGCCGCTCGACCACGGCGTGGTCACGGACGACACCCGACTGCGCGCGGTCGTGCCGACGATCCAGTACGCGCTCAAGGCCGGCGCCGCCGTCGTCCTCGCCTCGCACCTCGGGCGGCCTCAGGGCAAGGTCGCGCCCCAGTTCTCGCTCCGCCCCATCGCCGCGCGGCTCGAGGAGATGCTCGGCCAGAAGGTCGAGCTGGCCTCCGACTGCATGGGGGCCGCGACACTGGAGCGCGCCCGCGCCCTCCAGCCGGGAGAGATCCTGTTATTGGAAAACCTGCGATTCCACCCGGAAGAAGAGGCCAACGACGACGGGTTCGCGCGGTCGCTGGCCGAGCTGGCCGACTGCTACGTGGACGACGCGTTCGCGGCGGCGCACCGGGCGCACGCCTCGATCGCCGCGATCACGAAGCATCTCAAGCCGGCCGCCGCCGGTCTCCTGCTCCAGCAGGAGCTCGCGGCGCTGGGCCGCATCCTCGAGAAGCCCGAGCGGCCGCTGGTCGCGATCCTCGGCGGTGCCAAGGTGTCCGACAAGCTGGCGCTGGTCGAGCACCTGCTGGCCAGGGTTGACGGGCTGCTCATCGGCGGCGGCATGGCCTTCACGTTCCTGCGGGCGATGGGTCACACGGTCGGGCGCTCCCTCGTCGAGACCGGCCAGGTCGAAACCGCGCGGCGCACGCTGGAGGCCGCACGGCGCCAGAGCGTCGCGCTGCTCCTGCCCGTCGACGCGGTGGTGGCGGACGGTGTCGACAGCGCCTCGGGGCGCACGGTGGGCGTGCGCGAGATTCCCGATGGGCAAATGGGGCTCGACATCGGGCCGCGCACGGTCGAACGGTTCGCCGGTGCGCTCAAGACCGCGCGCACGGTCGTCTGGAACGGGCCGATGGGCGTATTCGAGAAGCCTCCGTTCGCCGCGGGAACGATCGCGCTCGCGCGCGCGGTCGCCGACGCGCCGGTGTTCTCGGTCATCGGCGGCGGCGACACCGTCGCCGCGGTCACCCAGGCGGGCGTCGCCGAGCGGATCGGCTACATCTCGACGGCGGGGGGCGCGTTCCTCGAGTTCCTCGAAGGGCGCAAGCTACCAGGCGTCGAGGCACTGACGGACAGCTGATGCGCACACCACTCGTCATCGGCAACTGGAAGATGCACGGCACGCTCGTCGAGGCGCGCGCGCTGGCCGCCGGCCTCCGCGACGGGCTCAAGCGCCCGCGCGGCGTCCAGGTGGTCGTGTGCCCGCCGTTCACTTCGCTCGCCGCGGTGTCGGAGATCCTCACCGGCGGCCCGATCCAGCTCGGCGCGCAAACGTGTCACCACGAGGCGGCGGGCGCGCACACAGGCGAGATCTCGATCCCGATGCTCGCCGAGGTCGGCTGCCGCTGGACGCTCGTCGGCCATTCCGAGCGGCGTAAGGAGATGGGCGAGTCCGATCAGCTGATCAACCTGAAGCTGCGGGCGCTCCTGGCCCAGGGGCTCACGCCCGTGCTCTGTGTCGGCGAGACCGCCGAGGAGCGGCGCCAGGGATTGACCTTCACGACCGTCGAGGGCCAGCTGCGCGCCGGCCTCGCCGGCGTCGGCACCGACGAGATCGCCAAGACGGTGCTCGCCTATGAGCCCGTGTGGGCGATCGGCACCGGCGTCAACGCTTCCCCGACCCAGGCGGCCGAGGTCCAGGGATATTTGCGCGGCCTGCTCTCCGAGCTCGCGTCGAAGGAGATCGCGCAGACCGTTCGCATCCTCTACGGCGGCAGCGTCAAGGCCGAGAACGCCGACGTGCTGCTGGCCGAGCCGGAGGTCGACGGCGCCTTGGTCGGCGGTGCGAGCCTCAACGCGCAGAGCTTCATCGGGATCGTGCGCAAGGCGGCGCGCATCGGCACCGCGGCCAAGGAGTGATATGTACATCGCCCTGACCATCATTCACGTGCTGGCTTGCTTCGGCATCATCGGCATCGTGCTCTTGCAGGCCGGCAAGGGCGCCGACATCGGCTCGGCGTTCGGCGGCGCCGGCAGCCAGGCCGTGTTCGGGTCGATGGGGACGCCCACGCTCCTCGGCAAGATCACCACCGGCATCGCGATCGTCTTCACGATCACGTCGTTCACGCTCGCCATTCTGGGCGGCGAGCGGGCGAGCTCCGTCGTGCGCGAGCCGGCCGCGCCGCCGGCCAGCGCGCCCGCCCCGGCCCCGGGCGCTCCCGCCGCGCCGGCCCCGCCGGCTCCCGCCTCACCCGCGCCGCCCGCGCCGACGCGCTGAGGGGCATGAGCCCCCTCGGCCTGCGACACCTCCCGCTGCTGTTCGTCCTCGCGGTCGGGGGATGCGGCAGCGAGGCGGGCAGCACCGTCGACCCCGCGACCGGTCAGGCGGCGAAGCCGACATACGGCGACACCTTCATCGACGCGCTCACCGGCAACATCTCGGGCTTGATTCCGAACGTGCTCACCGATGGGGCGTCGTTCGAGGTGGGCGGCTTGATCTACAGCGGCCTCGTCAACCGCGACAAGGACCTCAACATCATCGGCGAGCTGGCCGAGTCCTGGGAGTTCAGCCGGGACTGTCTGGACCTCACCTTCAAGCTTCGCAAGAACGTGCGCTGGCACGACGGCAAGCCGTTCACCGCCGATGACGTCGTCTTCACCTACGAGACGATGGTGAATCCCAAGACGCCGACCGCCTATCGCGAGGACTTCAAAGCGGTCGGCGCGGTCGATGCGCCCGATCCATACACGCTGCACGTGCGCTACACGAAGCCCTACGCCAAGGCGCTGCAGAGCTGGTCGATCTGGATCCTGCCGCGCCACGTGCTGGAGACGTACGTGAAGGAGGGGCGCCTGCGGGAGGCGCCGCAGAACCGGGCCGATCCGATCGGGACGGGGGCGTACCGCTTCAAGGAGTGGAAGCCCGGCGAGAAGGTCGTCCTCGTCGCGAACCAGGATTACTTCGAGGGGCGGCCGTACCTCTCACGGATCGTCTACCGTATCATCCCGAGCCAGGCGACGATCTTTCTCGAGCTGAAGGCGCAAGGCATCGATTCGGCCGGGCCGGCCGGCCTGACCGCGCTGCAGTTCAAGCGACAGGCTGACTTCCCGGCGTTTCGCAAGGCCTACAACAAGTACCAGTACCAGGACAACGTCTATACCTATCTCGGGTTCAACCTCGGCGATCCGCGGTTCGCCGACAAGCGAGTGCGCCAGGCGTTCGCCCACGCGATCAACAAGCGCGAGCTGATCGAGGGCGTGCGGCTGGGGCTCGGGCGCGAGGCGACCGGGCCGTACAAGCCCGGCACTTGGGCGTACAACCCGAACGTGCGCACGTATCCGTACGACATGGCGAAGGCGCGCGAGCTCCTGGCCGCGGCCGGCTGGCGCACCAAGAACGCCGACGGCATCCTCGTCAAGGACGGCCAGCCGTTCGAGTTCGTGCTGCGGACCAACCAGGGCAACGACGAGCGGCGCAAGGTCGCCGAGATCGTGCAGGCGTCCTTGAAAGACCTCGGCGTCAAGGTCGACATCCAGGTGATCGAGTGGGCGTCGTTTCTGAAGGAGTACATCAAGAAGCGGCGATTCGAGGCGATCATCCTGGGCTGGGGCATCGGGCAGGACCCCGATCAATTCGAGGTCTGGCACTCGTCGAAGACGGGCCCGGACGACCTCAACCGCATCGGCTATGCGAACCCCGAGGCCGACGAGATGCTGGAAAAGGGGCGCATGTCCTGCGTCGAGGAGGAGCGGAAGAAGTACTACGACCGGTTCCAGGAGATTCTGGCCGAGGATCAGCCGATCGTCTTCCTGTACTTCCGGGACGCCCTGCCGGTAGTCTCGTCGCGAGTCCGCGGCGTCGTGCCGTCGCCGAACGGCATTCGCTACAACTTCAACGAGTGGTACGTCCCCAGGCCCTTGCAGCGCTACACGGCGGGGTAGATGTAGTTATCAACGGCTCAAGCTAGAATAGCGCGCCATGCTCCCGTACGCGCTGCGGCGGCTCATTCTCGCGCTTCCCCTCCTGGTCGGCATCACGCTCATCTCGTTCTTCCTGATGCACCTGGCCCCCGGCGAGCCCGTCGACATCAGTAACCCGGACGCGACCACGACCGCCGACCGAGAAGGCCGGGAGCGGCTCATCCAGGCGTACGGGCTCGACAAGCCCATTCACGTGCAGTACTGGAACTGGCTGACGCGGATCGTCCGGCTGGATTTCGGGCGCTCGTTCGCGCCGGACGCGCGCCCGGTGCTGCAGAAGATCCGCGAGCGGCTGCCGATCACGCTGGCCCTGAACGTCGCCGAGATGATGATCATCGTGATGCTGGCGATCCCCATCGGCGTGATCTCGGCGACGCGCCAGTATTCGCGGTTCGACAAGGTCACGACCGTGTTCGTGTTCGTGGGCTTCGCCACGCCCGATTTCTGGCTGGCCCTGATGCTGATGATCCTGTTCGGCGTTCAGCTCGGATGGCTTCCCATCTCCGGCCTGCGCTCGCCCACGTGGGAGTACCTCTCCTTCTGGCGGCAGCAATGGGATTTCCTGAGCCACCTGATCTTGCCGATCCTGGTGGCCACCTTCGGCGGCCTCGCCAGCTTCTCCCGCTATATGCGGCAGTCGATGCTCGAGGTGGTGCGCCAGGACTACATCCAGTCGGCGCGGGCCAAGGGCCTCGCCGAGCCGGTGGTGATCGGCAAGCACGCGCTGCGCAACGCGCTGCTTCCGATCGTGACGATCCTTGGGCTCTCGCTGCCCGGCCTCATCGGCGGCAGCGTCATCATCGAGTCGATCTTCGCCATTCCCGGCATGGGCCAGCTGATGGTCCAGGCGGTCTACGAGCGCGACTATCCGGTGATCATGGGCAATCTGGTCATCGTGGCGCTGCTCACCCTGGGGGCCAACCTCATCGCCGACCTCACCTACAGCCTGGTCGATCCGCGAATCCGCGTCGCCGCGCGCCGGAGCCGCCGGTGAGCGCGTGAGATCGTTCTGGCGCGCCCTGCGCCGCAACCAGCTCGCGCTGGCCGGCGGTGTCGTCGTCGTCTTCGTCGCCGTGCTCGCGCTCCTGGCTCCCGTCATCGCCCCGATGGATCCCAACCGGCCCGACGTGAAGAAGATCCTCGACTCACCCTCGAGCCGGCATCCGCTTGGCACCGATCAGCTCGGCCGCGACGTCCTCTCGCGCATGCTCTACGGCGCGCGCGTGTCGCTGGCGGTGGGTTTCGTGTCGGTGGGCATCGCGACCCTGATCGGCATCGCCCTCGGCTCGGCGGCCGGCTACCACGGCGGCACGATCGACGCGATGGTGATGCGGCTGGTCGATCTGATGCTGGTCTTTCCGCGCTTCTTCCTGCTGCTGGCGGTGCTGGGATTCCTCAGACCGTCGATCTGGACCATCATGGCGGTCATCGGCCTCACCGGCTGGATGAGCGTGGCGCGCCTCGTGCGCGCCGAGTTCCTGTCGCTCCGGGAGCGCGAGTTCGTGCTGTGGTCGCAGTCGATCGGCGCCAGCGCGTTCCGCATCATCTGGCGCCACATCCTCCCTAACGCGATCGCGCCCGTGCTGGTGGCGATCACGCTCGGAATCCCGGCGGCGATCCTCGCCGAGTCGGGGCTCTCGTTCCTGGGCCTCGGCGTGCAGCCGCCGCACGCCACGTGGGGCAACATCCTCAGCGAGGGCAAGGATGCAATCGAGATCGGCTGGTGGCTGTCGGTCTATCCGGGCCTCGCGATCCTCGTGACCGTGCTGTCCTACAACCTGCTCGGCGAGGGGATTCGCGACGCGCTCGATCCGCGGCTGCGCCAGAGCGTCGGCCGAATTGTCAGCCGACGGCGATAGCGATATACTTTCGCGTCGCAACGCCGAAGTGGCGGAACTGGCAGACGCGCACGTTTGAGGGGCGTGTGGGGCAACCCGTGGGGGTTCGAGTCCCCCCTTCGGCACCAAAGTTTTTCCTCCAGTAAATCGGTCGCTTCGTTTTTCAATAGCCAGGAAGGCCCCATGACGATCGAGATCCCACCGACCTCCGCGCCCTGCGCGAGCCTGCCGGAATAGGGGAGACCGTCGAGGTGCTCGTCTCGTACAGGCTCCGATCGACCGGCCGGGTACTCGGCTGCCCCGTCGCGCTTCCGGCGGACGCCGACCTGCATCTCATTCCGATGAGCGCCGTCATCAAGTGCCTCGCCGATTATTCGGGCGTGCCGCCGGAGGAGATCGAGCTGCTCGACGTGTGGGACGAGAAGTAGCGGCAGGGAGGAAGCCGATGACTCGTCGATGCAGGCCCGCGGTCGTGCTTGCGGCGATGGTGCCCGTCGCCACCGCTCGCGCCCGTTCTTCCTGACCCTCCGCTCGCTCGGCGCGACGGCCGTGCGCGGGGCCGATTCCATGGCGGGCGCCGGCAGACCGGCCCGCCCCGTGTGGCATAATGGGCCAGTTGGCACGAACAGAGCGACTACCTATGTTATCTGCACTTCCGGTGATCCAGCCCGACAGTGTTTCGCTCACGGGTCGAAAGCCGGCATGGCTCAAGGTGCGCGCTCCCGGCGGGCCGAACTACATGCGCCTGAAGGGCCGCCTCCGCGAGTGGAATCTGCACTCGGTCTGCGAGGAGGCGCACTGTCCCAACATCGGCGAGTGCTGGGAAGAGGCCACCGCGACCTTCATGATCCTCGGCGACGTCTGCACACGGAACTGCGGCTACTGCGCAATAGCGCACGGTAAGCCCGTCTGGGAAGACCGCGAGGAGCCCGAGCGGATCGGCCGGGCCGTCGCCGACCTCGGGCTCGAGTACGTGGTGATCACCTCGGTGAACCGTGACGATCTCGCCGACGGCGGTGCGGCGCACTGGGCTGCCACGGTCGGCGCGGTGCGGCGCCTGGCGCCTGGCTGCCGGGTGGAGGTTCTCATTCCGGACTTCCAGGGCAGCACCGCCTCGCTGGAGACGGTGATCGGCGCCGGCCCGCACGTCTTGAACCACAACACCGAGACGGTCCCGCGCCTCTACAAGCTCGCGCGGCACGGCGGGCGTTACGAGCGCACGCTCGGGCTCTTCCGGCACGCGCGCACGGTGGCGCCGGCGCTGCCGACGAAGTCGGGGATCATGCTGGGGCTCGGCGAGACGCGTGACGAGCTCGTGGCGACTATGCGCGATTTGCGTGGGGTGGATGTGGAGATCCTGACGCTCGGCCAGTACCTCAGGCCGTCGGCGCAGCACCTGCCCGTCGAGAAGTACTACCACCCCGACGAGTTCGCCGAGCTGGCCGTGGTGGGTCGGGAGCTCGGCTTCCGCCACGTGGAGTCGGGGCCGTTGGTCCGCAGCTCCTATCACGCCAAGCGCCAGGCCGAATCCGGGCCTACACCTCAGCGATGACTGACGTCCGACAGAAAGACCGGGCGTGTCGGAGCCACGCCGCATCTGAGTCAGGCCACCCTCGGCCCAAGCCGGCCTCATGGCACCCGCTACGTCGGAGCCACGCCGCATCTGAGTCAGGCCACCCCCGGCCGGAGCCGGCCTCATGGCACCCGCTACAATGATCTATGCGCCGATTCTGATGGTGTTTGCGTTCGCCGCGCTGGTCGCGAGCGCGCTCCTGTTCATCCCGAGTCTGATCGCGCCGCGCCGGCTCACGCCGGTGAAGGCGGCACCGTTCGAGTGCGGCAAGGATCCGATTGCGGTGACCGAGGGCCGCTTCGCCATCAAGTTCTCCACGATCGCGATCTTCTTCATCATCGTCGATCTCGAGCTCCTGTTCATCTGGCCGTGGGCCACGCTGTTCCGGCAGCTCGGCTGGTTCGGCTTCGTGGAGATGCTCGTGTTCCTGGGCATCCTGATGCTCGGGTTCGCGTACATCTGGCGCAAGGGAGGGTTCGAGTGGGAGTAGGCAGCTTCTTCACCTCCAAGCTCGACGAGGCCATCGGCTGGGCGCGGAAGTACTCGATCTTCCAGTACCCGTTCGTGACCGCGTGCTGCGGGATGGAGTACATGGCGACGGCGTGCTCGCACTACGACGTCGATCGGTTCGGCGCGGGGCTTCCGCGCTTCTCGCCCCGGCAAGCCGACGTGCTGTTCGTCGTGGGCACCATCAGCCACAAGATGGCGCCCGTTCTCAAGCGCATCTACGATCAGATGACCGAGCCGAAGTGGGTGGTCGCCTTCGGCGTCTGCACGTGCACGGGCGGCTTCTACGACAACTACGCCACCGTGCAGGGGATCGACACGATCATCCCGGTCGACGTCTACATCCCCGGCTGCCCGCCCCGTCCCGAGTCGGTCATCGACGGGCTCATGAAGCTGCAGGACAAGATCGCCGGCCAGGCGCAGAGGTACTGAGCGCGTGCCGATCCTCGCCGAGCTCCAGCGCCGGTTCGGCGACGCCATCGTCGAAACCCACCAGCAGCACGGCGATGTCACGGCCGTCGTGGCGCGCGACGCGCTCCTCACCGTGCTGGCCCACTGCCGCGACGATGCCGCGCTGGCGTTCGACGTCCTGATGGACCTCACGGCCGTCGACTACCTCAAGTTCCCGGGCCGCGAGGACGGCCCGCGCTTCGAGGTCGTCTACCATCTCTACTCGATCGCCCGCAACCACCGGCTCCGGCTGAAGGTGTGTCTGGACGAGGACGACGCCCGGGTCCCGAGCGCCGTGGCGCTCTGGCCCATCGCCAACTGGCTCGAGCGCGAGGCGTGGGACATGTTCGGGGTGCGCTTCGAGGGCCACCCGGATCCGCGCCGGCTCCTCATGTACGAGGAGTTCGTGGGCCATCCGCTGCGCAAGGACTATCCGATCAACCGCCGGCAGCCCTTGATCGGGCCGGCGAGCTAGGGACGGCGCGATGGCGGAGACGACGCGGCGCGAGTTCATGCTCGGCGAGGGGAGCGGCACCGGCAGCGGCCCCCAGAACGTCCACGTCGGGATCGGGCCCGCCCATCCCGCCATGCACGGGATCATCCGCATCGCCACCGAGCTCGACGGCGAGGTCATCGTCGGCGCCGACGTCGAGATCGGCTACCTGCACCGGGCGTTCGAGAAGGACTGCGAGCAGGGCGGCTGGAACAACGCGATCCCGTACACCGACCGGCTCAACTACGTGTCGCCGCTCATCAACAACTTCGGCTACGCGTCGGCCGTCGAGAAGCTCCTGGGCATCGACATCACCGAGCGGTGCAAGTACATCCGCGTCATCATGTCGGAGATCTCGCGGATCTGCGACCACCTCACGTGTGTCGGCGCCTCGTCAATGGAGCTCGGCGCCTTCACGGTCTTCCTCTACATGATCAAGGCCCGCGAATTCCTGTGGGAGCTGGTGGAGGACGTGACCGGCGCCCGGCTGACGATCTCGTACGGCCGGGTGGGCGGCGTGAAGGCCGACCTGCCGGCCGGGTTCGGCGACAAGGTGGTGCGCGCGTTCAAGGAGACGCGCGAGGTGCTCGACGAGGTGCACCGGCTCCTGACCGGCAACCGCATCTTCATGGACCGCATGGTCGGCACTGGCGCGCTCTCGCGCGAGGAGACGATCGGCTACGCGATCACCGGGCCCCTCCTGCGGGCCGTCGGCGTGCCCTACGACGTCCGCCGCGCGCAGCCATATTACGTGTACGATCGCCTGCAGTTCGAGATCCCCACGCAGCCGGAGGGCGACAACTACGCGCGCTACCTCGTGCGCATGGCCGAGATGGAGCAGTCGATGCGCATCGTCGAGCAGGCGCTGGCCGCCATCCCGGCGGGTCCGGTCAACGTCGACTTCGCCGGGCGCCCGATCGACCCGGCGAGCTACGTCGATCAGGGCAAGCAGGGCAAGACCGAGGGGCTCCTGCTGGTGCCGCTCACGCTCTCGCCGAACCTCGAGGGCCAGCAGCGGGCGGATCTTCGCCGCGTCAACGTGGCGGACAAGCGCGTCGTCCTGCCGCCGAAGGAAAATGCGTACGGCTCCATCGAGGGGCTGATGAACCACTTCATGCTGATCATGGAGGGCTACGGCATCCAGCCCCCGCCCGGCGAGGCGTACTTCGCGGTCGAGGGCGCTAACGGCGAGCTCGGATTCTACGTCGTCTCCGACGGCTCCGACCGGCCCTACCGCGTCCGCTGCCGGCCGCCGTGCCTGCCGCCGGTCGCGGCGCTGCACCGGATGATCGAGGGCGAGATGGTGGCGGACCTCATTCCGACGTTCGGCTCGGTCAACATGATCGGCGGGGAGCTCGATCGATGAGCGAGGGCGCCCCGGTCGCCACGAAGTTCACGGACGCGCAGCTGGCCGAGGTCCGGCGCCTGCAGGCGCTCTATCCCGACCCGCGCGGCGCGCTCCTGCCGGTGCTGCACATGGCGCAGGAGACGTTCGGCTACGTCTCGCTCGAGACCGAGGAGTACGTGGCCGGGCTGTTCGACCTCTCGCCCGCTCACGTGCACGAGGTCGTGACGTTCTACACGCTCTACTTCCGCGAGCGGCCCGGGCGTCACGTCGTCTCGGTGTGCCACAACCTCTCCTGCCACCTGGCGGGCGCGTCAGGGATCATCGCGCATCTCAAGAAGCGGCTCGGCGTCTCGCCGGGCGAGACGACCGACGACGGCCGGGTGACACTGCTCTCGGTCGAGTGCCTCTGCGCGTGCGAGGCGGCGCCGATGATGCAGGTCGACGATCGCTACGAGCTCAACCTGACGCCGGCGAAGGTCGACCAGATTCTCGAGGGCCTGGCATGAGCGGCGAGGCGATCCTCACCCGGAACTTCGCGCGCTCCGACTCGCACACGCTCTCGGTCTATCGCGAGACGGGCGGTTACCAGGCGTGGGCGAAGGCGCAGGCGATGGAGCCCGCCGCGATCCTGGAAGAGGTCAAGCGCTCGAACCTCCGCGGCCTCGGCGGCGCCGGGTTCCCGACGGGGACCAAGTGGTCGTTCATCCCGAAGAACCACGCCGGCCCGGTCTACCTGGTGATCAACGCCGACGAGGGCGAGCCGGGAACCTTCAAGGACCGCTACCTGCTCGAGCGCGATCCGCACGCGCTCATCGAGGGCATGCTCATCGCGGCGCGCGCCGTCCGCTGCGCGACCGCCTTCGTCTACATCCGCGGCGAATACGTCGAGCCCTGGAGGCGGTTCACCGCGGCGGTGCGCGAGGCGTACGAGGCGCGCTATCTGGGTAACGGCTTCGACATCGTCGTGCACCGGGGCGCGGGCGCCTACATCTGCGGCGAGGAGACCGGACTCATCTCGTCCCTCGAAGGCAAAAAGGGCTGGCCGAAGCTCAAGCCGCCGTTCCCGGCCATCAAGGGCGCGTTCGGTGCGCCGACCGTCGTGAACAACGTCGAGACGATCTGCCAGGTGCCGCACATCCTCAACCGCGGCGCCGAGTGGTTCGCGGGTCTCGGCACCAAGACGCAGGGCGGCACCCGGATGTACTCGGTCTCCGGGCGTGTCGCGCGGCCGGCCGTGTACGAGGCGCCGGTGTCGATCACGCTGCGGCAGCTCATCTACGAGCGGGCCGGCGGCGTCACCGGGAACGGCAAGCTGAAGGCCGTCGTGCCCGGCGGGTCGTCGGCCGCCATCCTGGCCGCGCACGAGATCGACGTCACGATGGACGTCGACGGGCTCCGGAACGCCGGCACCATGGCGGGCTCGGCGGGCGTCATCGTGATGGACGAGACCGTCTCGATCCCCGAGGCGCTCATGGTGGTCGCGCGCTTCTACGCCCACGAAAGCTGCGGCCAATGCACGCCGTGCCGGGAATCGACGGGCTGGATCTACAAGATGACCCGCCGGATCGTCGAGCGGAAGGGCCGCAAGGAAGATCTCGACACGATCCTCGACGTCGCCAAGCGCGGCGCCGGCACGACGATCTGCGCCTTCTACGACGGCGCGGTAGGCCCGTACATCTCCTACATCGAGAAGTTCCGCGGCGAGTTCGAGGCGCTGGTGCCCAAGTAGCCATGCCCAAGCTCACGATCAACGGCAAG
Organism: Candidatus Methylomirabilota bacterium; assembly: GCA_035649755.1. Classification (GTDB taxonomy): domain Bacteria; phylum Methylomirabilota; class Methylomirabilia; order Rokubacteriales; family CSP1-6; genus AR31. The sequence continues at coordinate 21,373 of DASRIY010000098.1, forward strand.
GAGATCGAGGTTCCGGCGGGCACCAACCTGATCGAGGCGGCCCGCCGGCTCGGCGTCGAGGTGCCGCATTACTGCTACCACCCCGGCCTCTCGATCGCCGGGCAGTGCCGCCTCTGCATGGTGGACATCGAGAAGACGCCGCGGCCCACCATCGCGTGCAACACGCTGGCCGCCGACGGGATGGTGGTCGACACCGAGACCGACCGGGTACGCGAGACGCGGAAGTCGATCATGGAGTTCCACCTGATCAACCACCCGCTCGACTGCCCGGTGTGCGATCAGGCCGGCGAATGCTGGCTGCAGATCTATTACATGAAGCACGGGCTCTACGACCCGCGGATGACCGACGAGAAGGTGCACAAGCCCAAGGCGGTGCCGCTCGGGCCGCACGTCATGCTCGACGCCGAGCGGTGCATCCTCTGCTCGCGCTGCGTGCGCTTCTGCGACGAGATCACGCATACCGGCGAGCTCGGCATCTTCTCGCGCGGCGACCACTCGGAGATCGGGCTCTTCCCCGGCCAGGAGCTCGACAACAAGTACTCCGCCAACGTCGTCGACATCTGCCCGGTGGGCGCCCTGACCGACCGCGACTTCCGGTTCCAGGTGCGCGTCTGGTACCTCGACAGCGCCAAGAGCGTGTGCCCCGGATGCGCGCGGGGCTGCAACATCGAGGTCCACGTGAACCGGCGGCGGCCGCACCATAACGAGGGCCGCCGGGTCGCGCGGCTCAAGCCGCGCTTCAACGCCGACGTCAATCGCTGGTGGCTCTGCGACGCCGGACGCTACGGCTTCACCCCGGTCGACGCGGCGGACCGGCTGCTCGTCCCGACCCGCCGCGACGGCGAGGCGACGACCGCGGCGACGTGGGACGAGGCGATCGCGGCCGTCGCGGCCGCGCTCCGGCGCTGGCCGGCCGACGAGATCGGCGTGATCGCGTCACCGAAGATGGCCAACGAAGACTTGATGGCGCTGCGCCGGGTGCTGGAGGCGCGCGCGATCCGGCACGTGGGCTTCGCCGTGCCGTCGCGTGAACCCGGTGACCAGGACGACTTCCTGATCCGCGCCGACAAGAGCCCGAACTCGCTCGGCGCCGAGCTGGTGGGCCTGGGGGGCGACGCCCGCCCCGTCCTCGCCGCCGCGAGCGGACGGCGTCTCAAGTGCCTGTGGATCTTCGGGCACGATCTCTTCGGAAGCGGGTGGCCCGAGGCGGACGTTCGCGAGGCGCTCGGCGCCGTCGACACGCTCATCTTCACCGGCGCCAACGCCAACCGGACGAGCGCGCGCGCGCACTGGGTGCTTCCGGCCGCGGCGTGGGTCGAGCGCGAAGGGACGTACACGAATTTCGAGGGCCGCGTCCAGCGGTTCCGCCAGGCCGTCGAACCGCTCGGCCAGGCCCTGCCCGAGTGGCAGATGCTCGGCCGGGTTCTGACGGCTCTCGGCGTGGCGTCCACGGCCACTCGGGCCGAGCATTGGTTCCGCGAGCTGGTCGGCGCCGTGCCCGCGTTCGCCGGCCTCACCTACCAGGCGGTCGGCGACACCGGCCGCCTGGTCACGCGCGACGTCCCGGCGCGCGCATGATCGCCGATCTCGGCATCGCGTTCGGGCGCGTGGCGTTCGTCATGCTCTTCGTCCTGAACCTGGGCGGGCTCATGACGTGGGTCGAGCGCAAGCAGTCGGCCATCATGCAGGACCGGATCGGCGCCAACCGCGCCTCGATCTTCGGGTTCCGGCTGATCGGTCTGCTCCACCCGCTGGCCGACGCGATCAAGATGCTCACCAAGGAAGACTTCCGGCCGGCGCGCGCCGACCGGATCCTGTTCCCGCTGGCCCCGTTCGTGTCGGTGTTCTTCGCGCTCGTCGCATTCGCGTCGATTCCCTTCGGCGACACGCTGCGCCTCGGGGGCCGCGAGATCCCGCTGCAGGCGGTCACCCTGAACGTCGGTATCCTCTACGTCTTCGCGATGCTCTCGCTGGGCGTCTACGGCGTGATGATGGCGGGCTGGTCGTCGGCCAACAACTACGCGCTCCTCGGCGGCCAGCGCGCCGCCGCCCTGATGATCTCGGCCGAGATCGCCATCGGCACCTCGATCATGGGCGTCATCATGATCTACGGCTCGCTGAACATGCAGGACATCGTCCGCGGTCAGGGGCAGTACTTCCTGGGCGGGTG
>DASRIY010000099.1:0-5100 GCA_035649755.1 Candidatus Methylomirabilota bacterium
CCCCGCTGATCGAGAAGCTTCCCAGGCTCCGGCTCATCAGCCAGGGCGGCGTGTTTCCCCATATCGACGTCGAGGCGTGCACGCGGCGCGGCATCCTGGTGTGCTCGCGCACGGGCCCGGGCCGTCCGTCGTACGCGACCGCCGAGCTCACCTGGGGGCTCGTGATCGCGGCGTTCCGCCGTATTCCCCAGGAAATGATCGCGCTCAGGGCCGGCAAGTGGCAGGCCTATCCCATCGGGATCGGCCTGCGCGGCAAGACCCTCGGCATCTACGGCTACGGCAAGATCGGCGCGGTCGTGGCGGGTTACGGCAAGGCGTTCGGCATGAACGTCCTCGCGTGGGGCCGCGAGAACTCGATCGCTCAGGCGCAGAAGGACGGAGTCACCGTCGCGTCGAGCAAGGACGCGCTGTTCGCGGAGTCAGATGTGGTCTCGTTGCACCTCCGGTTGATCCCCGAGACCCGCGGCATCGTGACCGCCGCCGACCTGGCGCGCATGAAGCCGACCTCGCTGCTGGTCAACACGAGTCGCGCAGGGCTGATCGCGCCGGGCGTGCTCGAGGCCGCGCTGCGCGCCGGACGCCCTGGCATGGCGGCGGTCGACGTCTTCGAGGAAGAGCCGCTGCTGGGCGGGCGCCATCCGCTACTGGCGATGGACAACGTGATCTGCGCGCCGCACCTCGGCTACGTCGAGCGTGACGGGCTCGAGCACATGTTTGCGGGCATCTTCGACCAGATCCTCGCCTTCGATGCCGGCAAGCCGATCAACGTCGCGAACCCGGAGGCGCTAAAGCGCTGAGGGAAACATCGCGACTCCGAAGCGGGACGCCGCGCTCTCGAGCTCGCTGACGATCGCGCGAGGCAGGGGAATCCCGTTGCGGAGCCGCTCGGCGAGCATCCGGCCGCCGCGCTCGCCGGGCATCAGCACGTCGGCTTCGCCGGTCGCGCGGGGCAGCGCCTTGAGCGAGGCGACCAGCCGATCGACCTCGACCCGGAAGGTCGCCGGGTCGCCGAAGCGACCCAGATCGATCGCGAGGGCCAGACCGTTCTGCCGGTGCCGGATTCCGTCGGGCGTGCCCTCGAGGGCGCGGGCGATGATCGGATTCGACACGGCGAGGCTCGTGATGAGCTCGATCATCAGCGAGAGGCCCGATCCCTTGGGCCCGCCCACCGGCAGCGGGATCAGCGCTTCCTTCGGATCGGTCGTCGGGTTGCCCGCTCGATCGAGCGCCCATCCCGGCGGGATCGGCCGCCCGATCTTTCTGGCCTGAACGAGCTTGCCGCGGGCGACGACGCCCGTCGACATGTCGAGCACGACGGGGCCGTGCTCGCCGCCCGGGACGGCGATCGAGATCGGGTTGGTCGACACCCCGGCGGCCCGCGTGCCGTGGTACGCCATGAAGGGCCCCGAGGCGGCCATCGCGATGGCGGCCATCCCCTCCTCGGCGGCCATCAGCGTGTAGAAGGCGAGCGCGGCGGTGTGCGTGGTCGCCTTCACCAGGCCGAGGCCGATGCCGGCGTCGCGCGCCTTCCCCACGGCGGCCTTCATCGCCATGGTCATCGCGACGGGTCCCGCGGCGCGATCGGCGTCGACCAGCACCACCGCCGCGGTCTCGGTGGCGATCTTCATGGCCGGCGCCATGTTCAAGTCGCCGTCGTCGATGAGACGCAGGTACATGGAGATGCGTGAGACGCCGTGAGAATCGACGCCGCGCAAATCGGCCCAGACCAGCACGTCGGCCACCGTCGCCGCGTCGCGCTCGGCCATGCCGGCCCGGACGAAGATCGACTTCGTGAAGAGGCGCAGCGCGTCGGCCGAGACGGTGGCGGCCGCCCTGTCGGCGGCCGCGCCGGGCGATTCGCTCATCGCGCTCCGGCGGCGACTGGAAAGTGCTTGTCGAGCCAGTTGCGCACGAGCGTGACGACGAGCGTGTTGCTCTCCGAGAGCACGAAGTGGTCGACGCCCGCGACCAGATGAAGATCAGTGGGCTGACCGGCGTGCCGGAAGAGGTCGATCGACTGCTCGGTCGGCGTGACCGAGTCGTTCGCCGGATGCAGGAGCAGGAGCGGTCGCGGGGAGATCTTGCCGACGACGTCGTTGGCCCGGAACGTGTACATGCTGTCGACCACGTCGAACGGGAACTCCATGATCGAGCCGGGCGCGACGTTGCCCCGCAGAGCCGGCGGGATTGGCACGATGTCGTAGCGCGGCACCATGATCGTCTCGCCCGCCTTCTTGCGGCGGCGCCCCTCGTCGAGCATGGTGCTGAACCGCTGCCAGGCCTCGGGTGATTCGTGCTGCTTGCGGAACTTCTTCTCGCCGTCTCCCCAGCCGCCGGCCGAGATGCAGGCCGCGACCCGGTGGTCGGTGCCCGCCGTGTAGACGGCGACCGCCGCCCCGAAGCTCGCGCCGATCACGCCGATGCGCTCGGAATCGATCTCGGACCGCGCCGCGAGGAAGCCGAGCGCGCTCTTCGTGTCCTCGACCTGTTCCAGGCAGATGACCCGGCCGCGCGTACCCTCGCTCTGACCGCAGCCTCGCATGTCGAAGCGGAGCGCCGCGTAGCCGAAGCCGGCGAGCATCTTCGCGGTGGTGATGCTGCCGCCGCTGTCCTTGTTGCTACCGAACCCGTGGAGGACCAGGAAGGCGGGCCGCCGCTCACGCGGACCCCGTCCGTCGTCGGGCACGTGCAGCACGCCCGCGAGCTTCAGCCCCTCGGACACGAAGGAGACCCGCTCTTCCATGACTACCTCCTCGCCGGACGGTTCGACCGACCTACCGGTCCAGCCACACTTCCTGCATGCGCGCGTAATTGTAGATCACGTGGTGCGGGACCAGGTTCTTCACGTGCGGCCACTGCACGAAGTAGCCGAAGCGCCAGCCCAGGATCGGCTTGGCCACGTCCGCCTCGAGCTTGCGCTGGATCTGCAGCACCAGCTCGAAGCGCTTCTTGGGATCGATCTCCCGCGACTGCCGGTCGATCAGGTCGTCGACCTCGGGGTTGCAGTATTCGCTGTAGTTTCGCGTCGACCCGCACTTGTAATTCTCGTAAAAGAACGCGTCCGGATCGTCGAGCCCGACCGCGGTGAGATTGGCGGCAATCGTGTAGTCGCGCCGGGTGAGCGCGGGGTACCAGACGGCCGAGTCCATCTGCTTGAGCGTCGACTCGATGCCGACCTGGCGCAGCTGCTCCTGGACGAACACGGCCAGATCGGTCTGGAGCGCCCACGAGCGCGTGGCGAGCTCCACGCGTAGCGGCTTGCCGGGCCCGAAGCCGGCCTCGGCGAGCAAGCGGCGGGCGTCGGCCCGGTCGCGCGCCGGATCGCGATAGCCCGGGAGCGCGGCGACCTCCTGCGCGTTGAGCCCCCAGAGACCCATGGGCCGCGGCGGCATCGCGGAGCTGGCGATGGCGCCGCCGTAGCGCAGGCCCTTCACGTAAGCGCGCCGGTCGAGGGCCTGGTTGATGGCCCGCCGCACCTGGATGTTGTCGAACGGAGGGCGCTTGTGATTGAGGAGCACGGTGTCGCTGCCGCTGTGACTGGTCTCGGTGACCACCAGCGCGGGCGTCGATTTCTTGAGCGTCTCGACCATCACCGTCGTGATCTCGGTCGGCAGTGACACGTCGAGCTGCTTGGCCTGCAGCGCCGCCATCCGCGTGCTGCGCTCACCAATGATCGGGTAGCGGATGCCGTCGAGATAGGGGCGATCCTTCACGAAGTAATCGGGGTTGCGCTCGAGCTGGATGATCTGCCCGGGCGTGTACTCCTTGAAGCGGAACGGCCCGGTGCCCACGCACTTCTGGCGCATCGCGGCCAGCGGCACGTGGGCGGGATAGACGGGCGAATAGCCGGAGGCGAGCATCATCAGGAGCGAGGGCTGCGGGCGCCGCAGGCGAAAGATCACCGTGTACGGGTCCGGCGTCTCGATCGTGTCGATGTTGGCGTACCACTCTTTTCGCGGATTGAGCCGAAGCTTCGCGGGCGCATCCTTGGCCTCGCGCACCACGTCGAAGGTGTACTTGACGTCCTTCGCGGTGAAGGGCTGGCCGTCGTGCCAGCGCACGGTCTTTCTGAGGAAGAAGACGAGGTTGCGGTAGTCGTCCTGCCACGACCACTTCTCGGCAAGCTCGGGACGGATCGTCTCCACGCTCTCACGCGGGATGAACGGATCGAACATGACGAGATTCGAGTAGCAGGGCATGGCCGGCCAGAGGCCGAGGATGGTCGAGGTCTCGTGGATCGAGAAGCCCGCGGGCAGGTCCTCGGCCTGCATCGCGTTGAGGATGCCGCTGCGCTTGGGCGTCTGGCCGTAGGCCGGCAGCAGCAGGACCAGCAGAAGCAGCGTCAGGACGGAGCGGACGAGAAGCATGTCAGTTCTTCCTCAGGCGCACGTCTTCGAGCGGCGCCGACCACGGATACGGATTGATCATCATGAGCGCGGGCTCGGCGACCCGGGGCCCGATCCCGCTGGGCCAGATGTACTCGAAGATGGGCGCGATGCGCGTTCGCTCGTTCATGATCTGCTGGATCTGGTGCAGGAGCGCCTCGCGCTTCTTGCGGTCGGTCTCGCGCGCTTGCCGCTTGTAAAGATCGTCGACGTCGGGGTAGCCGCCGTAGGCGTAGGCGCCCTCGCTCGGATAGAGCTCGGACATCCGCGAGGCGGCGTTGCCGTAGAGGGCGCTCGAGCAGACGCAGACGCCCCTGGCCTTCTTGGATTGAATCGTCGAGAAATACGCCGCGCGCTCCATCGGCCGCATCTTCAGCTTGATGCCGACCGCCTGGAGGTTGCCGATGATCGCCTCGCCGAGGCCGAAGTAGGGCGGCAGCTGGTAGAGCTCGCCGGCATCGAAGCCGTTCGGGTAGCCGGCCTCGGCCAGGAGCTGCTTGGCGCGCGCCGGATTGTGCGGGAGGGGCTCGATCGACAGCGCGAACTCGAAGGCGCGCGGGATGAAGTTGCCGGCCGGCTTCGAGGCGCCGAGGGTCTCGGCGTCCGACAGGGCCTGCCGGTCGAGGGCGTAGCTGGCCGCCAGCCGCACCCGCTTGTCCGCCCACGGCGACTTGGGGTCCCACTGGTCGAGGAAGTCCAGGAAGAAGATCGCGAT
>DASRIY010000100.1:0-20806 GCA_035649755.1 Candidatus Methylomirabilota bacterium
CGCCGGCCGAGCCTTCTTGCGGATCGGAACCCGCGTGCTGACGAAACGCAGCACGTTCTCGTTGAGGCGCACCTGTCGCTCGAATTCCTTCACCATGGATGGCTCGGCAGAAACCTCGAAGACCGCGTACGTGCCTTCCCGTTGCTTGCGGATGTCGTACGCGAGCCGACGCTTTCCCCAGTTGTCGACTTTGGTGACCTCGGCGCCCAACGTCTTGAGCTGTTCGCCGAGCTGCTCGAGCAGCGCGGCGACCTCCTCATCGGTCGGACGCGGATCGACGATCACGAGGACTTCGTATGGTCGCAGTGTTCACTCACCTCCCTTGGGCTCGATCGAGCAGACCGAGTTAAGCGCCTAACCGTATCAAACATCCGGATACGGTGCAAGGTCAACGCCGACAAATAGATACAACCCGCCCCCCAGCCCAACCCCGCACGAATCGCGCAGGCTCCACCGCTCCGAGCGCCGGCTTTGCCGGCGCAATCCTGATCTGGGGGGAGGCAGGGCGAGGAGCGGGCCAAAAGGCCCGCTCCCGCCCGTCGGAAGGGGGGCAAGGCCCCCCTCCGAGCTAATACATGTCGCCGTGCGGCATCGGCGGCGCCGCAGCCGGCTTCTCCTCCGGGATGTCCGTGATGAGCGCCTCGGTCGTCAGCAGAAGCGACGCGATCGATGCCGCGTTCTGCAGCGCCACCCGCTCGACCTTGGTCGGATCGATGATGCCCGCCTGGACCATGTCGACGTAGTCCATGCTATCCGCGTCGTAACCGCGGTTCGGCACCGTCTCGCTCTTCACCTTCTCGACGATCACGCTGCCCTCCAGGCCGGCGTTCTCGACGATCTGGCGAATCGGCTCCTCGAGCGCCCGCTTGACGATCATGGCGCCGACCTTCTCGTCTCCCTCGGCCTTCACGCGATCGATGGCCTTGGAGGCGCGCAGCAGCGCCACGCCGCCGCCCGGCACGATGCCTTCCTCGACGGCCGCGCGGGTCGCGTTCAGCGCGTCCTCGACGCGCGCCTTCTTCTCCTTCATCGCCGTCTCGGTGGCCGCGCCGACCTTGATGACCGCCACGCCCCCGGCCAGCTTCGCCAGCCGCTCCTGCAGCTTCTCGCGGTCGTAGTCCGACGTGGTCTCCTCGATCTGGGCGCGGATCTGCTTGATGCGCCCCTCGATCTCCTTGGCCTTGCCGGAGCCCTCGACGATGGTCGTGTTGTCCTTGTCGACGACCACCTTCTTGGCGCGCCCGAGATCCTCCAGCTTGATGTTCTCGAGCTTGATGCCGAGGTCCTCGGTGATCGCCTTGCCGCCGGTGAGGATCGCGATGTCCTCGAGCATCGCCTTGCGGCGATCACCGAAGCCGGGCGCCTTCACCGCGGCCGTGTGCAGCGTGCCGCGCAGCTTGTTGACGACCAGCGTGGCCAGCGCTTCGCCCTCGACTTCCTCGGCGATGATCAGGAACGGCTTGCCGGAGCGCGCCACCTGCTCGAGCAGCGGCAGCATGTCCTTCATCACGCTGATCTTCTTCTCGTGGATGAGGACGATCGCATCCTCCAGCACGACTTCCATGCGCTCCGGGTCGGTCACGAAGTATGGCGAGAGGTAGCCGCGGTCGAACTGCATACCCTCGACCACGTCGAGCACGGTCTCGGCCGACTTCGACTCCTCGACCGTGATGACGCCGTCCTTGCCGACCTTCTCCATCGCCTCGGCGATCAGGTTGCCGATCGTCTTGTCGTTGTTCGAGGCGATCGTGGCGACCTGGGCGATCTCCTTCTTGTCCTTGGTCGACTTGGAGAGCTTCTTCAGCTCGTCGCTCACGGCCTCCACGGCGGCCTCGATTCCCCGCTTGAGGCCCATCGGGTTGGCGCCGGCGGTCACGTTGCGCAGGCCCTCGCGGAAGATCGCCTGGGCCAGCACCGTCGCGGTCGTGGTGCCGTCACCGGCGATGTCCGAGGTCTTGGACGCGACTTCCTTCAGCATCTGCGCGCCCATGTCCTCGTAGGGATCCTGCAGCTCGATCTCCTTGGCGACGGTGACGCCGTCCTTGGTGATCGTGGGGCTGCCGAACTTCTTGTCGATCACGACGTTACGGCCCTTCGGGCCCAGCGTCGCCTTCACGGCCTCGGCCATGATGTTCACGCCCCTGAGCAGGGCGCTCCGGGCCTCCTCGTCGAATTTGAGCTGCTTCGGCATGGATCAGGTTCCTCCTTACTCGAGAATGGCGAGGACATCTTCCTCGCGCAGGATGAGGTATTCCTTGTCGTCGATCTTGACCTCGGAGCCCGAGTACTTCCCGAACAGGATCTTGTCGCCGGCCTTCACGTCGAGGGCGATCTTCTTGCCGTTCTCGCCGACCTTGCCATTGCCGACGGCGATGACCTTGGCCTCCTGCGGCTTCTCCTTGGCGGTGTCGGGAATGATGATCCCGCCCTTCTTGACCTCTTTCTCCTCGAGCCGCTCGACGAGGATGCGGTCATGCAGCGGACGAATCTTCATGGTGTCTCTGCCTCCTTCGTGCTGTGTTGGTGTCGCGCCGGTCTTCCTAGCGGTGGGTCTGGCCATTCCAAGCCCCCCGAGAACCATTTAGCACTCACGTCAACGGAGTGCTAATGTACCGGCGCCTCGTGTGCCGAGCAAGCGGAAAAACCGGAAGGGGAAATGGATGAGCAAGAGCGTCCTGGTGGCGAACGTCCTGCCGGCGGAAGCGCTGGCCTTGATTCCCAAGGATATTGCGGTGGATTACCACGACAGCCTGGACGCCCTGCCCAGGTCCGAGCTCATGGCTCGGATACGGGGCAAGGACGGCCTCATCTGCCATATCCTCAGCACGGTCGACGACGAGCTCCTGGCCGCGGTGCCGACCCTGAAGGTCGTCGCCAACGTCGCGGTCGGCTACAACAACATCGACGTTGCCGCCGCGCGGCACCGCGGGGTGGTCGTGACCAACACGCCCGACGTCCTCACCGAGACCACGGCCGACTTCGCATGGGCGCTCCTGATGGCGGCCGCGCGCCGCGTGGCGGAGGCCGACCGCTTCGTCCGCTCGGGCCAGTGGGACCGCTGGCAATGGGACCTCCTCTGGGGCGCCGACATCCACGGGAAAACCCTCGGTGTCGTCGGCTTCGGCCGGATCGGTCGCGCGGTGGCGCGGCGCGCCCTCGGCTTCAACATGCGCGTGCTCTACCAGGACGCGGTGCAGGCGGACGCGGCCGTCGAGCGTGACCTGCGCGCCTCGCGCGTCGATCTCGAGGCGCTCCTGAGAGAATCCGACTTCGTGAGCCTCCACACGCCGTTCCTGCCGGAGACGCGCCACCTGATCAACGCGCGAACCCTGCGTCTCATGAAGCGGTCGGCGATCCTCGTGAACGCCGCGCGCGGACCGGTCGTCGAGGAGACCGCGCTGGTCCGGGCCCTTCAGGAGGGCTGGATCGCCGGCGCAGGGCTCGACGTGTTCGAGGAGGAGCCGAAGGTCCATCCCGGGCTCCTCGCACTGACGAACGTCGTGATGGCGCCGCACATCGGCAGCGCCTCGCTCGACACCCGGATAGCCATGGCGACGCTCGCCGTTCGTAACTGCCTGGCGGTCCTGGACGGCAAGCCGCCCATCACCCCGGTCTCGTGAGCCGTCGGGCCTGATCGAATGGCGCTGGTCGAGCTCGAAACGGTCACGAAGCGCTTCCGCCCCGACCGCCCGCCGGCGACCGACCGGCTGTCGTTCACCGTCGAGAGCGGCCGCATCCTCGCGCTGCTCGGGCCCTCGGGATGTGGCAAGACGACGACGCTCCGGCTGATCGCCGGGTTCGAGACGCCGGACCAGGGGCGGATCGCGATCGCCGGGCGGACCGTGGCGGACGCCGAGTGCGGAATCAACGTGGAGCCCGAGGCGCGGGGCGTCGGCGTCGTCTTCCAGGACTACGCGCTCTTTCCCCACCTCACCACGGCGCAGAACGTCGGCTTCGGGCTCGAGCGCGCGAGCCGTGAGGAGCGGCGGGGGCGTGTCGCGCGCGTGCTCGATCTGGTCGACCTGACCGACTTCGCCGACCGCTATCCGCACGAACTCTCGGGGGGCCAGCAGCAGCGGGTCGCGGTCGCCCGGGCGCTGGCGCCGGTGCCGTCACTGATCCTCCTGGACGAGCCCTTCTCCAACCTCGACGCCGACCTCCGGGCCCAGATGCGCGACGAGGTCGAGAAGATCCTGCGCGCCACCGGCACCACAGCGATTCTCGTCACCCACGACCAGGAGGAAGCATTCGTCTTCGCCGACCAGGTGGGAGTCCTTCACGAGGGCCGTCTGGCGCAGATCGGGACGCCGGAGGTGATCTATCACCAGCCGGCGACCCCCTTCGTCGCCGAGTTCGTCGGCGCCGCTGACTTCCTGCCGGGAGTCGTGACGGCGGAGGGCGTGGTGACCGAGATCGGTGTGTTCGCCAACCCGAACGGCCACCCGGCGGGAGCCAGGGTCAGCGTGATGATCAGGCCTGACGACGTCACGTTCGTGCGCGACCCGGCCGGCGACGCCGTGATCGTCCGCCGCTACTTCCGGGGCTCGGAGAATCTCTACTGCCTCGGCCTACCCTCCGGCCACCGCGTTCATTCCTCGCAGCCCTCGTCGGTCGCCTACCCGAACGGTCTGCGGGTGCGGCCGCAGGCTCACGTGCTGCACGTCGTCACGTTTCCCGCCTGACCCCGTGGCGCATCCAGACGTTGGGCTCGACATAGAGCCCTAGATTTCTCCGGCGATCGATCGTCACGGGCACCAGCGCCCCCGGAACGATGTACCGGCCGCTCTCGGGGAACCTCATCGCCGTCCACTCTTCCCATTCCGTCGCCGTGCCGGAGACGACCATCGAGCGCGGCGCCACGCGAAGAAGCGTGGCACCCAGGCGCCAGTGCACGCGCAGCCACGGATCGAAGGGCGCACCGTCCTTTCGCTTCCAGCGGACGTAGCGGCGCATCGGCGTCGTCGGATACCGGTGCTTGAGGGTGGGGCGCACGGGCGCGATCAGGACGTCGAGCCCGTGACGGGCCGCGACGACCCTCATGGCGCGAATGACCCGCACGCTGAGACCGCGGCCCTGCCGGCCCGGCGCCACCGCCGCCAGCAACGCTGATAGCGTGTTGGGCGCGCGCCCTCCCACCCGACCGCGCACGCCGCGCTCGAGGGCACCGTCGACGCCCGATGGCAGGTCGCGCACGCGGCCGCTCCAGACCAGCGGGATCGTGAACCCGGCAGCGACCACGACACCGCGCGCGTTGCACAGCACGGGCTGGAATTCCGCGAACTCCCGGTAGAGCGCGCCCCAGTGGCGCCCGCAGACCGCGTCGTGATGGATGTATTCCATCTCCGGCGGCCAGAGCGAGTCGAGGAGACAGCGCACCGCGCCTTCCAGGTCGGGCCGCTCGGCGAGCGTGAAGGTGGAGAGGCGCGCCGGCGCGGCGCGGCTCACGCGCGCGGGGCGGAGCCGCTGGGTTTCATCCGCGCGGTGGCGACGGCGGGCCGGCGGCGCTCGTCATGCGGCGCTCCAGCCGGCCGAGCCGGTGGGTGAAGGCGCCGACAGTTCGCAGCGGCGCGCCGGCGGCCTCGGCCAGGCCCAGGGCGTCCTCGACCACGGCGCGCGCGGTGACGAAGTCGCGGCGGCGATGCTCGTGGAACTTCGCCAGCTCCTCCCACGGCCGCGGATCGAAGCCGGCCTGACGCTTGGCTTCTTCCCAGAGTGAGCAGGCGACGTCCCAGCGGGCGAGGCGCTTTTCCCAGCGCGCCAGGTGGAGGCGGATCGCCTGCGCGGGCTCGCCGGCTAGCCCAGCGTCGAGCGCACCGCGATAGCATGCCAGCGCCCGCTCGAGGTCGACCGGCTCCCAGAGCCGGCCGAGCCCGCCGAGCTCCGCCGGAGTCAGCGTCTCGCTGGTGGTCAGGGCTCCTCCGAACCAGGCGAGGAGCCCGACCAGCGTGAGAACGTCGTCACGATTGTGCGCGAGCACGCGGGCGAGCGGCGCTGCCCGCCGCGAGCGCAGGTAGTCGAAGTAGAGCGCCGGGATGAAGCCGCCTGGAATGTCGTCACCGCGCACGAGCCCGATCACTTCGCGCTCGAGCGTGGCGAGCCGGCAGTCGGCAAAGCACGAGGCCCACACGCGCCGGGCCGGACGCAGGAGGTCGAGGTGCGGCATGGCGGCCGGCCAGCGACCGCGCGCCATGATGAAGCGCGTTTCCAGGAGCGGCAGGTCGAAGGTGGATCCGTTGAACGTCACCAGGCCGCTCGCCCGCTCAAGCAGGGGCTTGAGCGCCGCCAGCAAGGCCGGCTCCTCGTCGAAGTCGCGCATGAAGTGCTGCGTGAGCACGAGGCGATCTTCTTCGAGCCAGGCGGCGCCGACCAGGAACGCGTAGGTGCCGGTCCCGCCGGCCAGCCCGGTCGTCTCGGCATCGAGGAACAGGAGCCGTCGCGCGTCGGCCAGGGGCTGCTCGGCGCGCGTCATTGCGCTCAGGAGGTCGAGCGGCGCCTCGAGCGCGGCACCCAGCCGCTGACGACCGTGCTGGTGCGAGAGCGGAAACTCGCGGCGGACCACCAGGAGCGGTCCCGCGCCGGTGTCCACGAGCTCACCGCCCAGCACCTCCTCGATGGGCGCGGGAGCCGGGCGCTTGGGACGACGGGTCTCGATGCGCCGGATGACGCGACGGAGGTCGTCGAGCGAGTGAGCGGCCACGCGACGTCAGTCGGTCAGGGCGGTGAGGAGCGCCCGCGCCGTGGACTTGGCCCGGCGGCCGACCTCGTTCACGGGCCCCACGCACGAGGGACAGCCGGCCTGGCAGGCGCACGCGTCGAGCGTCTCGAGCCCGCGGCGCAGGAGGTCCGGCAGGATGTCGAACAGGTGCTCGGCAAGCCCGATGCCGCCGGCGTGGGAATCGTAGAGATAGATGGTCGGATTGAACTGCTCGGCCTCCATCAGGCGCCGTTTGGCCGATTCGCGCGTGGCGACGGCGCCGCTGGTCGCCGGCGTCGTGTCGCCGAGCCAGGAGCCGAGGTCACGGATGTCGCAGAGCAGGAAGATCGGCGCCAGGTGGTGCAAGAGGTACGTCACGGCGCGCAACCCGTCGATCAGCTCCTCGCGCGACGGGCTCACCCGCGCCAGTGTGTCCGGCGGGACCGTGAGCCAGACGGAGGTCGTCTGCATCTCCTGCTGGGGCAGCTCGACCTCGCCCGAGCCGACGTTCTCGAGCGTGCCCATCTTGATCTTCTTGAAGCCGACGACCTTCTCGGCCACCAGCACTTCGCCCTGCTCGGCGACGTAGGCGGAACGCGACTGGTCGGCGAGACGCTGCAGGATCCAGACGCCCTTGGCGCTGATCGCGTCGGTGAAGTAGTCCACGTTGACGCGCTTGACGTAGGCCACCTTCTCCTCGTCCTCGCGGAAGTGGAGCTCCTGCACCTCGTAGGGCTCGCTCTCCACCAGGTAGATCGCCTTGGGATAGATGGTCGCGAACGCGCTGCCCCAATCCACCTCGGCGATGATCTGGCGCCGCTTCGTCTGCTTCTCGTCGCGTGCGGTGGTGTCGATGACGACGAAGTTGTCGGTGGTCACCGTGCGGAGCGAGACGTGATCGGCCGGGTAGGTCTCGGCCGCCCAGTGCCAGCGGCTCCCGGTGTGGTGCAGCACGCCCTCATCGTCGAGCGCCGCCAGGAAGCGCCGGACGTCGAGCTCGCCGAAGCGCTCCTCGTCGCCGATCGGCAGCTCGAACGCGGCGCACTTGAGATGGTTCACCAAGATGAACGGGTTGTTCGGATTCACGCGGGCGTGCTCGGGCGGCGTGCCGAACAGATACTCGGGATGGGTGACCATGAACTGGTCGAGCGGCGCGCTGGTCGCCACGAACAACGCGGCCGACCGGCCGCTGCGGCGCCCGGCGCGCCCGGCCTGCTGCCAGAGCGACGCGATGCCGCCCGGGTAGCCGGCGAGCACCGCGACGTCGAGATGGCCGATGTCGACGCCGAGCTCGAGCGCATTGGTGGAGACCACGCCCAGCACCTCGCCCTCGCGCAGCCCCTTCTCGACCGCCCGGCGCCGGGTCGGCAGATAGCCGCCGCGATAGCCGCGCACGATCCCGCTGTCGCCTGTCTTGTCGGCGACACCACTCTTGATCGCCGTCAGCAGGACCTCGGTGGCGAGCCGGCTCTGGGCGAAGATGATCGTCGCGATCTTCTCCTGCAGAAACCGGAGGGCGAGCTTCGCCGATTCGCCAAGATACGGCGCCCGGATGCCGAGCTCTTTGTTGACGACTGGCGGGTTGTAGCAGAGGAAGACCTTGTCGCCCGTCGGGGCGCCGCTCTCCGTGATCTCCTCGACCGGCTCGCCCGTCAGCCGGCGGGCCAGCTCGCCCGGATTCGCGATGGTCGCCGAGGCCATGATGAACTGCGGCGTCGAGCCGTAGTGGCGGCAGATGCGCCGCAGACGCCGCAGGACGTTCGCGAGATGGCTGCCGAACACACCTCGGTAGGCGTGCAGCTCGTCGATGACGACGTACCGGAGGTTCTGGAACAGCGTCGCCCATTTCGTGTGGTGCGGCAGGATTCCGGAGTGGAGCATGTCCGGATTCGTGAGCACGAGGTTCGCTCGGGCCCGCACCGCGCGGCGCGCGTCCTGCGGGGTGTCGCCGTCGTAGGTGAACATCCGCATCTCGGGGAGCTGGCGCGCGAGCGCCTCGAGCTCCGCGAGCTGGTCCTGCGCGAGCGCTTTCGTGGGAAACAGGTAGAGCACGCGCGCATCCGGCTGGTGCACGAGGGCCTGCAGCGCCGGCAGGTTGTAGCAGAGCGTCTTGCCCGACGCGGTCGGGGTGACGACGACGACGTGGTGGCCCTTCTCGATCAGCTCCCATGCGCGCGCCTGATGCGAATAGAGCTCGCCCATTCCGCGCGCGCGCAGCGCTTCGGCAATGCGGGGGTCGAGCGATGAAGGGAGCGGGACTAGCACGGGGGGCCGCGCCGGAAAGTGGCGCGTCGCCGTAATGCACGGCCCCGTCGACGGGGAGGTCAGCAGATCGTCGAGGATCCCGCCGAGCATCGCGGCCACTCTAGCACGGCCGGTGGAGCCGGCCGCCTTCTACCTGAGGATCTTCGCGTACGCCTCTTCGCTAAATCCGACCAGGAGCGTACGGCCCACTCTGAGCGTCGGCGCCCGGAGACCGCCGGTGGGGCCCAGGAGGAGCGCCAGGAGCTCGGCCCGTCCCGGCCGCGAGGTCTTGAGGTCGACCTGGACCACCTTCTTGCCCTTGGCGACGTAGATCTCGTCGACGTCGCGGGCGACCGCCAGGGCGGCGTCACCCACGATGGGCGATTTCTTGGTGTCGACCGTCTCGACGACCGCGATCTTCTTCTTCGCAAGGAACCCCTGCGCTTTGGCGCAGGAGGTTCAGCCCTTCCGGTGATAGCTCCAGTCGACGCGTGTCACGGTCGGTATTTGTACCATAGGGGTATGGGCCTGAAGTACTGGCTTCCCCCGGTCCTCTGGATGGCCATCATCGTCGGGTTCTCCACCGATGCGGGGAGCGAGTCGCATACCGAGCATTGGCTACTGCCGATCCTCAGGGAACTGGCGCCATGGGCCACGCCGGCCCTGCTCGAAGCCCTCCACTGGCTCGTACGCAAGACCGCACACCTCTCGGAGTACGCCATCCTCGCCGCCCTCTGGCTCCGCGCCTTCGTCCACGGTCGCAACCTGAACCCGCGAACCGCCGGCCTCCTGGCCCTCGCGATCAGCGTCGCCTGGGCCATCCTGGACGAGCTGCACCAGTCCTTCGTCCCGAGCCGCACGGCAAGCCTCGCCGACGTCCTCGTCGACACTGCCGGAGCCCTGATCGCCCTGACGGTAGCGCACGTCGGCTGGCGCCAAGCAGTCGACCGCACCACGACGGCGCTCCTCTGGATCGCCCTCATCGGCGGCGCCGGCTTCCTACTCGTGAACACGATCCTCGGCGTCCCCTCCGGCCCCCTCTGGCTGACCGCGCCCGCAGCCAGCGTGGCGCTCATCGTCCGCACAATGCTTGCGCGCCAACGATCCCGGCCCCGTTGACGCCAAGGCCGGACGCGGGCGGTAGCGCGGCGGGGAGGCGGGAGGGGTCGAAGGGACCCGTTCCCAAACAGCGCGCGGCGGACGTTAATGCGCCGGGATGGAGCCCAGGCGGGTGGGGAAGCGCACGCGTGCCGCGTGGTCGTCTCGACCCCTCCCGCCTCCCCGCCGCGCTATCGCCCGCGTCCGAAACGGCTACAGCTTCAAGCGAGGATCGAGCGTATCGCGCAGCCCATCACCGAACAGGTTGATCCCCAGCACCGTGACGAGAATCGCCAGGCCCGGGAAAGTCGCGAGCCACCACGCCGTAGAGATGTAAACGCGTCCGTCGGCCAGCATCCCGCCCCACGTCGGCGTCGGCGGCTGGACGCCGAGCCCGAGGAACGAGAGCGCCGACTCGATCACGATCACCCGCGCCATGTCGAGCGTTGCGACGACGAGCCACGGGGTGAAGGCGTTCGGCAAAATGTGGCGCAGCAGAATGCGGCCGTCGCGGCTTCCGAGAGCGTGCGCCGCCTGAACGAACTCACGCTCGCGCAGCGACAGCACCGCCCCGCGCACCACGCGCGCGTAGACGACCCAGCTCGAGACGCCGATGACCACGATGATCACAGGCAGGCTCGGTCCCAGCACGCCGATGACCGCGATGGCCAGCAGGATGAACGGGAACGCCAGCTGGATGTCGGCGAGCCGCATGAAGACGTCGTCGATGCGTCCCCCGAAGTAGCCGGAGAACAATCCGACCATCATGCCGAGCACACCCGAGATCGCGACGGCGGCGAAGCCGACCATCAGGGCGGGACGCGCGCCGTAGAGCACGCGCGCCATGATGTCCCGTCCGAGATGATCGGTACCGAGCACGTGAGCCCGGCCGGCGGTATCCAGCGATCCCGGCGGCTTGAGCCGGTCCGTGATGTTCTGCTCGGTTGGATCGTACGCGGCGATCAACGGCGCGCCGAGCGCGGCGACGACGACCAGCATCACGACGATCAGGCCGAAGAGCGCGGTCCGCCGGCGGGCGAGGCGGCGCAGGAACAGGATCCACTCGCGCCGCGCCGGGTTTGTTGTAGCGGGGATTGTTGTAGCGGGGGCCGTGAGGCCGCCTTGGATCGAGGGTGGCCTGCTCCAGGTGCGGGCCGGCTCCGTCTCTGCGGACTTGCCCTCCCGGGTTGTTCCCCCTCTCATCGCAGCCGAATCCGCGGGTCGAGGTAGGTGTAGACGACGTCGACCACGAGGTTGACGAGAACGAACGTGGACGAGAGCAGGAACACCGCCGCCTGCACCACCGGATAGTCGCGGTTGTAGATCGCCTGGACCGACAGGCGGCCGACGCCCGGCCAGGCGAAGATCGTCTCGGTGATGACCGAGCCGCCCAGCAGGGTGCCGAGCTCGATCCCCACGATGGTCACGATTGGGATCGCCGCGTTCTTCAGCGCGTGCTTCCAGACGACGGGCGGATCGCTCACGCCCTTGGCCCGCGCCGTGCGGATGTAATCCTGGCTCAGCACCTCGAGCATGCCCGAGCGCGTCAGCCGCGTGATGCGCGCCGTCGTGAAGAGCCCGAGGGTGATCGCCGGCAGCACGAGATGCTCGAGCGAGCCGCGGCCCGACGACGGCAGCAGATTGAACTGCACGGAGAAGACGAGGATCAGCATGATGCCGAGCCAGAACGTCGGCATCGACTGCCCGAGCAGCGCGACCACCGTCGAGACGTAGTCGACCAGTGTATTCCGCCGCACCGCCGAGACGATACCGGCCGGGATCGCCAGGCCGAGCGCGACCAGCAGCGCGGCGCCGGCCAGCTCGAACGTCGCCGGCATGCGCTCGACGACGAGATTGAACGCCGGCTCACCGTGACGAACCGACTGGCCGAAGTCTCCCCGCAAGGCACCGGCGAGGAAGCGGCCGTACTGGACGACGAACGGATCGTTGAAGCCCATCGTCTCGCGGAATTTCTGCACGTCTTCCGCCGAGGCGTCGGGCGGCAGCAGGATCAGGGCGGGATCGCCCGTGAGATAGAGGATGAAGAAGACGATGAAGGAGACGCCCAGCAGGACCAGGAGGGCCTGGGCCAGCCGGCGCGCCAGGTAGATCCTCACGGCGCGCGATGCAGACGCGCCACCGCCTCGATGTGCGGCGTTTGCGGGAACATGTCGACGGGCTCGACCCACTCGAGCCGATAGCCCTGACGGACCAGGTCCCCGACATCGCGCGCCAGCGTGGAGGGATTGCAGGAGACGTACACGAGGCGCTCGGGGCCGAGCGTGGCGAGCGCCTGCAGCGCCTTGGGGTGGAATCCGGCCCGCGGCGGATCCGCGACGACGACCTCGGCGCGGACACCGTCGCGCATCAGCGAGGGCAGGACGTGACGCACCTCGCCCGGGAGAAACGAGCAGTTCTCGATCCCGTTCTCGCGGGCGTTGCGTACGGCGTCGGCCACCGCCGCCGGCGCGACCTCGACGCCGTACACATGACGGCTCCGGCGCGCCAGCAAGAGGCTGATGGCGCCGGTGCCCGAGTAGAGATCGATGACGGTCTCGCGGCCCGTGAGCTGGCAGGCCGCCTCGACCACCGCGAAGAGCCGTTCGGCCTGCACCGTATTGGTCTGAAAGAACGAGTTCGCCGACACCTGGAACGTGAGCCCGCCCAGCGATTCGCGGATGTGGTCGCGCCCGAGCAGGAGGTGCTCCTCCGAGCCCACCGCGACCGACGCCTTCTTGTCATTCACGTTGAGGACGACGCTGGCCACCGACGGAACCCGGGCGTGTAGGCCCTCCGCCACCGGCCCGAGCGACACGACGTCGGGCGCGGCGGCGACGATGTTGACCATCGCCTCGCCGGTGCGCCGGCCCTCGCGCACGGTCGCGAACCGCAGGAGCCCCTCACCCGAGTCCTGGTCGTAGACGGAAAGCTGCCGAGCCCTCGCCTGCGTCCGCAGCTCGTCCAGCAGGACGTTCATCGTGTCCGACTGCAGGAGGCAGCGCTCGATGTCCAGGACCACGTCGTAGCGGTCCGCCTGGTGAAGGCCGATGGCCGGCCCCTCGCCCGCGGCCGGCCGGACGACCGTGAACTCCATCTTGTTGCGATATCCGTAAGGATCGGGCGCCGCCAGGATCGGCCGGAGCTCGAAGTCACCGAGCCCGCCGATACGCTCGAGGCAGTCGCGGACCTGCTTTTCCTTGAAGGCCAGCTGCGCGGGATAGGCGAGGTGCTGCAGGCGGCAGCCGCCGCACCGGCCGAAGTAGGCGCAGGGCGCGTTGACTCGATCGGGCGACGGCGCCTCGATCGATTCGATCACGCCACGCCCGAAACGCGAGCGTGCCTCGACGATCCGGACACGCAGGCGATCGCCCGGCAGGGCCCCCCGAACGAAGACGACGTAGCCCTCGACCCGGCCGACGCCCTCGCCGCCGAAGGCGAGGTCGTCGACGGTGAGATCGAGAACCTCTCCACGCCTCGGTTTCGCCATGATTGACGCCACTATATCAGGGATCTCATTCACGCTCGCGGGCGCTGCCGCCGGAGTGGATGGAAGGATGTATGATACGGAGGCATGGACAGCCGGCCGCCGCGCGTCGTCGCCGATTTGATCCTCAGCGCGGTGCCCGACCTGCGGGACCGCCTCCTCGAGCACCGCATTCGCCGCGCGTGGTCCGAGGTGGTCGGCGCCGACGCAGCGCGGCGCGCCCAGCCCAAGAGCTTCGCCGAGGGCTGCCTCACAGTCGCGGTGGACAACTCACCCTGGCTTCACGAATTGAGCCTGCGCGGTGAGGAGCTGACGCGCCGCCTGAACGCACGCTTCGACGCCGTCCGCTCGCTGCGCTTCGTGGCCGGACGAATCGAGGCGGCGCCGGCGAGCCGCGCCGACGTCGAGCGGCCGTCTCGGCTCGATACGGCAGCCCGGCGCGAGATCGACCAGGCGGCAAGCGCCATCCCCGACCCGGGCCTTGCGGCCGCCGCGCGCCGGCTCTTGACGAAGGCCTGGCCCGGGCTTTCGGTGTTCCTCGTGGGGACGGTCCTGGCCGGCTGTGCCGTGGCCGGCGGACCCAACTTCACCGGGGACGATCAGATCCCGCGTCGCTCGGCGGCGGCCGATCCGCAGGCCGACGCGTACTACGCGTATTCCGTCGCGCAGATGCACATCCAGGCCGGGCGCTTCAAGGACGCGGTCCCGCTCATGCGCGTTGCGCTCAAGCGCGACCCGAACTCGGCGGCGCTGTGGACGCAGTACGCGCAGCTCCTCGTGCGCACCGACAACGTGGACGAGGCGGTGAGCGCGGCCCGTCGCGCCGTCGAGCTGGCGCCGGACCAGGTCAACGCGCGCATGACGCTCGCCGAGCTTCTGCGCACCCAGCGGAAGTTCCCCGAGGCCGAAGCGGAGCTGGAGCGCGCCATCGCGCTCAACCCGGACTCGGAGGAGCCTTATCTGATGCTGGCGCGGCTCCAGGTCGAGCAGAAGGCGTACGACCGCGCGCGGAGCACGCTGTTGCGCCTCGCCGAGCGCCAACCCCGGCTGGCCCAGGCGCAGTTCCTGCTCGGACGCCTCGCGATCGAGACCGAGTCGTGGGACGAGGCGATCAAGCGCCTGACCGCAGCCGTCGACCTCGACCCCGACCACGACGGCGCCTGGAGCGCGCTCGGCGCCGTCTACGCCGAGGCGCTGCACAAGAGTGAAGAGGCGATCGAGGTGTACCGGCGCGCCGTGAAGGCCAATCCTGATAACCCGGCGTTCGCCGAGAAGCTCTCGGACCTTTTGATCCGGCTCGGCCGGCTTCCCGAGGCCCAGACCGAGCTCGAGGGGCTCACCGAGGTTGCGCCGCAGAACCCGCGCGTCTGGATGAAGCTCGGCGCCGTCTACTACGAGCAGAAGAACTGGGACCGCGCGATCGACTCGTTCCGGCGCGTCGTCGCACTCGAGCCGTCGAACCTGCGCGCGCGCTATTTCCTGGCGACGACCTACATGGACGCCGGCCGCGACGCCGAGGCGAAATCCGAGCTCGAGCGCATCCTGCGCGCCGACCCCCGGTCGATCGACGCGCGCGTGCAGCTCGGCTTCCTGTACGGGCGGACCAAGCGCTACGACGAGGCGATCTCGACGCTCCGCGAGGCCGTCAACCTGGAGCCCAAGCGGCCCGAGCTGTTCCTCTACCTCGGCACTGCGTACTACCGCGCCAAACAGTACGATCGCGCGGCCGAGGTCCTGAAGGAAGGCCTGGGGCTCGACGACAAGCAAAAGGACCTGCACTTCCAGCTCGGCGTCGTCTACGAGAAGCAGTCCAAGTTCGACGACGCGGTGGGCTCGTTCCGGCGTGTGATCTCGCTCGATCCCAAGCACGCCGAGGCCTACAACTACGTCGGCTACATGTACGCCGAGCGCGGCCAGAATCTCGACGAGGCGATCAAGCTCATCAGCACCGCCCTCGACCTCGAGCCCGAGAACGGCTACTTCATCGACAGCCTCGGCTGGGCCTATTACCAGCAGGGCAAGTACCCGGAGGCGCTGAAGGAGCTCAAGCGCGCCGTGGCGAAGACCAAGGAGCCGGATCCCGTCATCTACGAGCATCTCGGCGACGCCCTCGTCAAGAACGGTCAGGACGATGCCGCCATCGCCGCGTGGGAGAAGGCCCTCCAGCTCGACCCGACGGCCGACGGGGTCAAGAAGAAGGTCGACGACCTCAAGGACCGCCAGCGCCGGGTCAAGGGTGGGCCGAAGGCCTCTCAGTAGACTTCTCCTCGTCGCGCCGCTCGCGCTGCTCGCCGCGTGCGCGACCCTGTCCCGGCCGCCGATCAGCGAGGACGCGCGTCGCACCGTCGCACTCCTGACAAGCCGCGCGAGCGAGTTCACCGACCTTCGCGCCCTCGCCGACATCGCCGTGAAGCGAGGCAGCGATCGTCTGCGCGTGCAGGGCGTGCTCCTCGCGAAGGCCCCCGCGTCGATCCGCTTCGAGGTGCTCTCACCGTTCGGCCCGCCGCTGCGCGTCGTCACCGTTCACGAGGGGCAGCTCACGGTCTACGACGCGGTGAAGAACGAAGCACAGGTCGGCCCGGCCAACGCCGAGACGATCGAGAAGGCCCTGCGCCTGCCGCTGACCCCCGAGGACCTCGTCGCGGCGCTCGCCGGGCGCGTCGCGCCCCCGTCCGATCTCACATCCGCCGAGCTGCAGTCGCCCGACGAGGCTGGTCCGTCGATCGATCTCGTCAGTCCCGGCGGGCGCCGGCGCGTGTGGCTCGACCTCGAGACCGGCACGGTCCGCCAGGTCCAGATCTACGGTAGCCCGTTCAACGCGCTGGTGAAGTACCGGCGTGACGCAGGGGGCGCGCTCAGGGGGTTCGACGTCGAGGCGGCGCAATCGTACGTGACCGGCTCCGTCAACTACGACAACCTCGTCGAAGGCAGCGGGATCGAGGCCGAACGCTTCACGATCGCGATTCCGAAGGGGGCGAAAATACAGGGCATCCGTTGAACGACCGGCAGCCCCATGCTATCGTGCGATGTCTTGTCGAAGCGGTCGGGGACGGCCCGTCGTCTCGTGCTCAACGCTGCGGCCAAGATCAACCTGACGTTGGAGGTGCTCGGCCGGCGGACCGACGGCTACCACGAGATCGTCACGGTCATGCAGACCGTGGATCTCTCCGATCGGTTGGTGGTCGAAGACGCGGACGTTCTGGAGCTTCGGACCACCGCTTCCGATGTCCCGACGGACGGGACCAATCTGGCCCTGAGGGCCGCGGCGGCGTTGCGCGACGGGGCCGGGGTGAGCCGCGGCGCGCGGATCACGCTGGAGAAGCGGATCCCGGTGGCCGCGGGGCTCGGCGGTGGCTCGACGGATGCCGCGGCGGTTCTCGTCGGGCTGAACCGCCTGTGGGGGCTGCGCTTGTCTTCGGCGCGCCTGGCCGAGGTTGCGGTGACGCTCGGGATGGACGTGCCGTTCTTCCTCCACGGCGGCGCGGCGCTGGGGACCGGAAGGGGCGAGCGGCTCGAGCCCCTG
This sequence comes from Candidatus Methylomirabilota bacterium, assembly GCA_035649755.1. Taxonomy (GTDB): domain Bacteria; phylum Methylomirabilota; class Methylomirabilia; order Rokubacteriales; family CSP1-6; genus AR31. Next base: position 17,044 of record DASRIY010000100.1, read on the forward strand.
GCCACCTGCGCCCTGGCGCTGGTGCTCGTGAACCCGCACGTCGCGGCGAGCACCGCCGAGATCTACGGCGGCGTGAAGCCGGAAATGTATTCCGACGGGGGTCGGGGCCGGGGCATGGCGGCCGCTCTGCGGAGCCGCCAGGCGAGCCGCGTCGCGGCGACGCTCGGCAACGCGCTGGAGCGCGTGGCCGCGCCGCGGTACCGCGAGGTGGAGCAAATGGAGTCGGCGCTCCTGGCGGCGGGCGCCCTGGGCGCGGCGATGTCGGGCAGCGGGCTCACGGTGTTCGGGGTGGCGCGCTCGTACGACCACGCGCGGCAGATCCGCGACCGCGTCGGCCGGGCGCGCTGGGCGTGCTGGGCCGTCCGGGCCCTGCGCGGACCGGCGATACGGATACGGTAGAGTTGAGTCGTCGGATGGGGCACACGCTGGGGCGTGGCCAAGCGGCAAGGCGCGGGACTTTGGATCCCGTATTCGGAGGTTCGAATCCTCCCGCCCCAACCACACTTTAGAGCGAGGCAACGATGGCCTACGAGCTGAAGCTGTTGACGGGCAACGCGAACCGTCCCCTCGCCGAGGAGATCGCGCAATACCTGCACGTGCCGCTGGCCGATGCGGAGGTGACGCGCTTCTCGGACGGCGAGGTGTACGTCCAGGTCAACGAGAACGTTCGCGGCGCCGACGTGTTCGTCATCCAGCCCACGTGCCCTCCGGTGAACGACACGCTCATGGAGTTGCTCATCATGGTCGACGCCATGAAGCGCGCGTCGGCTCGCCGGATCACCGCAGTGCTCCCCTACTACGGCTACGCGCGGCAAGACCGCAAGGTGCAGTCGCGCGTGCCGATCTCGGCGCGGCTCGTGGCCGACCTCCTGGAGGCGGCGGGAATCGACCGGGTGCTGGCGCTCGACCTGCACGCCGGGCAGATCCAGGGCTTCTTCAGCGTGCCGGTCGACCACCTCTTCGCCGGCCCGGTGGTGATGATCGACTACCTGAAGAAGAAGGACCTGCAGGACCCGGTCATCGTCGCGCCGGACGCGGGCGGTGTGGAGCGGGCGCGCGCGATCGCCAAGCGGTTCGACGCCGGCCTGGCCATCATCGACAAGCGGCGTGACGGGGTGAACTCCGCGGTCGCCATGCACTTGATCGGCGACGTCAAGGGCCGCGACGCCATCGTCATCGACGACATCATCGATACCGCCGGCACGCTCTTGCAGGCGGTGACCGCGATTGATCACGGGGGCGCGCGCCGCATCCTGGCGTGCGGGGTCCATCCGGTCCTGTCCGGACCGGCGATCGATCGCATCAAGGGCTCGCCGATCGAAGAGGTCGTCGTCACGAACACGATCCCGGTGACCGAGGCCAAGCGCCTGTCGTCGCGGATCACGGTGCTCACGGTCGCCCCGCTCCTGGGCGAGGCGATCCGCCGCATCCACGACGAGGAGTCCGTCTCGACGTTGTTCCTGTAATTCGACGCGAAGGAGTCACCATGGCGATGCAAGAGTTGACGATCAAGCGGCGGACGGAAACCGGCAAGGAGGTCGCCAAGCGCCTGCGCCGCGCGGGCGTGGTGCCGGCGGTCGTCTACGACGGTCAGAAGGCCGAGACGGTCACGGTCGATCCGAAAGCGGTCTTGAGGATGATCCACGGCCGCGAGGGTACGACCCAGCTGCTCACGCTGAAGTTCGACGGTGAAGCGGGCAACGGCGCCCGGCTCGCGATCATCCGCGAGCTCCAGTTCGATCCGGTCACCGAGCAGCTGCTCCACGTCGACCTGCAGGAGGTCTCCGCGGACCGCGCCATCACGGTGCACGTCACCGTGCGGCCGGTGGGCGAGGCGGCCGGCGTCAAGGAGCAGAAGGGCATCCTCAACCTCGTGCTCTACGAGCTCGCGATCTCCTGCCTGCCGACGGCCATCCCAGAGCGCATCGACGCCGACGTGAGCGCGCTCATGATCGGCGACGTCCTGAAGGTCTCGGACCTCCGGGCGCCCGAGGGCGTGCGGATCCTGAACGACCCGGGGCAGGCGGTCGCCACGGTCGCGCCGCCGATGGCCGAGGAAGTGGCGGCGGTGGCGCCGACAGCGGCGGCGGTCACCGAGCCCGAGGTTCTCACCGAACGCAAGCCGAAAGAGGGAGAAGAAGCGGCGGCGGCCGGCGACGACAAGAAGCCGGCGGCGCGGCCGGCGCGCGCCGAGAAGGACAAGTAGCAGGTCGAGGGCCCCTTGGCCCGCGTCGTGGTCGGGCTGGGCAACCCCGGTCCGGAGTATCGGGACACCCGACACAACGTGGGCCAGCGAGTCCTCGACGCGCTCGCCAGGACGCTCCATGCGTCCTGGCGGCGCGACGGCCCCGGCGTGGTTGCCCGCGGTCAGTGGCGCGGCGAGGCGGTCCGCCTGATCAAGCCCATCTCCTTCATGAACGAGAGCGGCCCCGTCGTCGCCAAGCTGCTCCGCCGGGTCGACGCCGGTCCCGCCGACATGATCCTCGTCTACGACGACATCGACCTGCCGCTCGGCACCGTGCGATTGCGCATGAAGGGCAGTCACGGCGGCCACAATGGGGTCCGCTCGGTGCTGGCCGCGCTCGGCACCGAGGAGATCAAGCGCATCAAGGTGGGCATCGGTCGCCCCGACCAGAAGGCGAATGTGCCGGACCACGTGCTCACCGGGTTCGAGCGCGAGGAGCTCCCGGTGGTAGACGCCGCCGTCGAGCAGGCCGCCGAGCGCGTGCTCTCCCTGCTCGCCTAGAAGAACACGACGGTGACGATCACGAACAGCGGCAGGAGGATTCCGCCGCTGTAGAGCATATAGCCGAAGAAGCTCGGCATCTTCACCCCCTGCTCCTCGGCGATCGACTTCACCATGAAGTTGGGCGCGTTGCCGATGTAGCTGTTGGCGCCCATCGATACCGCACCTACGCTGATCGCCGCCAGGATCGCGTGCGGCACGCCCACGATCTCCGGCGACAGGCCGAGGCTCTGCCCGAGCGCCAGGAACACGAGATAGGTCGGCGCGTTGTCGAGAAACGACGAGAGGAGCCCGCTGGCCCAGAAGAAGTGCCAGGGCTCGCGCACGCCGAGCTCACCGCCGCGCAGCCTCAGAAGCTCCAGCGCGGGAATCATCGTCAGGAAGATCCCGAGGAAGAGTACGGCAACCTCCAGGATGGGATGGGCCGTGAAGCCGTTGGCCTGACGGATCGCGCTCGGCGTGCGCCAGAAGGACAGGGCGGCCAGCAAGACGATGCTGGCCTCACGCCAGGGCGCCGTCAAGAACGCGACGGCGAGCACGACCAGCGCGAGCGCCACGAAGTTGAACGCGCCGGAGAGACGCAGGGGCTCCACCTGCGTCCGGTCGCGGCGGCGCGCGCCCACGGGTTCGCGCGCGTACTGGCGCCGATCCCAGAGGAAGTAGAGCGCGAGCAGCAGCAAAACCTGGAAACCCCAGTGCGGGAGTAGGCGAAAGGTCCAGGTGAACGGCACACCCTGCAGGTAGCCGAGGAACAGCGGCGGATCGCCCAGCGGCGTCAGCATGCCGCCGATGTTGGAAACCAGGAAGACGAAGAAGATCACGGTGTGCCGGACGTGAGTCCGTTCCCGATTGGTCTGCAACAGCGGGCGAATCAGGAGCATCGAGGCGCCGGTCGTGCCGATGAACGACGCGAGGACCGACCCGAGCGCGAGGAACGTGACGTTGGTCGCGGGCGTCGCCTCGAGATCGCCGCGCAGGAGGATCCCCCCGGAGATCACGTAAAGCCCGGCCAGGAGG
>DASRIY010000101.1:0-7488 GCA_035649755.1 Candidatus Methylomirabilota bacterium
GCGCGGGCGCAGATCGAGCTCCTGGGCGCGGCGCTCGACCAGTACCGGCTCGACGTGGGCGGCTACCCAAACGCCGGCCAGGGTCTCGACGCGCTCCAGCGCAATCCGAACGTTCCCAACTGGAACGGCCCCTATCTGAAGAAGGCGGTTCCCAAGGATCCGTGGGGCAACGCCTACAAGTATCGCTGCTGCCCGGGGCAAAACGGGGAGTACGACCTCTGGTCCGAGGGCAGCGACGGCGCGCCCGGCGGCGAAGGGGAAGCGTCGGACATCACCTCATGGGACAGCAGTCAAAAGTAGATGCGCGGGGGTTCACCCTCCTCGAGCTGATTGTCACCCTGCTGGTCGCCGCGATGGCGGTCGCGCTCGTGGCGCCGGCGATCGGACGGAGTACCGAAGCGGTGCGCACCCGGGCGGAGGTCGCCGGGTTCTCGGCGACGTTCCGCCACGCGCGGGAGCAGGCCATCACGACGCAGCAGCCGTTCACGGTCGCGGTCAATCCGTCAAGCCGTCTGCAGACGGTCACGACCGGGGACGACGAGGTCCGCTGGACCCGAACGTTCTCGGCCCGCCTGAAGATCGAGGCGGACGCCTCGGTGCTGAACGTGCGCTTCGAGCCACAGGGCAGCTCGAGCGGGGCTGACTTCCGGCTGAGCGCGGGCGGCGTCTCCTATCGCGTCACCGTCGACGCGGTCACCGGCCGCGTGAAGAACCGCCGCGAATGAGGCGTGGGGCCGGCCGGACCCGCGCGGGGTGGAGCGCGGGGTTCACACTCCTCGAGGTGCTCGTCGCGTTCGCGATCCTGAGCGTGGCGGTCGTCGCGGTCATCCAGGGGTTCGCGCAGGGCCTGCGTCTCTTGAAGGTGGCCGGCGATCATCAGCGCGCGGCGCTGCTCGCCGATCAGAAGGCGCGCGAGGTCCTCAACCCGGTCGAGGCGCACGACAGGGGTCAGGACGGCGGGTTCGACTGGGAGCGCTCGGTGACCGTCATCGCGACGCCCGATCTCGAACGGACGCCGGCGGCCCGGAAATGGCACGTCTACCAGATCGACGTCAAGGTGCGCTGGGGCGACACGCGCGCGGTCCAGGTCGTGACGCTCCGCACCCTGGCCGAGCAGCCGGAGGGCGGACTACCGCGCACGAGGACGACACCGGGGGGACTGCCGCCCACGAGAACGACCCGATGAGGCGCGGGCAGCGCGGCTTCACCCTGCTCGAACTCCTGCTGGCGCTGGCCATCATCGGCGCCCTCGTCGTCATCGCCTTCAGCGGCGTCCGCATCGCGCTGGCCGCGTGGCGGCAGGGCGAGGATCGCGCCGAGGCCCACCAGCATCTGCGCGGCGTGGTGATCTCGCTGGCGCGCTCGGTGAGCGGCACGTACCCGTACAACGCCTCGCGCGGCGCGGGCCCGACCTCGGAGCTCCTCTTCACCGGCGACGAATCGCGGCTCGAGTTCGTGACGCAGGTCGCGCCCTACCCCGCCTCGATTCCGGTCGCGTTCACCGCCGTCGTCTTCGAGATCGGCAACACCGACGAGCGGCGCGGGCTCGTCATCCGCCAGCGCGTGCTCCCGAACCGGGCTCCGTTCACCGACGCGACAGTCGTGTTCAACGACCCCACCCTGACCGAGCTCGCGTTCAGCTATCTCGACGAGGGCGGGACGTGGCAGAACACGTGGGACACCGAGGCCGCCAAGAAGCTGCCGCGAGCCATCCGGATCAGCGTCGGCGGCACCATCGGCGGGCGCGCCGAGACGCTGCCGCCCATCACCGTGTCGATCCGGGTGGGATCCGAGCAATGAGCCGCGCCGCGCGGGGCCACGCCAGCCGGCGGGCGCCTCTCGGCGAGCGCGGGTTCGCCCTGCTGCTCATCCTGCTGGTCCTGGCGCTGGTCGCCGTCGTCAGCGCCGAGTTCGCGTACTCGATGCGGCTCGAGGCCGCGGCGGTGCGCGCGTACAAGAACGGGCTCATCGGCAACCACCTGGCCGAGGCGGGCCTCGAGCAGGCGGTCCGCGAGATCGTGGCCGACGCGCCCCTGGTGGTGGAGGCCGACGACGGATTGCTCACGTTCTACACCGCCGACCGGCGCGCGCTGCCGCGGCTCAAGCGCGAGAAGTCCGAGCTGGGCGGTGGCCAGTACTCGTACCGCATCAGCGACGAGGAAGCTCGCATCAACATCAACGCCTCGACGCCGGATCGGATCGAGCGGCTCCTGCGGAGCCTGGATCTCGAGAAGACCGTCCGAGACACGATCGGCGATTCGATCCAGGACTGGCGCGACGCCAACGAGGAGCATCGCCTCAACGGCGCCGAGAGCGACGACTACTATCTGAAGCTCCCGGTGCCCTATCGCGCGCACAACGCGAACCTCGAGTCGGTCACCGAGCTGCTCCAGATCAAAGGGATCACGCCGGCGATCTACAACGGGACCAAGGAGCGGCCGGGGCTGGCCGACCTGGTCACCGTGCGCGGCGCCGGCCCGGTGAACATGAACACCGCCGGGCCCCACGTCCTCGAGGCACTCGGGCTGTCGACCCCGGAGATCACCCAGATCGTGCAAGGCCGGCAGAACAATGGCCCGTTCCAGCAGGTGCCCTCGCAGTTCGGCGGCCGCAACCTGAGCGCTGCGACGCGGACGTTCCGCATCGAGGCGGAGGGCATCATGGACGATCGCGTCGTCGCGCGGCTGATCGCGATCGTGCAGCGACGCACCGACGCCGATCCGCCGTCCGTGATCGTGCTCGAATCCTGGCGACTCAGGTGACTATTTCCGGGCCGGTCGCGCCGGATGTTACCCTACGATGATGCAATTTTCGCAGCTTCTGCAATTTTCTCCGCTCCGGCTCGCGATCGTCATGCTGGGTGACCGGCTCTGCGTGGCGGCGATCCAGCGCGATCGCCACGAAGTCTTCACGATCGACGCGGAGAATCCGGGCGCGGCGCTGCGCGCCGAGCTCGACGCGCGCAATCTTGTCGCGCGCAAAGTCGCGATCGGCCTCGTGCGCTCCGCGGTGACGGTGAAGCCGATCGGGCTGCCGTCGATCGCGGGCGAGACGCACGAGATGGTGAAGTTCGAGCTCGAGCGCCACCTGCCGATTCCGGCCGACGACGCCGCGTTCGACTTCGTCCCGCTGCCCTCCGAGCCCGAGCCCGACGGCACGCCGAGCGAAGGCCGGCGCGTGCTGATCGCGGCCGCCGACCGCCGCGTCATCGAGGTCGCGCTGCGCGTCTGCGAGGAAGCCAAGCTCCAGCCGGTGTCGATCACGGTGGCCGCGCACGACCTGGTGTCGCTCGTCACCACCGAGCGCCAGCAGCGCGTGGCCTGGCTGCACCGCACCGGCGACGTGATCGATCTCCTGTTGCTTCAGGGCCCGGACCTGGTGTGGAGCCGCTCCTTCCCGGCCGCCGACGACGAGACGCTCGTGAACGAGACGCGGCGAAGCCTCATCGGAGCCCTCTGGCGCGAGTGCGACGCGGTGTGGGTGTCGGGCGACGGCGCCGCCGCTGCCGCGATGCTCGATCTCGGCGTGCCGGTCTCCGACCCGCCGTGGACCGAGGCGGCGCAGCGGAATCTGGCCGACCTCGGCGATCCGCGCGGCGCGGCCGAGCTGGCGGTGGCGACGGCCTGGCGTCGAGGCATCCGGCCGCTCGACCTCATCCCGGCTGCCATCAAGCCGCGCCGCTTCACGCGCCAGGAGAAGCTCACCGGCGCCGCGCTCGCGGTGACCGTTGTCCTGGCGCTCGTCGCGCTGCTCCTGCCCGGCTTCCGCGAAGGGCGGCGCCTCGCGCGGCTCAACGCCGAGATCGCCCGCATCGATCCCGAGGTGAAGACCGTGGAGCGGGCCGCACGCGAGCTCGAGCGCAAGCGCCAACTGATCGCGACCCTCGAGAAGGCCGGCACGGGGGCGCTTCAGCCCTTGCCCATGCTGCGGGAGCTGACCGAGATCATTCCGGGCGACGCGTGGATCACCTATCTCGCCTTCGATTCCAAGGGCGTCGAGCTGACCGGACAGGCCGGCGCGGCGAGCACGCTCATCCCGCTGCTGGAAAACTCCCCCCGGCTCGAGCGCGTGGAGTTCGCGTCCCCCGTCACGCGGGGCCGCGACAAGGAGCAGTTCCGGATCCGCGCGTCCTGGGAGGCGCCGAGCGCCGCCGCACAGGCCCCGCCGGCGCCGGCCGCGAAGGCTCCCGGTCCGCCGCCGGTGATGGCGCCTCCGACCGCCGGGCCGGCCGCTGTCGTGCCGCCCGCGGTGAGGGGCGATGACAGCGCGGAGGCGCTCCCGCCGGTGCCGACGGGGCGTCGCCAGAGAAATCAGCGCTGATGATCGCCAATCTCTCCCGCCGGGAGCGCTTGGTGGTCGGGCTGGCGGTGATCGCCGCCGTGGTGCTGGGCGGGTGGCTCTATGGGGTCGAGCCGATCCTCGAGCACAACCGGTCGTCGGCCGACCTGGTCCCGGCGCGCGCGCAGGTCCTGCAGCAGCGGCGCGACCTGATCGGGCGGCAGGCGGCGATCAACGCCGAGCTCGACACCACGATGAAGCGCTTCGACAAGCTGTCGGAAGGCTTCCTCACCGCTGGCACGCCCGCGGTCGCGGCCTCGGAGCTGCAGAAGATCGTGAAGGACATGGCCGCGCAGGCGCGGACCGAGGTGCGCAGCGAGCGCATCCTGCCGCCCGCCGATCGCGGCGAATTGCTCGAGATTCCCGTCGAGATCGCCGTGTCCTGTGAGATCCGCCAGCTCGTCGACCTGCTCGCGCGGCTCGAGAGCGCGCCGAAGCTCCTGCCGGTCCAGGAGCTCAAGATTCGCGTCGTCAACATGACGCAGCCCAAGGATCTGCTTGTCACGCTGACGGTCTCGGGATTCCTCCTCCCGGCCACGCCGGGCAAGGCCAAGAGCTGATGCCGAGCCGCCTGCTCGCGGTCAACGTGGTCCTCGCCGGGATCTCGCTCCTCTGCGTGGGGATCATCGTGAAGCAGCTCGTCTCGGCGCCGCCGACCGTAGCCGGCCGCTCGCGACCGCCGGCCGCCGGGTCCGGGGCGCCGCCCGCAGCCGAACCGCAACACCTGCCGGCGCAGGCATACAGTATGATCGCCAATCGCAACCTCTTCAGCCCCACGCGGAGCGAGACGCCCGGAACGGGGCCGGTGGGCGGACCGATCATTAATATCGTCAAACCGAACCTTCATGGTGTCGTATTACGAGAGGGTGCGCCGATCGCGTATCTCGAGGATCCACTGACCAAGCGCATCGCAGGCTACCGAATCGGCGATCCGATCGCCGGGGGCACGGTGCAGACGATCTCGGCCGACGCGGTCGTGATCGCGCGGCCGGACGGCGTGGTGGACGTGCGCCTGCGCGACCCATCGAAGCCGAGGCCGCCGGCCCCGGCCGCGGGCGGCCAGCCGCCCGTCCAGGGCCAGCCGATCCCCGGCGTCCAGGGTCTGCCCCCGGTGCCCGGCGCCGTTCAGCCGCCCACGCCGATCCCGCAGCCGACCCCGGGGGTCGGGGTCCCCCGCGTGCTCCCTCCGGGTCAGCCGGGTGCGCAGGTGATACAACCCGGGCAGACCGCGCCGGGCTTTCCGAGCCCCGCGCCGTTCCCGCGGCCCTCGCCGAGCCTCGGCCGACGGTTCCCGGCCCCGCCGATCGACCCCAACAACCCGCAACCGGTGCCTCAGAACTAGCGTGAGGCGCTTCGTCGCAATTCTCGTCCTGCTCGCCCTGGCCTCCGGGTGCGCCGCGCCCCGGCCCAGGCCGCCGGCAGCACAAACGACTCCGCCGGTCGCGATACCGACGCCGCCGCCCGGTCCCGAGCCCCTGCCGACGCTGCCGCCCACGTCGGTGGGTCCGCGTACGGTGACGCCGGCGCAGCCGGCCGTCGAGCCCAAGCCACCGCCGCCCATCCCGCAGCCGCCCACGGCGCCGCCCGTCCCGCGCGAGCAGCGAGGCCGCTTCGTGGTCCTCAACTTCGACAACGCCGACGTCGAGACCGTCATCCAGGCGGCGAGCGAGATCATCGGCTTCAACTACGTCCTGGCGCCCGACGTGCGCGGCAAGGTCACCGTGCAGACGTCGGGCCGCATCGCGCAGGAAGAGGTGTTCGGCGTCCTGCTGGCCATTCTCGAGGTGCACGGCTTCACGGCGGTCAAGGCGGGGAACCTCTACAAGATCATCCGCATCGAGGGCGCGCGCGAGCGCGCCGTCCCGACGATCGTCGGCGCGACCCCCGATCCCAACCGCACGAGCGACGAGATCGTCACGCAGATCGTCGCCATCAAGTACTCGTCGGTCAACGACCTGAGCGCGCTCCTGCGCCCGCTCATCTCGACGCGGGGCACGCTGATCGCGCACCGCGAGACGAACGTCCTGATCATCACCGACACCGCCTCGAACGTCGCGCGGCTGCTCGACATCATCCGTCTGGTCGACGTCCAGGTGGCGCAGGAAGAGCTGCAGATCATCCCGGTCACGTACGCCGACTCGGCCGAGCTGGCGACGATCCTGACCCAGCTCTTCGCCAGCGGCCGCGTCCGCACGACCGCCCCCGGGACGCCGCCCGCGCCGGTGGGGCCGCCGCAGCCGCCGGGCGTGCAGCCGCCCGGCCCCGCGGGAGCTTCCGGCGGCTCCGCGGAGCGAGCGCCCCTGATCATCCCGGAGCGCCGCTCGAATTCGCTCATCGTGCACGCCAAGAAGCACGAGGTCGAGACGATCCGGCGCCTGGTCTCGCAGCTCGACGTGAACATCTACGGCGGGCGTCGCGTGTTCATCTATTACGCCGAGAACGCCAAGTCGAAGGACCTCGCGGCCACCCTGAACTCGATCTACGGCTCGCGCGACACATCCGGGAGCGGACCGAGCGCGACCAGTGGCCCCGGCGGCCCGTCGCCCACGACGCCCGGCCGTACCCCGACGCCGCCGCCCCCGCCGCCCCCGGTCGGCGGCATCGGCGCCGGCGCCTCCGAGATCCTGGCCGAGGGCCAGGTGCGCTTCATCGCCGACGAGATCACCAACGCGGTGATCGTCACGACCTTCCCGCGGAGCTGGCTCGAGATCGAGAACACCATCAAGCAACTCGATCGCATGCCGCGCCAGGTTCTGATCGAGGTGCTGGTGGCCGAGGTCACGCTGACCGACGAGCTCCGGCTCGGCATCGACTGGGCGGTCCGCCAGGGGCGCTTCAACATCGCCAACGTCAACACCGGCCCCCCCGGCCTGCCGACCTCCACGGGCCCCGACGGTGGCTTGATCACGCTCCCGCGTCCGGTCGCCGGCCCGACCGCCCTGATCGGCCCGCTGGGCCATGGACTCACGGCGTGGACGTTCGCGACCGATCAGTTCATCGCCATGCTCAACGCGCTGGCCAGCGAGAACAAGGTCAACATCGTCTCGAATCCGCACGTGATGACCTCGGAGAACAAGAAGGCCGTCATCAACGTGTCGACCTCGGTGCCCATCGTCACCAGCCAGACCACGGGACAGGTGGCCGCCGCCA
>DASRIY010000102.1:0-16129 GCA_035649755.1 Candidatus Methylomirabilota bacterium
GGCCGTGCTCATCGCTATGATCATGGCCTCGGCCTTCTCCGCGATCCTCGTCTATGCGCAAGAGCTCCTGCCGGGCCGAGTGGGTCTCGCGGCAGGGATGTTCTACGGCTTCTCGTTCGGTCTCGGCGGGCTCGGCGCCGCGGCCCTCGGAAAGCTGGCCGACCTCACCAGCATCACCACGGTGTATCGCGTGTGCCCATTCCTTCTACTTCTAGGGCTCCTGACAGCGTTCTTGCCTCGGCGGCCCGGCGCGCCCTCGCTAAAGTCGGCGTAACGGAACCGGAGAAAGAGCGGCCGGCTACAGGAGCTTGTCGAGTGTGATCGGGAGGTCGCGCACGCGCTTGCCGGTGGCGTGGTAGACCGCGTTCGCGATGGCGGCGCCGACACCGACCACGCCGATCTCGCCGAGACCCTTGGCGCCGAGCGGATTGACGATGTCATCGCGCTCGTCGACGAAGATCACGTCGATGTCGTGCACGTCGGCGTGCACGGGGAAATGGTAGTCGGCGAGATTGTGGGTCATGAAGCGGCCGACGACATGGTCGAGCACGCTTTCTTCCTGGAGCGCCATGCCGATGCCCCAGACGATCGATCCCATGATCTGGCTGCGGGCGGTCTTGGGATTCAGCACGCGGCCGCCGGCTACCGCGCTGACGACCCGGGGGACGGTCACCGAGCCGAGGTCTTCATCGACCCTCACTTCGGCGAACACGGCCGAATGGGTGTACAGCGAGTACTTCTCGTGAGCCTTCGACGGCTCGGTGGTCGCTAGCTCCTCGATCGAGCTGAGCCCGGAGCGGCGCATGATCTCCGTGAGCGACATCGCGTGCTTCTCGCCAGGACCTTCGAGCTCGAAGAGGCGGGCGCGGACCTTGTCGCAGGCGGCCTTCACGGCCGAGCCCACGGAACCCGCCGTCCACGAGCCGCCTTCGATCGGCGCCGTGGGCAACGTGGAGTCTCCCAGCACGAACTTCACGTTGGAGATCGGTAGGCCCAGCGCTTCGGCGGCGATCTGCGTCATGATCGTGCCGGTACCGGTGCCGATGTCAGCCGTCGCGCTGCTGACGGTCAGCGTGCCGTCGGCAGTCAGCACGGCCCTCGCGGTCGCCGGCACTTGCATCGCCTCCCAGACGCCGGTCGCCATGCCCCAGCCGATCAGCGCGTGGCCGTCGCGCATCGAGCGCGGCTCGGGGTTGCGCCGCGACCAGCCGAACCGCTCGGCGGCCTGCCGGTAGCAGGCCCGCAGCTCCTTGCTCGAGAACGGCAATTCCTCGTTCTGGTCGGTCTCGGCGTAGTTCTTCAGGCGCAGCTCCAGCGGGTCGATACGAAGCTCGACCGCCAGCTCGTCCATCGCACACTCGAGCGCGTAGACGCCCCAGGTGGCGCCGGGCGCCCGCATGTCCATCGGCGTGAAGAGGTCGAGCCGCGCGAGCTTGTGGGAGAACGACGCGTTGTCGCAGCGGTAGAGCAGCCCCGACCAGTTGACGACTGCCTCGCTGAAATCCTCGAACTGCGAAGTCTCGGCGACCGCGTCATGGGTGAGCGCTTGCATGGTGCCGTCGCGGGAGGCGCCTAGCTTCACGCGCTGCCAGGTCGTGGGGCGATGGCCGAAGCTGAACATCTGCTGGCGCGTCATCGACACGCGGACGGAGCGCTTGAGCTCGCGCGCAGCGAGCACGGCCAGGAACACGTGGTAATGCGGGCGCAGCGCCGAGCCGAACGCTCCGCCCACGAACGGCGAGATGACGCGCAGGTCGCGCGTGCCGAAGCCAAACACGTTCGCCAGATACTGCTGGGTGTTCAGCACGCCCTGCGTCTTGTCGTACACGGTCAGCGTTCCGTCGCCGTGCCACACCACGGTGGCGCCGAACAGCTCGATCGGGTTGTGATGCTCGACCGGGACCAGGAAATCGGCCTCGATCCGCACGGGCGCCGCCTCGAACGCGCGGGCTGCATCGCCGCGGGGGTCAGGCGGCGGCGTCCGGTGCTTCGGCTCGTAGGCGGCGTGGCGCTCCGCCTGGAGGTTCGTCTGGTGGGTCGCGCGCGCATACTGGATGCGGACGAGCGAGGCCGCATATCGGGCCAGCTCGAACGTTTCGGCCACGACGAGCGCGATGGGCTGGCCGCTGAACTCGATCTCCTCGTCGTACAGCGGCCGGAAGGGCGAACCCTCGGGCGCCGACTCGTCGTGGTAGCTGCCGTCGAACCACGGAAGTCCCCGGGTGTTCTCGTGAGTGAATACGCGGAGGACCCCGGGCAAAGCGAGCGCCGCTCCAGCGTCGATCGACGCGATTGTGCCCCGCGCGATCTCGCTGGAGATCACGCAGCCGTGCGCCAGGTTGGGCACGTTGTAGTCGGCGGCGTACTTCGCCTCACCCGAGACCTTGAGGCGGCCGTCGACGCGACTGATCGGCTGGCCGACGTGATGCGTGCTCATCGACGTCCGCCTCTATTCGTGGCGACAGCCTGTTCAAGGCTTCTGACGATGGCCCGCTTCGCGAGCGGGATCTTGAACGCGTTGAGCCCGCAGTCGCGCGCGCCGCGGACCAGGTCGTCCGCGACCCGCTCGAAGGTCTGCCGCGAGGCGGGCTGGCCGGCCAGCGCCGATTCTGCCGTCCGATTTCGCCACGGCTTGTGCGCCACGCCGCCGAGTGCCACCCGGCCTTCTTCGATCGTCCCCGCGTTCATGCGCAGGGACGCCGCGACCGACACCAGCGCAAACGCATAGGAGGCGCGATCGCGGACCTTTACATACGCGTAGAGCTCGGAAAAGCCGCGCGCGGGCAGCTCGACCGCCGTGATGATCTCGTCGGATCGCTTGTTCGTGTCGATATGGGGCGTGTTGCCGGGCTCGCGATGAAAGTCTTCGAACGCGATCGCGCGCTCGCCGCCCGGCCCGGTCACGTGGACGACCGCGTCGAGCGCCGCCAGGGCGACGCACATGTCGGAGGGGTGCACGGCGATGCAGTGCTCGCTGGCGCCCAGAATCGCGTGATAGCGCGTGAAGCCGCCGATGGCGGAGCACCCGGCTCCCGGTGTGCGCTTGTTGCAGGGCGTGGCGTTGTCGTAGAAGTAGGCGCAGCGCGTGCGTTGCATCAGGTTGCCGCCGACCGAGGCCATGTTGCGCAGCTGCGCCGACGCGCCCGCCAGGATCGCGCGCGATAGCAACGGATAGCGCCGTTCGATCTCCGGGTGATAGGCCACGTCGGTGTTGGTCACCAGGGCGCCGATCCGCAATCCGCCGTCGCTCGTCGACTCGATAGCGCGCAACGGCAAATGGGTGATATCGATCAGCCGGCTCGGCCGCTCGACGTTCTCCTTCATCAGGTCGAGGAGGTTTGTCCCGCCGGCAATGAACCGGGCCGCGCCGTCGCCCGCGATCGAACGGACAGCGCTGGCGACGTCGTCGACGCGCGTGTAGGTGAAGGTGTTCATCGCGTCCGCACGCCGCCGGATGCGTGCATGACCGACTCGATCGCGGCCAGGATGTTTGGATAGGCTCCGCACCGGCAGAGATTGCCGCTCATCAGCTCGCGGATGTCGTCCGCCGTCCGCGCGCGGCCCTCGTGGATCAGCCCGAGCGCGGAGCAGATCTGGCCGGGCGTGCAATACCCGCACTGGAAGGCGTCGTGATCGACGAAGGCCTGCTGCAGTGCATGGAGCGCGCCGTCCTGCGCCAGCCCTTCGATGGTCGTCACCTCCGCACCGTCCTTCATGACGGCCAGGGTGAGACAAGAAAGGATCCGGTGGCCGTCGACCAGGACCGTGCACGCTCCGCACTGGCCGTGATCGCATCCCTTCTTCGTCCCGGTGAGATCGAGGGCTTCTCGCAGCGCGTCGAGCAAAGTCGTCCAGGGCGCGACGTCGAGTTGCCGGGCAACACCGTTGAGCTTGAGCATGATGCTGGTCAGGCCGGGGACCGCGGGCGGTCCCGCGCCGGCCGTCCCGATCTCGTGTTGACCCATGTGCGTGCTCCTTGCTCCGTCCGGTCCTCGCCGCCCGGCCTCCGTGCCGGCCGGGTTTCAGACAGACGCCTCGTTGCCGACGACGCCAATTGGTGCATTCCACGTACCAGGGAATTCGTCGCGCCGTCCGGCGAATTCAGAACCGAGGAGATCGCTGTCTTGTTCGATATTCGCTCGGCGAGACTGGAGAGTCACGCAACCCGCGCGTGACGCGTGTAGTTCTTCCCGGGTAGTTTGTCGGCGCCTTCATGTAACGGCTACACGGCGGCGTCCTTCAGCTATGCATCCGCGGAGCCGTGCAGTGAGCTTTCGCAGCGCCGAGATAGGAGGCTGTTCACCGGTGTGACCCAGGCGGGAGCTCGACCGGCACAGCCTTTGCGATGGTCGTCCTGCAGGTGTGCCGTGGGAAACCTCAAGAGCGCCGCGCTCGCGCTGACCGAAATTCTGATGAGGCCACCGCGCGCCCGCGTGGCCCTGTTCGGTGCCCTGGGAGCCCTGTACGGCTCGGGCGCCATGACGCTCGGTCGTCTCGTCATGCGCCGGGCGGGACACCTCGACAAGACCGTGCCCCAGACGATCGAGGAGTGGGCGCTGCATGAGCTCGACGTGCCGGCCTCGGGTGATGGACCGCGCCATTTCGCGGTCGATCAGCTTCTGCATGTCCTGTACGGGATGCTGTTGGGCGCGGCCGCGTCGCCGGCGCTGTTCGCGGGCCGGCAGCGTCGCCCGCTGTGGCTCGGGTCGACCTTCGGTCTCGCCACCTGGGCGGTGGGGGCGCTCGGTATCTTTCCGCTCTTGCGCATCGCTCGCCCCGCGTGGAAGTCGTCGACGGCCGAAAATCTCACCAACATCGCGACGCATGTCGTGTTCGGGCTGGCCGTTCAGATCCTCGCCGAGGAAGCGGTCAGAGAACAGTTTCGCGGCGCCGCGTCCGATACCGAGCGCCATCTCGCCAGGGTGGGTTGACGATCTGGGGCCGCGGGCGCCCCAGATCACGCGGAGAAAGCGCCTACATCTGTTCCTTGCGGGCCATCTTCGCCCGGGCGGCGCCGATCGCCGTCTTGACATCCTTCTGCTCCTCGGGCGGGGGCAGCACCGCCGGCATGCCGAGCGCCTGGATCCACAGCTCCCGGCCCCAGCCGGTCGTGTGGTAGAGGTGCTCGTCTTCCTGTTCTTCCACCTCTTCGTAGGCGGCCTTGAGCGCTTCGCGGGATGGCCCCTTCGCCTTCTCGGCCACCTCGTGAATCAGCTCCCAGTTCAGGTGGTCCTTCGTCTCGGCTAACACCACGCACTCGCAGGCCACGATCTCTGCGGCCTCCCGCTGCGGAGCGTTCTGGAGCGCCATCTCCATCGCCTCGACGAGCGATTCACCGATCAGCCGCACCACTTCACGGCCCGGTGTTTCCTTCTTGGGGTCGATCCCGAGCTTCTCCATCAGCTCGAGCACGATCTGTACATGGTTCTGCGTCTGCTCGTGATACTCCTCCCACTCCTCCTTGAGGTCGGGGTTGACAGCGCATTTGAGCGCGGTCTCATAGATCTTCACGCCGCCCATTTCGGTTTCGAGAACCTAGTACAGCAGCTCGGTGACTTGTTCGTCCTTCAACATGGACCTCCTTGAGAATGACTCGACCAATTCATCGCACTAGGCAAGCCTCGTGCCTCGTCGAATGCGATTTTGGAGAGCGAGCCTTTTCGTGCGGATGTCCGGAGAAGCGGTACGGCGCCTTTCAGCCGGATGGCGCTGCGATCAAGTAAGGATTGCGTTGAGAGCACATTCTTCGCGCTGCCAGGCCAGCATGCGCCGGCGACCGACTGGCGCCGGACCCGAGCGTGGGCGTCTGCATGACTCTGCGATCGTCCCGATCGACGGGAGCCGAGGTCTGTCGAGTCGCCCGTTCGACTCCTGCCCGGCGCCCACAAATCGGCAGTGCCCGGTCTGAGCCCCACCCGTTTCGTCGGTGGTTGGCGGTTGTGTCAATTCCGGTTTAGCCGGACCGAATGGTGGCCACGCTGGTCCGCCGCGCTCGTAGCGCCATCCGCAACCCTCGGATTCGTAACGATTTTCTAGGGGCGCGGGTCTGGCCCGTCTGTTGCTGCATCTCAGGTGGGGTGGCATGCCGATGCCAAAGCTGACGCTCATGGTCGAACGAACCGCGCTGAAGGTGTACGACATCGACCCCGTCGAGCACCCGATCATCCGGGTCGGTCGCGAGATGGGGCTGGAAGTCGTCATCGACAACGTCGCGGTGTCCCGTCACCAGGCCGAGCTTCGTCTCCAGGACGACCAGTGGTTCGTCCGCGATCTCGGATCGGGAAACGGCACCTTTCTGAATGGCCGTCGGCTCTCGGGCATGGCGCCCATCAAGCGCGGCGACGAGATCTCCGTCGGCAAGATCTCGCTCTTCTTCGACCACGTCCCGACCGAGCCGGCGCCGCTTCTCTACGTGCCCCGGACCGGCTACGCCGAGCCCGGCCGCACGCTGGTGATGAGACCGGAGGAGCTTGCCAGGCTTCGCGCCACGGTCGTCGAGAAGCGCCGAGCGCACCTGCGCTGGCAGGCCGACGGCAAGGAAGGCACCTACGGGCTCGCGGACGGCGCGGTCGTCATCGGGCGAGGCGAGGGCTGCGATCTGCGCGTCACCGGCCGCGGTCCCAAACACCACCTGCACATCAGCCGCGTCGGACCGCAGTACGAGGTGCGCAACACGTCCTGGTGGTATCGCATGCGAGTGAACAACGAGCCGACCAGACACGCCACGCTGCGCGATGGGGACGAGATCACGATCGGCGGACTGCGCCTCACGTTCAAGGACGATCTGCGATGATGGAAGAGAGCTCGCGTCGATCCGCCGAGGCGCCGCGCTACTACGGGCGCTACGAGCTTCGCTCGGAGCTCGGCCGCGGCACGAGCGGCGTCGTGTACAAGGCCCACGATCCCAAGCTCGATCGTCTGGTGGCCCTGAAGATCCTCCGCCCCGAGCTGGTTTCGCTCGAGGAGGCGGGCGTCGGCTTCAAGCAGCGCTTCCATCAGGAAGCGGTGGCGGCGGGCCGGCTCACGCATCCCGCGATCGTCGCCGTGCACGACGTCGGCGAGGCCGAGAACCGCCCGTTCATGGTCATGGAATACATCGAGGGCGGTACGCTCGCCGATCTGCTGCTCGGCGGACAGCCGCTTCCGCTGGCCGAAGGGGTGGAGATCGTGCTTCAGGTGTGCGCGGCGCTCGACTATGCGCATCGGCATGGCGTGGTCCATCGCGACATCAAGCCCCGGAACATCCTCGTCGGCCCCGGCGTCACGAAGGTCACCGATTTCGGCACGGCCCGCATCCTGGGCACGAGCCACACGATGACCGGCACGATGCTGGGGACGCCCGCGTACATGTCTCCCGAGATGGTCCGAGGCCAGGCCGCAGATCCGCGGAGCGATCTCTTCTCCCTCGGCGTCGTGCTCTACGAAGCGATCACCGGCGTCAATCCCTTCAATGCCGCCGACCTCGCCGCCGTGCTCTACCGCATCGTCAACATCGACGTGCCGTCGGTGCGCCAGCACAGCGCCGAGCTTCCCCCGGCGCTCGACCGCGTCCTGCGCCGCGCGCTGGCCAAGGAGCCGGAGTCGCGATTTGCGACGGCGACGGACTTCGCGAGCGCCTTGCGCACCGCCGCGACAGGCCAACAGCGCGCGTGGAGCGTTCGCAACGTCCGCGATGCGGTGCGCGACGTGCGGCGCACATGGGTCCTCTCGCGTCCGGTTCGCTTTGCCGTCGGCGCGATGATTCTGGTCGGACTCGGGGCGGTAACGCTGGCAGCCCTTCGGGGTACGCCGGACGTTCCCAGAGCCTCGTCGCCGGCGCCAGCCGTCAAGCGTGAGACGGAGCCGGCGGCTCGACCGGCGCCGCGAGCGGCGGCTGTGACGGCGCCGGCCGCGCCCAGTCCGGTCGTCGCCGTGCCCCAGGAATCGAGCGAGACGCCGCGAACCGCGATGCCGGCGCCGGTCGAGAAGCGTGAGCCGAGGCCGGCGGCGCGTCCGGCAACGACGACCGTGACGCCCGCCACGGCCCGCCCGGCCACTGCGACGGTGCCGGCACCCGCCGCTCGACCGGTCTCTCCGGTCGCATCGACCCCGACGGCTCGCCCCGTCGCCGCGACGCCGCAGGAGTCGAGATGCCTCAGCGTGAACGCCCTGCCGTTCGCCGAGGTCTACATCGACGACCGATCGGCCGGATATACGCCCATGGCGTGCGTGCGTGTCGCGATCGGCGACCATCGCGTTCGCTTCGAGATGGATGGGCAGCGGAGTCCCGACCGAGTGCTGAAGATCAGCGCTCGCCACACGCCCGATGCCCCGCTGCGGCTCAGCTACGATTTCAACAGCGGAAGGTTCATCGAGCAATGAAACCCCGCTATCTGGCCCCTCTCGTTCTCGCCGGTGTGCTGAGCGGCGGGTGCGCCACCACGCAGGAAATCACGCGAGATCTGCCCGGCGTCAAGTGGGTGAAGTACACGATGGCGGGCGCCGATCTCGAGCAGCGCGCGAATCTCGCTCACGGGCGGACCCAGATTCGGGCCGGTGACTACGATGGCGCCGTGCGCTCGCTGCACCAGGCCATCTGGGACGTCGAGCAGATCGAGGGCGATTGGCTCCGCGTGGAGGAGCTCGTCGACGTCCACCAGGCACTCGCCGACGCCTATGACGGCCTCAAGAAAAGTCAGTGGAGCGGAGAGATGCGAGCACAGGCCAAGGCCCTGGGCGAGTACGGCCGGCGCCAGAGCGACCCCGCATCGTCGGAGGCCGCGGTTGCCAAGGCCAGGGCCGCCTACCAGGCCGCTCAGTTTCGCGAGGCGGTGACCGCGTTCGGTCGGGCCCTGGTCGAGCTCGAAGGTGTATCCCCCACGCCGGCGCGGCTGCGGTCGCTCGCGGACGCCCGGTGTCATCTGATGCTCGCTTACTTCGCGCTGGGTCGGTCGGAGCGAGCCGGCGAGGAAGTTCGCCGACTGGCCGCGATGGACGGCGCGACGGCACTGTGCGCCCGTCAGGCGCCGCCTCCAGTTCGCACGCTCATCCGCTCCGTCGAGACGAGCGAGGCGCGGTCCCGGCGGGACTGATGCGCGGGGCCGGTCGGGCAGCGACCGTCACGTTTGCCAATCTCACGGACATCGGCCGGGTCCGCGCGCGAAACGAGGATTCCCTCGGCGCGTTCGAGCCGGACGATCCGGCACTGCTTCCCGTACGCGGGCGTCTCTTCGTCGTGGCCGATGGTATGGGCGGACTGGCGCGCGGTGACGTGGCCAGCCGCGTGGCGGTCGAGACGCTGCGCGGCGCCTACTACGCGCCCGAGCGCCTGGAGCCGCTGCCCGAGTCGCTCCGCGTGTCCGTCGAGATCGCCAACGCGGCCGTCCACCGCGAGAGCCAGCTTACCGGGGGCGACGAGCCGATGGGGACGACGCTCACCGCACTGGTCATTCGCGGTCACGATGCGTTCCTGGCCCACGTCGGCGACAGTCGAGCGTTCCTCGTCAGGGGCCGGCGGATTCGCCAGCTGACCGAGGATCATTCGCTGGTGGCCGAGCTGGTGCGCGACGGCGTGATCAAGGCGTCGGAGGCCGAGCACCACCCGAGCGCCCACGTCGTCACGCGGGCCCTGGGAGTCAGCGCGGACGTCGAGGTCGAGGTGCAGGGACCACTGGGGCTCCGTCGTGGAGACGCGCTGGTCCTCAGCACCGACGGTCTCACGCGCCAGGTGACGCCCCGGGAGATCCGCAAGCTGGCCGTGAACCGGCAGCCGCGCCTGGCCTGCGAGGAGCTGATCTCGCTGGCGAACGAGCGCGGAGGTCCGGACAACATCACCCTGCAGCTGATCCGCTTCGCGCCACGGACGTACTTGCCCGCCGCGCTGAGGTCGTTTCGCGTCTGGTAGCTGAAGGCGCCGCCCCCGGGCGTCGCCGTGAGGCGTTCGGTTACGCGGGGATGGCCTGCGGGGCGGCCTGCTGGGCGCGGTCCAGCGCGTGCTCGGCGGCGCGCAGAACCTTGTGGGGATCGGCGTCACTTCCCTCGGACTCGGCGACCCCGACACTGATCGTCACCGATACAGCCTGCTTGGCCGAGGCGGGGCGCGCCGGTTTCCCGGGGCGCTTGGGCTCGGGTGTCGCTACCTCGAGGGTCGAGGCTTCGACAGCGCGCCGGACCGCGTCGAGATGCTGGGCGGCCGCCGGCTGCGCCATGCGCCGGAACACCACCGCGAACGTCTGGTCTCCGAGATAGAAGGCCAGACCGCGTCCCCCCACCTTCGTGAGCGCCCTGGCGACGAGCCGCAGCATGCGGCGGGCCGCATCGGCGCCGTGGGTCTCCCGGAAACCGGAGAAGTCGTCGATTTCGATCCGCGCGAGCGTATAGCGCCCGCGCAGCTGCTGGAGCGCCTTGTTGAGCTCGAGGCGCGCCGGCAGGCCGGTCACGTCGTCGACGTGGGCGCCGCGCCGGCGCTCCCGCGACGCGCCCACGATGAGCATGAGCCCGGCGGCGGCGAAGTGGATGCGCGCCGGACCGCCTGAGCCAAGCTCGTCGAGCGCGAGAAACGACGCGACCAGCGCCCAGACCGCTCCGACCGCGATTGGCGGCCGGCCCCCCGCGAGAAACCGTACCAGTGCCAGGCCCAGCGCCAGCACGAACACGACGACGGCGATCTGGGAGAGCGCGGTCCACGTCTTCAGATCGGCCTCGACCAGCGGCTGCTCGAGCGACGCGGCGAGCGACGCCAGCGCGGGCTGATGGAGCAGCGCCACCAATCCCGCCTGCAGAAACGCAAAGCCGAAGAGCGCGGCGCCGCGTCCGGCGAGGGGAATTTCGCGGCCGAGCCACGCGATGACGGCGAGGTTCAGCGGCAGCAGCACGGCCACGGCGACGGTGACCTCACGGCCGCCGAAGTTGACGAGGGCGGCGTCGGTGAGTGCGAGGACGACAACTCCCAGAACGAGCCGAAAGCGCCGGGTCAGCAGACCGAAGAGGACGCCCCCGCCGAAGACGACCAACGGTACCGCCTCTGAAGCAATGGCCAGCGAGTCTGGAAGTCTTCCCGCCACCACCAGCGCGGCGGCGAGGAGAAGAATCAGCGCGGGAGCGACCAGCGAGCAGCCCATGTTTCCAGATAGCTCTTTTCCGGAGGCAAGTTGCGCGCCTCTGCGTCCAAGAAGTAGCAATGCGAATACCAAGTGCACGGCATCCGATCTCTCGATCTGGCGCCCCCTCTCATCCGGGAACGAAGGATGGCCGCCACGATGGCATCGTGAGCTGGTGCGATCGCGTCAGCCTGACGCGCTGCTGCTCGCCGCAGCGATGAACGACTCGTCCGGAAAGACTCGACGCGAGTCGGTCAGGGCGCGCGGCGCTTGACTTCGCCGGCCGGAGGCGTGATCGTGACCCCCGCCCGACCATGTCCGCCGGACGCCCCACGCCGTCCGGCTCAGCGAGGATTGAGATCATGAAGAGTCATCGCACTCTTGTCGTCTTCGCGGCTGCGGTCGCGATCGCCCTTCTCCTCACCCCGACTTCTCCCGCCGGCGCTGCGGACACGCCACGACGCGGCGGGATACTGCTGGGAGCGATCGCCGCCGACGCGCCGAGCCTCGATCCACACCAGGAGGAGACGTTCGCGACGCTGCATCTGGTGGCGCCCTGTTACAGCACCCTGCTTCAGATCGATCCCTACAGCTACCCCAAGATCATCGGCGACCTGGCCACTGACTGGAAGATCGCGCCGGACGGACTCACGTACGCGTTCAAGCTCCGGCAGGGGATCAAGTTTCACGACGGCTCGCCGCTGACGTCGGCGGACGTCAAGGCCACTTACGAGAAGATCGTGTTTCCGCCGGCAGGCGTTCGGAGCATTCGCCGGAACACGTACGCGGCGGTTGCCAGCATCGAGACGCCCGATGCGGCCAGCATCGTGTTCAAGCTCAAGCACCCGTCGGCGTCGCTCCTGGACAACCTGGCCTCACCCTGGAACGTGGTCTATCCGAAGAAGTACCTCGACACCGACCCGAACTACTTCAAGACCCACATCATCGGATCGGGGCCGTTCAAGTTCAAGACGCGCACGCCCGGGGCCACGTTCGAGGGCGAGCGGAATCCCGACTACTTCATCAAGGACCGGCCGTACCTCGACGGCTACAAGTTCTTCGTCAGCACGGAGACATCGGCGCGCGCGGCGGCCATTCGCTCCGGGCGCGCGTACATCGAGTTCCGGACCCTGCCGCTGGCCGAGGTGGACGCGATTCGCAAGCAGCTCGGCGACAAGGTGGTCGTGCAGGACACGCCGGCCACCGGCATCTTCGGTATCTCGGTAAACCAGACGATCAAGCCCTTCACCGACGAGCGCGTGCGCAAGGCGCTCTCGCTCGGGATCGATCGCTACACCGCCAGTCGCGTGCTATACCCGATCGCGAGCCTCAAGGACGTCGGCGGGCTGATGCGCCCCGGGACGCCCTTCGCGATATCAGACACCGAGCTGCAGAAGTTTGCGGGTTTCGGGAAGGATATGGAGAAGAATCGCACCGAGGCCAAGCGGCTCCTGGCCGAGGCCGGGTACCCCAACGGACTCAAGGTGGTGTTGAAGAACCGCAACGTCCGGGTGCCATACGTCGACTTCGGCACGTTCGTGGTCCAGGAGTGGCGCAAGATCGGCGTCGAGGCCGAGCACCGGCCGCTCGAGTCGGCGGCCTGGTTCGCCGATGGCCGCGACACCCATAACTTCGAGCTGATCGTCAATCCGTCCTTCAACTTCATGGACGACCCCGATCAGTTCCTCGAGCGGTACACCACGGGCGACGCCAACAACTGGGGACGATTCTCCGATCCAAGGCTCGACGATCTGTTCACGCGCCAGTCGAGGGCCCTGGACCCCGCGGAGCGCAAGAAGCTCATCGGCGAGATCGAGAAGATCGTGCTCGGCAGCATGTACTACATCCCGGGCATCTGGTGGGCCCGCACCGTGGTGCACTGGGCGAAGGTGAAGAACTACGTGGCGCCGCCGAATCATTACTCGAACCAGAAGCTTCAGGACGTGTGGCTCAGCGAAGACTGAGCCCGCGCCTCGTTCTTTTCGGATCGAGTGCGCTGATCGCCGCCCTCACCGGGCTCGTGCTCGCCGGCTGCGGAATTCTGCGGCCGACGCCGCCTGCGGCGCCGACGCCTGCGCCCGCGCCGGGTCCGCCGCCGTTACCGCCGGCTCCGCCGCTCTTGCTCCGGCTCGACACCGTGCCATTCGCCGAGCTCGACGGCTGGGCACAGGGCGATCCGCGCGACGCCTTGCAAGCGTTCTTGCGCTCGTGCGCCGTGCTCGCCGCCAAGCCCGACGAGGCCCCGCTCGGAGGCCTGAGCTACGCAGGCACGGCGGTGGAGTGGCGCCAGGTCTGCGGCGCGGCCTCGCTCGTACCGAGCGACAGCGCTGAGCTGGCGCGCCGCTTCTTCGAGCTCGAGTTCGTGCCGTACCGCGTCGGCCAAGACTCGGGCGCAGGCCTCTTCACGGGCTACTACGAGCCCCAGCTCAGGGGCAGCCGCACGCGCCGCGGCGCCTACCAAACACCGCTCTACGGCGTGCCCTACGATCTCGTGAACGTCGACCTGGGACTCTTCCGAGAGAATCTCAAGGGGCAGCGGATCGTCGGGAAGGTGACGGCCGGCCGGCTGGTTCCGTACCCGCCTCGGGCGGAGATCGAAAGCGGGCTGGCCACGGCCGTGCCGATCCTCTTCGTCGACGACGCGATCGACGCGTTCTTTCTGCAAATCCAGGGGTCGGGCCGTGTCGTACTGGACGACGGGACCGTCGTCCGGGCCGCCTACGCGGCACAGAACGGCCGGCCTTACACCGCCATCGGAGCCGTCCTGATCCAGCGCGGCGAGCTGCAGCGCGAAGCGGTCTCGATGCAGTCGATCCGCGCCTGGATGCTCGAGCATCCCGCCGAAGCCCAGCAGCTCATGAATACCAACGCGTCCTATGTCTTCTTCGAAGAGCAGCCGATCGGCGATGCTTCGCTGGGCGCGGCGGGGGCCCAGGGCGTGCCGCTGACTCCCGAAGCGAGCCTCGCGGTCGATCTCACGGTGCACGCGCTGGGTATCCCGGTGTGGCTCGACACGACCGCTCCCGATCCGGACACGGCGAAGCCGGATCGGCCCTTCCAGAGGCTCCTCGTGACGCAGGACACCGGCGGAGCGATTCGCGGTCCCGTGCGCGGCGACGTGTACTGGGGCTACAGCCCGGAGGCGGGCTCGATCGCGGGCCGGATGCGAAGCGAAGGCCGGATGACCGTGCTGCTGCCGCGAAGCGTCGCGTCACGGCTGGGGCCCACAGCCGAGCTCGTGGGCCGCTGAGCCTCGCTACATGACCTCCGCCATCCGGCGGATCCCCGCGCGAATCTCGGCATCCGTCAGCGAGGCGTAGCCGAACAGCAGGCCAGCGCGCGGCGGCGCGCTCGTATAGAAGGGCGCTACCGAATAGAGGCCGACGCCGGCCGCCCGGGAGCGCGCGATCACGGCGGCGAGGTCGCGAGGCCGCACGTCGTTGAGCCAGACCACGAGATGCACCCCGGTGTTCTCGCCGGCGATCTCGACGCGGTCACCGAAGTGCTGGCGGAGCGCACCGATCAGCGCGCGGCGCTTCGCGGCATTGCGGTTGCCTGCGCGCCGCAGATAGCGCTCGAACTGGCCTGATGTGATGAAGTCCGCGAGCGCTTCCTGGGCGAGCATGGCCGAGAAGCGGTCGCTTGCCCACTTCGCCGCGACGAACGACGGCACGAGATACCTGGGTAGCACGAGGTAGCCGACACGCAGGGCGGGGAAGAGGGTCTTCGAGAACGTGCCGACGTAGATCACGCGGCCGTCGCGGTCCAGGGACTGCAGCGCCTCGAGCGGGTGCCCCTCGTACCGAAACTCGCTGACGTAGTCGTCCTCGATCACCCAGCTGCCGGCGCGGGCCGCCCACGCGAGCAGCGCGAGCCGCCGCTCGAGCGGCATGATGATGCCGGTCGGAAACTGATGACAGGGGGTGACGTACACGACCCGCGCCCGGGCCGGCAGGCGCTGCGCCTGCAGGCCTTCGCCATCGACCGGCACGTAGGCGAGCCGCGCGCCGGCCGCCTCGAACGGAATCGTGACACCGGGGTAGTGGGGCTCCTCGACCGCCGCGACGTCGCCGGGATCGAGCAGGACCCGCGCAGCGAGATCGAAGCCCTGCTGCGAGCCGCTGGTGATCACGATCTGATCGGCCTCGCAGACGACCCCACGCGCACGCTTGAGATATTCGGCGAGGGCTTCGCGCAGCGGCATGTGTCCGGCCGGGTCCGCATAGCCGAGCCCGTCGCGCGCGGGGCGCCGCATTCGTGTCGCCAGGAGCCGCCGCCAGATTTCTCGCGGGAACTCGTCGACCGACGGCTCGCCGTAGCGGAAGTCGTAGCGGAGACCGGAGCGGGCCGGCGGTGTGCCGAGAAGGGTCGTCAGCCGCCGAGCGTAGGCCGAGACCGGCGGAAGATGGCCGGGCTCCGATCGGGCGGATGCGGCTACCCCGGACATCGGCAGCGTGCTCGCCACCGACGCGGTCGCGCGGTTCCGGCTGACCACGTAGCCTTCGGCGAGGAGTTGCTCGTACGCCAGCAGGACGGTATTGCGGGAGACGCGCAGATCGGCCGCGAGCTCGCGGGTGGACGGCAGGCGCGCGTCGGGCGCCAGGCGTCCCTCGCGGATCGACACCTTGAGCGCGTGGTAGACGCGCCGATAGAGCGGGCCGTCCGTTTTCCGCAGGTCGAGCAAGAGCATCTGGTATCTCAGACTATCCGAAAACTGGATCTTTCAAGAGGCCAGAATTCGGCGCATGATCCGGGCGTACGATCACCGCAGAGGAGGAAACAGGCGATGGCGCGTGCCAACGAGATCCAGACGCTCGAACAGTTGAATCGCAGCTTCGTCCAGGCCGCCCAGACGTCCGACGTCCGCTGGTTCGACGAGAACCTGGCGGCGTGCTTTCTGGCCAGCAGTCCAGATGGGTCGCTGGAGGCCCGCGCCGGATTCCTCGACCGGCTCGGCCGGCCGAGCCCGAGCAAGAACATGGCAGCCGTCGATACGCGCATTCGCGTCGTCGGCGACGTCGGCATCGTCGACTCGGGCTTCCGCTTCACGA
>DASRIY010000103.1:0-8199 GCA_035649755.1 Candidatus Methylomirabilota bacterium
CCGTTGCCGGCGCCGCCGGGGCCGTGACACGCCACGCAGTTCTCACGGTAGAGCGCGGCGCCGGAGGCGATCGACGCGGCCTGATACGGGACCGACGGGCGCAGGTAGGTCGTCGGGTACGCGTCGATCGTGAGCGGCGGAAGCGCCAGGCCGGCGCCCGCGCCGAGCGCGACGAGCCCCAGGGCTCCGAGCGGCAGCATGCGGCTCCGGAGTACGGCGGCGGCGACCAGCACCGCGAGGCCGAGCACGGCGATCTGACTTCCAATCAGGGCCCGCGTCGCTTCGGCGGACGCGCCCTCGAGCGCCGCGGTGGACAGACGGATCGCGAACGGCCACACGGGCGCGTCGTGGCGCGCCGGCGGCGTGACCCCGAGCGCGGCGACCACGCCGAGAATGGCGAGCGCCAGGCACGCCTCGGCCGCGACGAAGCCGGAGAGTCGACGCATGGCCGGGCGTCCGACGGTCTCGCCGTCGCCTCCGAGGCGGGGGAGCAGCATGGAACGGTTGATCAGCGCCAGCAGGAGGCCGAGCGCCAGCAGGAGAAGCTTCGCGAGCAGCAGGAGGCCGTATCGCGTTCCGACGAGTCCGGCGACGCTGCCGACGTGAAAGGTGGCGAGCAGCGCGCCGGTCACGGCGAGGAGGGCGACAGTGGCGAGCGCCACGCGCGAGAAGCGCCGCGCGGCGAGCACGGCATAAGGCCGGGCATCGGCGCCCTCGGGGGTCGCCGCGGCCCGCAGCAACATCGCCAGCGGCACGAGGCCGCCGACCCACAGGCCGGCAGCTACCACGTGCAGGGCGTCGACGGCGATCGCGCGCGCCGTGCCGGGCTCGACGGCCGCAGCGTGGCCGGCGGCGGCGATCGGGACCAGCGCGGCGGCGCCCAGCAGCACCCCTTCGCCGCGCGCGGCACGCCAGTCGGCGCGCTGGTCGACGGGCAGGCGGAGCAGGAGAAACGCGGCGAGCACCACCAGGAGGCCGAAGCGCACGAGCCATACGTGGCCGGCCTGCGTCTCGACCACGACGCGCGCGATCGCCCCGAGATCGAGGGCCGCCCCGGCGCGGCCTTCGAAGAGCGCCGTCTGGACGGAGAGCACGACGAGCCCCGAGGCGAGGGCGACGGCGGCCAGCGCCCGGGTGGCGGCGAGCGTGCGCCGCTCCCAGCGCCGTGCCGTCGGGCGGTCGGACGGTCCCGCCATCACGATCATCACGGCACCGCCGACGAGGAAGATCGAGCTGGCGAGATGGATCCAGCGCGCCACGAGTCCGAGCGCGA
The DNA here is from genome assembly GCA_035649755.1 of Candidatus Methylomirabilota bacterium. Lineage (GTDB taxonomy): Bacteria > Methylomirabilota > Methylomirabilia > Rokubacteriales > CSP1-6 > AR31. The sequence continues at coordinate 1,274 of DASRIY010000103.1, forward strand.
GCACCGGGCTAGTGTACCGGATGGTCGGAGCTATACTGATCGCGGCCGAGCATGCCGCCCGCCGACCTCGCGATTCGCGCCGTCTTCTTCGATGCCGGCAACACGCTGCTCCGGATGAACTACGCCGTGATCGCCGCCGAGCTCGTGCGCCATGGGTTGCCTGTCACCCCGGAGGCGGTGCAGCGGGCCGAGTGGCGCGCGCGCGTTCGCCTGGACGACGAGGTGCTCTCGCGATGGGGCCCGGGCGATTCCACCGAGAACCGCTCGACCGCCGAGCGCTACCTCGGCTACCTGCTGGATGGGCTCGGCGTCACCGACCCGGCGATCGTCGACAAGATCGTGGCGTGGCGTCGCGCGTACAATCCGCCGGTCGGCGTCTGGAATACCGTCGATCCCGACGCGGCGCAGGCGCTCGACGACGTGCGGCGGGCGGGGCTGCGTGCCGCCGTCATCTCGAACTCCAACGGCTCCGTGCGGTCCATTCTGGAATCGCTCGGGCTGGGCGGTCATCTCGACTTCGTGGTGGATTCGGGCGAGGAGGGCGTGGAGAAGCCAGATCCAAGAATCTTCGAGCGGGCGCTGGCCCGCGCGCGTGTCGCACCGGGCGAAGCGGTCTACATCGGAGATCTCTACTCGATCGACGTGCGTGGCGCCCGGGCTGCAGGATTGCGCGCCGTCCTGCTCGACCCGGGCGGTCACTGGGGCGCGCGCGACTGTCCCATCGCCCCCGACCTTGCCGGCGCCATCCGCCTGGTGCTGACGTGGCGCTGACGCGCTCGCTCGGCGTTCTTCTGCTGGCTGTCGTCGTCGCGAGCTGCGCGTCCGCGTCGACGCAAGGCGACCTCGATACGCCGCTGCGCGAGGCGGTGCACACCGTACCCGTGCCCGGCACCGACTCGACTATCGTGATCACCAGCTTCCGGCCGCCCGGCGCGGGGCCGTTTCCGTGGATCGTGCTGAGCCATGGGTCAGCGACCACGGCGGAAGCCAACCGCGCCATTGGGCGCTACCGGCCCCTGCCGCCCATTCGCGAGTGGGTACGCCGCGGGTACGCGGTGGTCGCCCCGGTCCGGCGCGGCTACGGCGCCAGCGGCGGGCAGCACTTCGGTGACGCCTACGGCAGCTGCGCGCGCCCCGATTTCCGGCGCGCGGGCGAGGGCGCGGCGCTCGATCTGCTCGCGACGGTCGCCTGGGCGAAGGCCGAGCCGGACCTGGACGGCAAGCGCTGGCTCCTGGTGGGCCAGAGCGCTGGCGGATTCGCCTCGATCTACACCGCCTCGAAGCACCCGGACGGGCTGGTGGCGGTACTCGCGTTCGCCCCCGGTCGCGCCGGCGACCCGGAGAAGCGCCCGGGCGAGCCGTGCGCGTCCGACCAGATGGCAGCGCTCTATGCCTCGATCGCGCCGCGCGTGCCGGTGCCGGTCCTGTGGTTCTACGCCGAGAACGACCAGTACATCGGCCCACGCGTGCAGAAGCTCTGGTTCGAGAGCTTCCGCTCGGCCGGCGGCCGGGGCGAGCTCGTCGTGATTCCGCCGTTTCCCGAGCGCGTGGGCCACGGCGTCTTCCCGTCGACGCGGGGAATCCCGCTCTGGACCTCGGCCGTGTCGCGCTTCTTCGCGACCTACGGGCTCGGGCTGCCCTTTCCGGGCTAACCGATCTCGGTCCCAGGCTTCCGCAGCCTGGCTAGGCGGGGAGCGTCACGAACGGATAGCGCTCGAGCGCGGCGTAGATCGCGCGCTTCATCTCCGAGATCTCCGCGTCGGTGTGGGCCTCGAAGCGGAGCGTCAGGTACGGGTTCGTGTTCGACGCTCGCACGAGCCCCCAGCCGCGACCGGGAAAGATGACGCGCGCGCCGTCGATGTCGATGGTCTCGTATCGGTGCTTCAGCTCCCGCGTCACCTCCTCGACCACGCGGAACTTCTCGCCGTCGGGGCAGGGGGCCTTGAGCTCGGGCGTGGCGCGCAGATGGGGGATGGTCGCGAAGTGGCGGGAGATGGGCACCGCAGAGGCGGCGGTCAGCTCGATGATCTTGCACGAGGCGAGGATCCCGTCGTCGACGCCATAGTAGTTCTCGGCGAAGAACATGTGGCCGCTCACCTCGCCGCCGAGCAGGATGTGGTCGTCCCGCATCTTGCGCTTGAGGTGCGAATGGCCGGTCTTCCACATGACGGGCACGCCGCCGTGCTGGCGGATGTCGTCGACCAGGGCCTGCGACGACTTGACGTCGAACACGATCTTGGCGCCGGGGTGGCGCGCGAGCAGCTCGCGGGCGAGCAGGATCAGGATCAGATCGGCCTCGTGGCGCTGGCCGCGCTCGTCGATCACGCCCACGCGGTCGGCGTCGCCGTCGTAGGCGATGCCGAGATCGGCGCCGGTCTCGACGACCTTGGCCTTCAGATCCTCCACGTTGTGCTCGTCCTCCGGGTCGGGCAGGTGGTTCGGGAACCGCCCGTCGGACTCGCAGAAGAGCTCGATCACCTCGCAGCCCAGGCGCCGCAGCAGCGCCGGGGCGTAGAGGCCGGCGACACCGTTGCCCGCGTCGACGACGACGCGCAGGCGGCGCGAGGGCCGGATCATCCCGGCGATCGTGTCGAAGTAGTCGTCGCGCGGGCTCTGCTCCGTCAGCTCGCCCGCGCCGCTCTCGTAGTCGCCGCGCTCGGCGATCGCGCGCAGCGTCTGGATCTCGTCCTCGGACAGGGGCGCCGCGCCGGGGTGGACCATCTTCACCCCGTTGTACTCGATCGGGTTGTGGCTGCCCGTGATGTTGGCGCCGCCGTCGAGCTTCCAGTGGGCGGTCGCGAAGTAGAGGATCGGCGTCGTCGAGAGCCCGATGTCGACCACGCTGACCCCGGCGGCTCGCACGCCGGCGACGAAGCCGCGCTTGAGATCGCCGGAGGAGACGCGGTTGTCCTGGCCGACGGCGATGCGGCGACCGCCGTTGCGGCGAATGAGCGTCGCGTAGGCGCGCCCGATCTGACGGAAGACGTCGGCATTGATGTCCGGGCCGACGAGCCCGCGCACGTCATAGGCGCGGAACACGTGTGGGTTGAGCATTTGTGCGGTCCTCTCGGCTACGATATCGTGACGACGCGGCACGCCCGAAGTCTGACGTTACCACAAGGAGACATCATGGCCCTCATGGACGACGCGGAGCTGAAGGCCCGCACGAAACGCACGAGCCAGAAACTGTTCCACACCCTGAAGGGCGCCTCTCCCTTCGAGACGTGGAAGCGGTTCGACAAGGGGCTGGCGCGGGAGCTGTCGATCTTCTTTACGGGTGTGATGTACAGCCGCGAGGTCATCTCGCAGAAGCAGCGCGAGCTCTGCGCGGTCGCGGCGCTCACGGCTCTGCATCGGCCCAACGAGGTACGCGCCCACATTCACGCGGCGCTCAACGTCGGCGCCACGCGGCAGGAGGTGGCCGAGGTGATCTTCCAGATGGCGACCTACGGCGGAATGCCCGTCGTGGTCGACGCGCTGGAGATCTACGCCCAGGTGCTCGCCGAGCGCGGCGAGCCGTTCCCGGGGGAGGAGCCGGCGAAGTGAGCCAGGCCGCGCTGGACGCGGCCGTCGAGGCGGCGCGGGCGGCCGGGCAGATCGCGCTGAAGTATTACCGCGGCGGGTTCGAGGTCACGATCAAGCCCGACGCCACGCCGGTCACTCAGGCCGATCGCGAGGCCGAGCGCGCGATCGTCGAGATCTTGAGCCGCGCCTTCCCGGATTGCGGTGTGCTCGGCGAGGAGTTCGGCGGCTCGGGCTCGCGCGAGCGCCGCTGGATCATCGACCCGATCGACGGCACCAAGAACTTCGTCCGCCGGGTCCCGCTCTGGGCGACGCTGATCGCGCTCGAGGAGGGCGGCGAGATCACGGTCGGGGTCGTCCACAACCCGGTGACGGGCGATCTCTACACAGCCCGCCGCGGCGCCGGCGCCTTCCTGAATGGCGAGCGTATTCGCGTATCCGGCGAGGGGAGCCTGGCGCACGCGTTTTTCCTGCACGCCGGGCTCGGGACGGTTCGCCAGGCCGGGCGCTGGGACGAGTTCATGCGGCTGGTCGACGCCACCGAGCGTCAGCGCGGCTTCGGGGACTACGCGGGCTACGGCCTGGTCGCCGAGGGCAAGGCCGAGATCTACGCCGAGCTCGATCTGAAGCCGTGGGACCTGGCGCCGTGCAAGCTCCTGGTCGAGGAGGCCGGCGGCCGCTTCACCGACTGGGACGGAAACCCGACGATCTACACCGGCACGGCGCTGGCGACGAACGGCCGCCTCCACGACGCCGCGCTCGCGCTGCTCCGCCGCTGACCCTCGTCATCCATCCCGGGGCGCTGGGCGACGTCCTGCTGGCGATCCCGGCGCTCCGCGCAGCCCGGCGGCGCTGGCCCGACGAGGGGCTCGCGCTGGCCGCTCAGCCGAGGATCGGCCGTCTGCTCACCGCGCTCGGTGTCGTCGACCGCTCCATCGACTTCGACACGCTCGGTCTCGCCGCGCTGTTCGAGGAGCCGGCCCACGTCGGAGGCGAGTGCGAATGGCCCGCGCGGTGCGCCGCCGATCTTCGCGAAGCCGGGCACCTGGTGTCGTGGTTCGGCTCGCGCGAGCCTCACTTCGCCCGCAGGCTCACGACGCTCGTACCCGACGCGGTGGTCGCCCCGTCGGTCGGCGCAGGCGGCGAGGTGTGGCGGCATCTCCTGGGCACGGTCGGCGCGGATGCGGATCGAGGGCTGCGTCAGACGGTTTCAGCCGGGCCCACGCTCGCGGCGGAAGGCCGGGTCGCGCTCCAGCAGCTTGGCTGGGACAGCCGCGCCAGACTTCTGGTGGTGCATCCCGGCGCCGGCGGTCGAGCAAAGGTCTGGGCGACGGAAGGGTTCACCGCCGTGCTCGCGCGTATCGTTCAGCTCGTACCGGGCCTGGCGGTTCTGGTGCACCGCGGTCCGGCCGACTCTGAAGCGGTCGCCGCGTTGTCCGCTGCGCTGCCTCGGCAGGTCATGGTGCTCGACGATCCTGATCTGACGGTGCTCGCGGGCGTTCTGAGCGTTGCGACCACATATGTCGGCAACGACTCCGGAATCAGCCACCTCGCGGCGACGCTCGGCGTGCCGTCGGTCGTTCTCTTCACCGCCGAGCGGATCGCCTGGCGACCCTGGGCGGAGCACGTCGAGCCGCAAGTGGTGTCGATGCCGGCGTTGCGCGAGGCTGACGTTCAGCGCGCGGTCGATAGCCTGCACGCGGCCTTTTGACCAGCCGCGCTGACGTCAGCAGCTTACGTGACCTAGCCGCAGTCGATTATCGGCGCCTCGCGGGGACCCGTCGCGCCGTCCTGCGGCGGAACATCCTGCGCGGGACCCTCAGCGTCGCGATCCACTTCTGTCCCATCAGACAGATTAAATCGCTCCACGACATCGCCCTGCAGATCGGGCTCTCCCCGAATGGCCAGGTCGAACCAGAGGTCGTCCATGTGCATAGCGTCCTCCGTAACTCCGTGCATAGCAGGAGGTGTGCCTTGTGAGGGCGCGCGTCGAATCAATGACTTAGAAGACGGGACTTCGAGAGCGCACGGGCAGGCTTCCGGAATGGCCGGGAAGAATGCCCGATGCGCTGTGTTCTAGCGCTGGCCCGCGAAGTCGTCGAACGGGCCGGAGATGCGGACGACCTCGTTCACGGGCCACGCCCCGCCGCGGATCATGATGACGAAGAGATCGCCGGCGACACCGGCTCGCTTCGTCTCGGGCGTGATCGGGGCGAAGCAGAGACCCCGCGGAGCATCGTTCTCGGTGAAGCTGGCGAACGCCACGCGCTTGCCGTCCGGCGCGACGATGAAGATCTGCCTCTCGTGACGGTCGGCGACGAAGAGCCGATTGGTCGGACTGAGCCCGAAGCCGGCTGGGACAGGGCCTCGATGCACGACCCCGGGCGCGCCCTGCGGCGAGATCTGCACGATCTCTCCCGGTCCCGGCTGGATCGGCGCCTCCGCGTTGCCGTCGCTGCCGACCCAGAGCCGGTCACCGTCGTCGACCGCGAGGAGGCGCGGCCGGGTGATCGCGTAATAGCGCGGGTCGACGACCCGGCCATCGCCGTCCAGCCGGATGACCAGGCCCTGCGTGCGATCGGCCACGTAGACGTTGCCCGCACTATCGACGGCCACGCCCTCGGGCTGCCGCATGACCGGCTGGAGACCACGCTCCGGCGTGCCGCCGGCGAACAGCTCGGCGCGCCCGTCGATCATCCGGTAGAGCGCGCCGATCCGGCGCTCGCGATCGAAGGTCGTGACGAGCAGCTCGCGCGCGCGCCGCGTCCCGGCCACCTGCGGATTTGGCAGAGGGGGTCCGTAGAAGTAGCGCGCCTCGGAGTCGGGGGTCAGGCGCGCGCCGCCGACCGGGATGCGATAGAGGGGCGAGCGGTCGTACACCTCGCCGCCGATGTAGCGACGACCCGAGCGGGCGAGGTAGAGCGCGCCGGTGTGGTCGAAGGTGAGCGTCGAGCTCGACGGAAAACCGCGGACGCCGCGCGAGGCGTCGGTGTCGAAGCCCTCACCGGTCACGTAGACCTGTGCGGTGAACCCGGGCGGCAGCAAGAGCTCCGCCGCCGCCGGCCACGGCGCCAGCAGGAGCGCCAGCGCGAACAGGGCTGTGCGCGCCGCAGGCCGTCGCGGGGCCGGGGCCCCGCCGGCCGAGGTGCGCCTATGAATTAATGTCCTCATCGGTCGGGCCTCTTCCAGATGTCGCGGTCATGCATGAGCCGGATCTGGCGCTTGATCACCTTGTCGCGGTACTCGGCGTGCTTCATGGGCGCACGCTTGAGATAGAGGTTCTTCGGGTAGATCGGCTTCTCGTACAGGAGCTGGTAGAGCTCGGTCCTGAGGTCCTTCATCCAGTTGTCCCACTGGGCCCGCGCCCGGTGGTCGCGAAGGGCCTCGATGTCGATGACGCCGCC
>DASRIY010000104.1:0-5594 GCA_035649755.1 Candidatus Methylomirabilota bacterium
TGGGTCAGCGTCGAATCCGCGAAGACGCGGTTGAACCGCGCCGTCACCGCGCGAGCCTGATCCATCACGACCGTGCAGGGACCCGAGCCGGTGCAGGCCCCCGACCATCCCGCGAACACGGAGCCAGCGGTCGCCGTCGCGGTGAGGGCGACCGACGTGCCCGTCGCGAAGCTCACGCTGCAGGAGGCACCGCACGACAGGCCGGCGGGCGCGCTGGTCACGGTGCCGGTCCCCGAGCCCGAGACAGTCAGCGTGAGCGCGACGACTGTCGTGGGCGCGAAGGTCGCGGTGATCGTCGTCGCGCTGACGGGCGAGACCGTGCAGGTGCTCGTTCCCGTGCAGCCGCCGCTGGACCAGCCGGTGAAGACCGAGCCGGCCGCTGCCGTCGCCGTGAGGCCGACGGGGCTTCCGGACGGGAAGCTCGCCGAGCAGCTCGTGCCGCAGGAGATGCCGGCCGGCGCGCTGGTGACAACGCCGCTGCCGAGCCCGGCCCGGATCACCGTGAGCGTCACCGGCGCCGGCGCGAAGGTGGCCCTCACGGTCGTGGCCGTCGTCAGCGTGAGCGAACAGGATCCGGTACCGGCGCAGCCCGCGCCGGACCAGCCCATGAAGACCCAGCCCGCGGCGGGGGTCGCGGTCAGCGACACGGCGGTCCCGGTGGTGAAACTGGCGGCGCAGCTCGATCCACAGTCGATACCAGCGGGAGTGCTGGTGACCGTGCCGGTGCCTGCTTTCGTCACCGCGAGCTGCACCGGCCCGGCCGCCGCCGGGAATTCGTAGGCGCCGATGTCCGACGCGGGGCCCTGGGGCCGCGGCGCGCCCTCCAGGTCGTCGGGAACGGCCGCCAGCGTCACGCCCGCATCCCGCGCGGGCGAGGTGGCGCTCAGGTGATAGTCGTTGCCGGCGAAGTTGACGAAGAGCGCCGCCGGTGCGGCGATGAGCGAGCTCTCGTCCTGGCCGGTCGCCGCCCGCCACGCTGCCAGGCCGATCCGCGTGTCGCCGCCGTCGATCGAGAACCGGTCCATCACCACGTTGGTGTCGCTCACGAAGCCGGGCAGGCTGTCGGCGGAGATCGCGATGCTGCCGCGGAACGACTGCTGGTTGAACAGGATGTTGTTGCGGAGCACGTTGCCGGTGCTGGCGTTCTGGATGTTGATGGCCCAGCGGGCGTCGCTCGCCATCACGATGGTGTTGTTGAGGACCTGGTTGTCCTGGGCGGGCTGCGCAGCATCGATCCGGTAGAGAGAGATGCCACTGGCGTGGTTGTTGTAGAGCAGATTGTTGCGGAAGACGGAGCTCTGCACGCCGTCGCAGTTGATGCCGGAGCCGCCCCCGAGCCCGTTGTCGAAGATCGTGTTGTCCTCGACGAGCGCGCCCGAGACGATGCCGTCGCCGCCCTGGCTCACGTCCCCGTTCATGTGGATGCCGTTGGCGCGATTACCGAACACGACGTTCTTGCGGATCACCGGCCGGTCGCCGCTGTTCGAGACGTAGATGCCGTGCTCGGCCTGTGAGCGCGACATCACGTTGTTCTCGATCAGGATGTCGTCGCTGAAGCCGGTGAGGATGCCCCAGCGCCCGTTCAGGTCACCGGTGTTGCCGCGGATGATCACGTGGTGGTTCACGACCGAGCGGATGCCCGCGCGCGGCACGCCCGTCACCGTGAAGCCCTCGACGATCACGTAGCTGGCGCCCTCGAGGTTGATGCCGTCCTGCGTGGTCGGGTTCTGTGTGTCGACGATGGCGCCGGGCTCGCCGTGGAAGGTGATCGGATCGGTCGCCGTGCCGCTGGTCGTCAGGTAGAGCCCCGCGTAGCGGCCGGCCCGCACGATCACGAGGTCGCCGGCGCGGACCGTATTCGCAGCCTTCTGCAGCGTGCGCCAGGGCTGGGTGTCCGAGCCCGCCGTCGCGTCGTTGCCGGCGGGATCGACGTAGAAGGTGCGAAGCGGGGCGGCGCCGGCGCGCCCCGAGGCGAGCCCGATTATCAGGACGGCGGCGGCCAGTACGCGGAATGCCCAGTCCATGCGTATCGATGAAGCACTGGCGGTGCCAGTCGTGGCGAGCTGGAAGTCCAGACGTGGTCATCAAAATCAGGCGCCGGCGGGTGCCAGAACGGCGGTCGTCGCGCCGAGTCGTCACGCGAGCGCCGTCTATGCGATGCTTGCGGCCGTGCGTGACGGGACGCTGTACGAGGAGATCCGCAAGGCCGGCCTGCAGAACCACGTCTGGCAGTGGCAGAGCTTCGCCGTGTTCTCCCAGTACCGCCGGGTCTTCGAGGCGACACGGCGCTACCTCCAGCCCGGGGCGGTCGCGCTCGACTGGGGCTGCGGCAACGGTCACTTTTCCTTCTTCCTCGTCAGGCACGGCGTCCGGAGCATCGGGTATTCGTTCGAGCCCGCCCCGCTGCTGCTGGCCGGTGAGCCGCTCTTCGAGCACCGCCGAGGCGATCCGCGCGCGCCGGTGAAGCTGCCCTTCGACGACCACGCCTTCGACCTGGTGTTCAGCATCGGCGTGCTCGAGCACGTTCACGAGGCGGGCGGCAACGCGCGCGGCTCGATCCTGGAGCTCGAGCGTGTCCTGAAGCCCGGCGGCCATTTTCTCTGCTTCCACCTGCCCAACCGATACGCGTGGGGCGAGAATCTCCGCAGGGTGCTCAAGCGCCTCGGGGCGGCGGAGGAGTTCCACTCCGTGCTCTACACGAGCCGCTCGTTCGGCGACCTGCTGCGCGCCACGACGTTCGAGGTCGTCGAGGCCTGGCGCTACAGCTGGCTGCCGCGCAATCGGCTCAGTCGCCTCCCGGCATTCATGAGCGAAGCGTCCGCGGGCGTTGCCATCATCAACTCGATCGACGCGGGGCTGGAGCGCGCCCTGACCCCGTTCTGCCAGAACTGGGCCTTCGTGCTGCGCAAGCGGCCTGTCCCGACGGAGCGCTAGTCATGCCGGCCACGCCGGAAGTGATCGTCGCGATCGGAGAGCTGCTGCTGCCTCTCCTGGAAACCATGGAGCGCGTGAGCTGGGTTCAGCGGCATCTCTTCCCTCCCCTCGCCAGCAGTCTCGCCGACGAGCTCGCGCCGGGCGCCGACGAGATCGCCGGGCCGCTCGCGGCCGCCGAGGCGCTCGAGTGGCCGGACGATCTCCGGTTCATGCGCGATCGGCTCGTCGACGTGTCACGCCAGACCGTCGAGCTGGTCACCTCGTTCGTCGCGGCCGCCAAATCGCCAGACAATCCGATCGATCTCTACCGGGCGCTCCGGCGCTTCGCCCGCGTGCAGGAGACGCTTTATCCGCTGGCCCCCGCCCTCGAGCCCGTGAGCCGGTGGTTTCTCGAGCTGGAGCGGCGCGACGACGACGAGCTGGTGGCGCGCCTGCGCGAGGGGGCGCTGCGCGACGATGACCTGCGCGTGGGCGTGCTCCACGCCGATAACGAGCGCGACGTGCGGGGCGGCTTCTCCCTCTACGTGCCGGAGCAGTGGGACGGCCGATCGGCGATGCCGCTGGTGGTCGCCCTGCACGGCGGCAGCGGGCACGGGCGCGATTTTCTCTGGAGCTGGCTCAGCAACGGCCGCTCGCGCGGGGTGCTGGTGATGACCCCGACGGCGCGCGATCGCACCTGGTCGATCATGGGCGGCGATGACGTCGACGCCGACCCGCTACGCCAGATGGTGGAGATGGTCGCCGCCCGCTATCCGGTCGACCGCGCGCGTGTGCTGCTGACCGGTATGTCGGACGGCGCCACCTACACGTTCCTCTGCGGCCTTCGCGAGGGCATGCCCTTCACGCACCTGGCACCCGCGTGCGGCGTGCTCCACCCGTTCCTGATGGTCCCGGGCGGGCTCACGGCCGCGCGCGACAAGCCCATCTATATGATCCACGGCGCGCTCGACTGGATGTTCCCGATCGCCACCGCCCACTTCGCCCGCGAGGCCCTGCAGGAAGCCGGCGCGCGGGTGGTCTACCGCGAGATCGCGGACCTCTCCCACACCTATCCGCGGGACGAGAACCCGCGAATCCTCGACTGGCTGGTCAATTCATAGGCGCGCCTCGGCCGGCGGGGCCCCAGCCCCGGGACGGCCGGTAGCGCGCACGACGGCTCCCCCGCTACGGCTTGAGGATCACGCGCGTCGCGGCCGTCCCGGCGTTCTTGCCCTGCCACTCCGCGAACGCGAACGCTTTGTTGACCTCCGCCAGCGGGAAGCTGTGCGAGACGATCTTCGAGAGCGGGTACTTGTCCCGCGTCCGCACCAGGAAGTCGAGCGCGCTCGGCATGATCCACGGGTTGTAATGCATGAGCCCGGTCCACTTGATCTGCTGCGAGATGACCTTGATCGCGGGGAAGCTCACGGCCTGCGGCACGATGTTGCCGATGTCGACGAACTTGCCGCCGAGCCGGACCATGTCGAGCCCCTCGACCGTCGCGGCGGCGATGCCGACCACCTCGACCACCACGTCGGCGCCGCGCCCGTCGGTGAGATCCTTCACGCGCTGCACGCGCGCTTCGGGCGTCGGAAACTCGTTCATGTCGATCACGTCGGTCGCGCCGCACTTCTTCGCGAAGTCGAGACGCAGCGGCTGCTTGTCGATCGAGATGACCTTCGACGCGCCCTTCTCGGCGGCGATGGCGGCCGTGTAGATGCCGAGCCCGCCCGCGCCCTGGATGGCGATCACGTCACCGAACTGCATGCCGGAGTACTCCAGACCGTGGAGCACCTGGCACATGGCGCAGTTCACCGGCGGAATGGCCTCGTCGGGGAGAATGTCCGGCACCTTGAACACGTAGTGACCGGGGGGCAGGAAGTAGTAATCCGCGTAGCCGCCGTCGCAGTACGGGTACTCGTCCAGATTGAATTGCATGCTCCGGCGCTGGCGGTGCGGACAGACGTGGTGCTCGCCGCGCACGCACCAGTAGCACCGGTTGCACGGAGTGAAGAACGGAAACGCGACCCGGTCGCCTTCCTTCAGGGGCCGCCGGAGCGAGTCGGTCGTCACGCCCTTGCCCAGGCTGTGCACGACGCCGGTGAACTCGTGGCCGGGCACGCGGCGAAGATCGGGCCCGGAGTAGTTGCCGTCGTTGCGCCAGTAGTGAAGATCGGAGCCGCAGATGGCGGCCGCGGTGTTCTTGATCAGGATGCCTCCCGCTTCGACTTCCGGAGTCGGCAGGGTCTCGAGCTCGAGCGGTTTTCCAGGCTGGTTGAGTACGACCGTCAATCCCTTTGGCACCGGCGTGTCCTCCTTGGCTGTGCTTCGTCCCGGGGGACATCCTAACGCAAAAGTTTGACGAGCCGGGCCAGTTGGCCTAGCGTGGTTCGCGCTCGACGGCGCCCGCCGGGGCCGCGGGCAAGGAGTGCGCGCCGCAGGCCGTCGCGGGGCTGGTGCCCCGCCGGCCGAGGCGCGGCTAAGACTGGAGAGATCGATGGCTGACGTGCTCACGGTGATCGCGAAAGTCCGCGCGCCCCAGGGCAAGGGCGACGCGCTGGCGGCGCTTCTCAAGGAACAGGCGGCGGTGGTCCTCAAGGCCGAGCCGGGCTGCCTGGTTTATCGCTACCACCGGTCGACGAAGGACCCGGACCTCTTCGCCGTTTACGAGCAGTACAAGG
>DASRIY010000105.1:0-6059 GCA_035649755.1 Candidatus Methylomirabilota bacterium
CCGGCTCCATGAGCGGCGGCGAGCAGCAAATGCTGGCGATCGCGCGCGCCCTGATGAGCCGCCCCAAGCTCTTGCTGCTGGACGAGCCCTCGATGGGCCTGTCGCCCATCATGACCGCCGAGGTCGGTAAGGTGATCCGCCAGATCAACGCGCTCGACGTCTCCATCATCCTGGTCGAGCAGAACGCGATGCTGGCGCTGACGCTCGCCCAGTACGGGTACGTGCTGGAGACGGGCCAGCTCGTGATGCAGGGCAAGGCGCAGGATCTCCTGCGCGACGAGGGTGTGAAGAAGGCCTACCTGGGCCTCTGAACGACCGAAACGCGCTCGACCGAGGGGGTAACGCCATGACACAACGAGTTCCGTCGGTCTTCGTCACGCTCTTCGCCGCGCTGGCGCTCGTGGCCGCGACCGCGGCGCCTTCAGGCGCGGCCGACGTCATCAAGTTCGGCATCTCGACCCCGCTCTCGGGGCCGGCGGCGCCGTGGGGCATCCCGCACAAGAACGCGACCGAGCTCATCTTCGACGAGGTCAACGCCCAGGGCGGGCTGGACGTCGGCGGCAAGAAATACAAGCTGGAGGTCATCGCCTACGATCACAAATACGTGATCGCCGAGGGCGTGGCCACCGTCAACCGGCTCATCGCGAAGGACGGTGTGAAGTACATCTCCATCCTGGGGGGCGCGGTCGCCAAGGCCAACGAGGAAGCCATCAACGAGTCCGGGAGCCTGGGCTTGACCCTCGCCTATGCCGAGGGCCTCGTGAGCCCGAAGAACTCCCTCACCTTCCAGTGCTTCCCGGCACCGCCGGAGACGACCACGTTCTGGAAGTGGATCAAGGAGAAACACCCGCAGATCAAGCGCATCGCCTCGATCGCGCCCAACGACGATACCGGGTGGTGGTCGGTGAAGGTGGAGACGACGTACGTGCAGAAGCTCGGATACGACGTCGTCGCCAAGGAGTACTTCGAGCGCGTCATGACCGACTTCAATCCCATCCTGCTGCGCCTGCTCGCCCAGAAGCCGGACGCGATCAGCGTCATGGCCTCGCCCGCGGGCAGCGTCGGCTTGATCGTCAAGCAGGCGCGCGAGCTCGGCTTCAAGGGTCGCTTCGTCGCGCTTCACCAGATCGACAGCTCGGTGGTGGCGAACATCGCCGGCCGCGAAAACACCGAGGGAATGTGGGTCCACGGCTACGTGCAGACGCCGCTCCCGGACAAGCTGAAGAGCTGGCAGCAGCGTTACACGAAGAAGTTCGGCGAGTGGAACGCGACGAGCATCGACTTCACCAATCCCGCGTTTGCCTTCGTCGCCGCCGTCCGCAAGGCGCAGAGCCTCGACCCGAAGAAGATCGGCGAGGCGATGCGCACCGTCGAGTTCGACAACCTCTGGGGCAAGGCCCACTTCGGCGGCAAGGACTACTACGGCATCGGCCAGCAGATCATCTATCCGATGCCGTTCTCGGAGGTGCGGGACGGCGTGGCGAACCTCCTGCTGCAGCTACCGCCGCCGCACAACTGATCCACGCGTCACGGCTTCCAGAACCCCTGCGAGGGGATGCGGAACGCGCGATTGAAGCGCGAGGAGGCGTTCTCCCACGCGATGATCATCGTGATCTCGGCGATGGTGTCGTCGTCGTAGTGCCGCTTCAGGCGGGCGAATAGCTCGTCGCTGACGTCGCGGCGAGTGTCCGTGATGGCGTCGGCGTATTCGAGCGCCACCTTCTCCGCGTCGCTGAAGAGCGGACTCGCCGCATGATCGCCGAGGAGCGCCTCGAGCTTCTCCCGCGAGACACCGTTCCGGCTGCCCACGGCAGCATGGACGTCCTGTCAGAACTCGCAGCCATTCCACGCGGCGACGCGCCGATTGAGCAGCGGGCGGAGCGTCGCGGGCACGCGCTTCGTTTCCTCCTGGAGGGCGGCGAACATCGCCTTCGCGGCGCGGAAGTACGCCGGGTTGCGGGCGTAGAACAGATAGGGATAGAGCGGCGCGCCCCGGAGTTTCGCCTGGTCCGCGAGCGTTTCACGCAGATCATCGGGGAGCTTCTCGACGTCGACCGGCGGAATGCGCGTCTGGCCTTCGAGCATGGCCACCTCTCTTCATCAACGCGCCTCGGCCAGCGGGGCCCCAGCTCCGCCGGCCCCATACGGCGCGCACTGCCATGGCCGCATCGTACGCCGGAAGCTCAGACCAAGACTTCGACCGTGATCGAAGCGTCTACCGCCTGCCGGCCGGGGCCGCGTCGATGCCGAAGCTCGCCCGGAGGCGCCGCCGTCCGAGCGGGGTGACGACGACCGCGTGGCTGCGGCTCATCCGCTCCATCCAGCCAAGCTCGAAGTAGCGTGTGGTGAGCGCGGCTCCAACCGCGCCCGCGATGTGCGAGCGTCGCTCGGTCCAATCGAGGCAGGGGCGGCAGGCGCGACGGCGCGTCGAGCGCAGGGCGGGAAGCTCGATCCCGAACCGGGTGAAGAACCGGGCGCCGGCCGGCGTGATCTCGGCGGTATCGTCGTCCAGCACGACCCATCCGCGGCCGACGAACGCATCGGTGAGATCGACGCTGAGGCGGCCCGCGAGGTGGTCGTAGCAGATTCGCGCCGCGCTGAGCGCCTGCGCTTCACGGGAGAGCGGGCGGTATCGCGGCCTCCCCTCGAGGGCGACGGCGACGATCCCCTCGATCATCTCGACCACCGCCGCCGAGCCAAGCCGGAAGTGGCGATGCCGCCCACGGCGGACAGCGGACAGCACACCGGCTTGCGTCAGCTTTGCGAGATGGGTGCTGGCCGTCTGGGGGGTGACGCGTGCCGCGACGGCGAGCTCGCCCGCGGTGAGGGCGCGGCCATCGAGCAGCGCCGACACCATGGTCGCCCGCGCCGGGTCTCCGATCAGCGCGGCGACCTCGGCGATCATGGGGCCGGTGATCACTTCGACGTGTTGACGCCTGGCGACGCTTCAGCGACCCGGCTGGTGCGATCTCAGAAAACCGCGTACCTGGTCGATCGTCTTCTCGAGCAAGTCCTTCGGCTCCCGCCAGGGAAACCCCGTCGACTGAGCCTTCGGCGCGAGCGCGGCAACGTCCACGGAGGTCTGATAGGGATGCGCCGGCGTATCGTCCGGCATCACGAGCATCGGCGTCTGGCAGGACCGCACGAACTCGCGCGACACGCTGTACACGAAGTCTGGGCGCACGCGATAGAGGTTGTGCAGATAAGCCTCGATGCTCTCCATGCTGATCTCGGGCCGGCGGGCTCGCAGCTCGGGGGCCCAGACATCGCGCCCGGAGTTGTACATGACGTCGGGATTCTCCGGCCGATGACCGACCGGCTGGCACAGCACGGCAGCCACGACGCGATCGGGCGCTCGCTCGATCAGCTTGAGCCCGAACGGTCCCCCGATACAGTAGCCCATGTAGAAGAACTTCTGGATGCCGAGATGGTCCATCAGCCCCAGCTGGTCATCCGCGAACGCGCCCCACGGATCGCTGACCGGAATCGGCCCCGTGGACTCGCCGCCGTTGGCATTGCGCTGATCCATCGTGATGCAGCGGAAGTCGTCCTTGAAGGCTTCCATCGCGTTGAACACCGCGGTCGGCCAGTTGCTGACGCGGGAGTTCAATCCACCGCCGGGAGTGACGAGGAGCGGGAAGCCGGACCCAACCGACTCGTAGCGAATGCGGACGTTTCCCTTTTGATAGAACGGCATCGCAGTCTCCTTCGGCGCCTTACTCGGTGCCCGTCTTGTGAACACCTGGCGCGGCTCAGTTGCCCTCGGCAAACACTCCGCGCCGTCCCCGTCTACAGCGCAAACGACCGAGGTGTCAAGCGAGTCTTTCCCGCGGCGCGGAGGGAGCCCGGACGGCCACTGGCGGGACGGTTGTGCGAGCATACTGTGTGACACCCATATGCAGTCTCGAGTGCCGGACACGCGGTACGCGCAGTCGGCCGGCGTCAACATCGCCTACCAGGTGATCGGCAACGGCCCGGTCGACGTCGTCTACGTGCCCGGATGGGTCTCGCACGTCGAGCTCGCATGGGAGTTGCCGGATCTCGCCGCGGGCTTCGAGCGCCTGGCGTCTTTCGCGCGTCTGATCTTGTTCGACAAACGTGGTACGGGCATGTCGGATCCCGTGCCGGCCGAGCAGCTCCCTACGCTCGAGCAGCGCATGGACGACGTCCGGGCGGTCATGGACGCCGTCGAATGTGAGAGGGCCGCCATTTTCGGAGCCTCCGAAGGCGGCAACATGAGCATGCTCTTCGCGGCGACGTATCCGGAGCGCACGATCGCGCTGTGCACCTTTGGCTGCACGGCCAAGCGGATCTGGAGCCCGGACTATCCGTGGGCACCGACCCCGGAGAAGCGGCGGGAGACATTCGTCGAGACCGAGCGCCACTGGACGACAGGGTTTGGCTGGAACGAAGTGGCCCCAAGCCTCGATCCGGCAAGCCTGGCCGAGCTCGCCCGCTACTATCGCCGCTGCGCCAGCCCCGGCGCGGCCCTCGCCCTGCTGAAGATGAACACCGATGTCGACGTGAGGGACGTCCTACCGACGATCCGTGTTCCGACCGTGGTCATGCATCGGACGGCGGACCGTGACGCCAACGTCGAGGAGGGGCGCTACATCGCGTCGCAGATTCCGGGCGCGCGTTTCGTTGAGTTCCCGGGCGCGGACCACTCGTGGTGGACTCAGGGACGAGACGCGATCCTGGACGAGATCGAAGAGCTCGTGACCGGCACCAGGCCGGCGCCGCAGCCGAACCGCGTGCTGGCTACGGTCCTGGTCATTGACATCGTCGCGTCGACCGAACGTGCCCGCGCCCTCGGCGATCGAGGCTGGGCGGACCTCCTCCTGCGCCATCGTGCGGCGGTGCGACGAGAGCTCGAGCGCTTCCGCGGGCGTGAGATCGACACCGCCGGTGACGGCTTCCTCGTGACGTTCGACGGCCCCGCGCGCGCGATCCGCTGCGCGATTGCCATCCGTCGCGCCATGCACGCCCTTGGACTCGAGCTTCGGACGGGCGTTCACACCGGTGAGTGCGAGCTGCTCGGGGATAGGATCGCCGGAATCGCCGTTCACACCAGTGCTCGGATCTCCGCCCTCGCCGCGCCGAATGAAGTGCTCGTTTCCGCGACGGTCCGCGACCTGGTCTCAGGCTCCGGGATCGTGTTCGAGGACCGCGGCGAGCACGAGCTCAAGGGTGTGGGCGAACGTCGAATCTATTCGGTCGCCGAGGCCTGACGCCTAGGTCACATCGCAGTGTACCCGCCGTCGACGAAGAGCAGCGTGCCGGTCACGTAGGAGGCGTCGTCCGAGGCGAGAAACAGGATGCAAGCGGCGACTTCATCCGGCGTGCCGTGGCGCCGGAGCAGCGTCCCCTTGGCGGCGTCATCGCGGTACTGCTCGAACGTCCGGCCGATCGCTCGATTGCGGTGCTCGTGAAACGGCGTGTAGATCGGCCCGGGGCCGACCGCGTTCACCCGGATGCCGTCCGCGGCGTGATCGGCCGCCATCCCGCGGGTCAGCCCGGCGACCGCTGCCTTGGTGGTGTCGTACTGCGTCGTCTTGCCGATGCTCGTCACGGACCGTACCGAGGCGACGTTGACGATGGCGCCTCCGCCGGCCTGCCGGAGTAGCGGGATCGCCGCCTTCGCGCAGAACGCGTAACCCTTGAGGTTCACGCCGAGGATCTCGTCCCAGCTCTCACCGCTGGCCTCTTCGACCGTGTGATAGAGCCGGACCCCGGCGTTGTTGACGAGGATGTCGAGCCGGCCGAAGCGCTGCGAGGCCTGCCGCACGAAGTCCGCCGCTTCCATCTCACGCTGCACATGCGCTTCCACGAAGATGACCTGGCCGCCGCTCGCCGCGATCTCCGCCGCGACCCGCTTGCCCCGCTCGACGTCGCGGTCGGCGAAGGCCACCTTCGCTCCCTCCTTCACGAACCGCCGCACGGTGGCCTCGCCGATCCCCGAGGCTCCGCCGCTCACCGCCGCCACCTTCCCGTCCAGTCGTGCCATGCTCGATGCCCTCCCCTTCCGCGCCGCGCTCGCGGCACGGCCGCAACATACG
>DASRIY010000106.1:0-6369 GCA_035649755.1 Candidatus Methylomirabilota bacterium
CCGCTCGACGGAGCGGTCGAGGCCGACGGCTTTCATCCATGCCACCGAGATCGTCGCCGGCAGGGCCGCACCGCCGTCCGGTTCGATCACGAGCAGCCGCGCGTCCATCGCGACGTCGGGCGTGTGCTCGCGGTCGAACAGATTCCGATGCCAGTTGTTCATCTTCGTCTGCCACTCGCCGGTGTTGGTGGGGCCGGCCTTGGCGCGATACGTCGGCCCGGTGAAGACGTCCGCCGAGTCCACCTGGTGGAGCGCGACGAACGGAGACGCCGCGGCGTGCAACGCCTCGAAGCGCTGACTCGCGCGGATGCCCGGGATCGAGAGGAGCCGGTGCTGATGCCCGACGTACCAGGTCTCCCATTCGGCGCGGCGCGCGGTGTCGAGCAGCGCCATCTCCACCATGTAGATCATGATCGCCCGGCGGCGCTACGTGCGCTCGAGGAGCTCGATCCGGACGTTGTCGGGCGCCGCGATGAAGGCGATCCGGACGCCGGGCCGGATGGTGCGCGGCTCCATCGTGAAGCTGGCGCCCCGGTGCTTCAGATCGGCCACCGCCTCGTCCATGTTGTCCACGCGCAGGCCGAAGTGATCCAGGCCGATGTAGGGCTCGGGCGGCGCCGAAGGGATCGCGGCATCCGCCGCCACCGGCGCGATGAAGATGGTGAGGCCGTTCAGGTCGAGGTCGGTGCGGGGCCGGCCGTCGGACTGGATCGATTCGACGATCTCGGCGCCGAAGACCCGGTGGTAGTACTCGGCCGTCTTCTTCACGTCGCGGCTGCGCAGGTGCATGTGATCGTAGCGGTAGGTCGTCGCCATCAGGCCTCTCCTTGATCGATCATCCCAGGTGCGCCACGCGTGGCGCGACTTGCTCCATGAGCAGGCGCAGGCTCTCGTGGTCCCACCCGGCATCGTCCGAGTCGGTGGTGATCGTGAGCAGCGAGCCGAAGCCGCCGCTCTCCTCGTAGATCTGCTGGATCTTGTCGGCGCACTCCGAGGGGTCGCCGATGATCCACACGTTCTCCATCAAGTAGTCAACCGTCACGGCCTCGTCGGGCATGGACGGCTCGAGCTTGGTCGACGCCATCTGTGGGGTGCCAATACGGTTGGGGTGCTGGTGCTGCACGTAGTTTCGCCCGAGGACTGCGCGCGCCCGCTCGCGGGCCATCGCGGAGGTCGGCGCGACGAGCACGTCGCGCGCGATGCGCCACTCGCTCCGCTTCGCCGCCCGCCCCGCGTCGGCGGCACCCGCGGCGACCAGGCCCCAGTGGCCGGCGAGGTAGGACCGGGACAGGAGCGAGCTCGACATCGGGATCCAGCCGCGCTCGCCGGCCATGCGCATCGAACTCGAGGTGGGCGTGCTGGCCGCCACTGCGATTGGCGGATGCGGCTGCTGCAGGGGCTTCATGTAGTAGCCGCGGTCCTTCACCGGATCGAGCGCCGGCGTGTCGATGTCGAAGAACTTCCCGC
Source organism: Candidatus Methylomirabilota bacterium (assembly GCA_035649755.1). Taxonomy (GTDB): domain Bacteria; phylum Methylomirabilota; class Methylomirabilia; order Rokubacteriales; family CSP1-6; genus AR31. The sequence goes on from DASRIY010000106.1 coordinate 1,468, forward strand.
GATAGGAGAAGCGGCCGTCCGACGCCCAGAGCTTGAGCACGACGTCCAGCACTTCCGCCGATCGGGCGCGCACGGTCGACGGGTCGAGCCCGAAGAGCGAGAGATCGGTCGGGATCCCGCCGCCGCCGATGCCCCATTGAAAGCGGCCGCGGGCCATATGGTCGAGCATCGCCAGCCGGTGGGCCAGGTACACGGGGTTGTGAAGCGCCAAGAGCGTCACGCCGGTGCCGAGCCGCACCGTTTTGGTCAGCGCCAGCGCCTGTGCGAGGAGCAGGTCGGGAGCCGGCGCATTTTCCCACCGCTCGGTAAGGTGCTCGCCGACCCATACCTCGCGGAAGCCGAGCTGGTCGGCGAGGACGATCTGCGCGACGTCCCGGTCGTAGCCGTCGGCGAACGCACGATGCGGCGGGTGAAGCGGCATCATGAAGAGCCCGAACTGCATGGAATGCTCCTCTACGGCAGATCGACGAATTCGATCCAGTTCGGGTTCTTGCCCATCGGATATTCCTTCAGCTTGGTCAGCTTGCCGCTCGCCGGATCGATCGAGTAGCTCGAGAGGCCGTGCGAGAGCTGGCCGACCGCGAGCAGGTAGCGCCCGGTCGAGTCGATGTTGAAGCCGCGCGGCTGCTTCTCGGTCGGTACGCTGCCGATGGCTGTCAGGGTGCCCGTCGCCGCGTCGACGCTGAAGCCGGCCAGCGTGCTCGACGTGCGCTCCGAGCCGTAGAGGAACTTGCCGTCGGGCGTGATGTGCAGGTCGGCGGCGGAGGGCTTGCCGGCGAAGCCGGGCGGCAAGGCGCTGAGGGACTGCTTCCGCTTCAGATCGCCGGTGGCGGCGTTGTAGTCGAAGACGTAGACCGTCCCGTCGAGCTCGCCGATGACGTAGACGATCTTGCCGTTGGGGTGATAGACGAAGTGGCGCGGGCCGGCCTTCGACGGAAGCTCGACCGCTGGGGAGCTGGTCGGCGTCAGCTTGCCGGTCGCGGCGTCGAGCGTGAACTGGTTGACGCGATCGTTCCCGAGGGTCGGCACCAGCACGAAGCGGTTACCGGCGTCGGCCAGGATCGCGTGCGCGTTCGGGTAGTTTTCCAGGACGAGCTGCGGCCGCCCCACTGCCCCCGGTGACAGGATCGGGTTCACGGTGACGCGGTGCCCCGGATACGACGCGCCGAGCAGGAAGCGGCCGGAGCGATCGGTGGAGATGTACGCGAGGCTATCGGCGAGCAAGCCGCTGGCGACGTGCCGGAGCTTGCCGGTCGACTGGTCGATGGCGAAGCCGGCCGCGACCTTCGGCTCACCGCGCGTGCCCACGTAGAGGAAGCGGCGATCGGGGCTCAGGGCCATCGGTGTCGAGATTCCCGGCTTCTCGATGCCGGGGATCGCGACCTTCTCGACGACCGTGAGGTCGCCGTTGCTCCGGTCGAGCTGGAGCACGTAGACCTCGTTGCTCTCGGCATTGCCGACGTAGACGAACGTGGCGGCAGCGGCGGGTGTCGCCATCAACGTCCCCACCACCACGACGACCAGAGCCCAGAATGCGAGACGGCGCGCTTCACGCATGACGTCCTCCTTTGATCCGGGGTCAGGGCGGCCGCGCCGGCTCGCTCGAGCGGAGCGCTGCCCGAGACGCTGCGGAGCGAGACGATCACGCCGGCAGCCAGGCCGCAGCGCGAATCTCGCCGAACTCGCGGGCGATCTTGCGCCAGGACTCGCCGGCATCCTCGCTGACGTAGACCTCGCCGAAGAGAGTGAACGCGACGATCCGCGCCGGATCGGCCGGATGCGTCGCCAGGCCCCACATGGTCGCGTTGGGACGGCCGGGGAGCGGCAGGCTCCGCCAGGTCTGGCCGCCGTCGTCGGAGCGGAGCACGTGGCCCGTCTCGCCGGTCGTGGTCTCGCCGCAGCCGGCGAAGAGCACACGGGGCTCGTCGAGCTTCACGGCGATGCCGCGCGCGTAGGGCAGAGGCCACCGCGACTTCACGCCGATCGGCGTCCACGTCTCGCCGCGATCGTCGCTCCAGAACAGCTCGCCGTTCGTGCTCACGTACGCGCGCGGCGGGTTGCTGCGCGCCAGCGCCATGTCGTGAACGTCCGGATCGTGGAGCCCGCGCACCACCTTCGTCCACGTGTCGCCGCCGTCCACGCTCTTGAAGACGCCGTCGATCTCGACGCCGGCCCACACGATGCGCGGGTCGTCCTGGTCGACCAGCACGCGCGTGACGAACGCCTGCCCGATCGAGCATTCGGTGGCGGCCGGCACGTCGAGCCGCTTCCAGGTCCACCCGCCGTCGCGCGAGCGATAGACGCCGGTGGGTCGGGTTCCCGCGAAGACCGTCTTGGGATCGGACGGATCGACGGCCAGCGTCCAGACCGTCGGCAGATCGCCGGCGGCACCCACGCGTTCCCAGGACTTGCCGCCGTCGTGCGTGGCGAACAAGCCGGTGTCGCCGGCGGCCATGAGCCCGCGGGGCTCGCCGGGCACGACGGCCAGCGCCTGGATCCGGCTGTTCAGCGGGAAGGGTTTGCGATGACGGACCCACGACTTGCCCGCGTCCGGGCTGTGCCACACGCCCCAGCCTGCCGTCCCGAGATTGATGTGGTAGTCCATAGTGCGACCACCACTACACGAAGCGGACGGCGTCGGCAATGCTATCCTACCGGCCCAGATCCCAACTTCTCCACCGCAACGTCAAGAAAGGAGCGACCGATGTCACGATTGTCTTACGCCATCGCCGGCGGCGTCCTGGCCGCGGCGTGCCTGGGAGTGGCGGCCTACGCGCAGCAGCCGGCGGCGCCGCCGTTCGCGACCACCAAGGTGACCGACAACGTCTACGTCTTTCGCTACGGCGGCCACCAGTCGATGTTCGTCGTCACGTCGGCCGGCGTCATCGCGACCGACCCGATCGGCTACGGTCGCCCGCAGGCGGTGGTGACCTACGTCGACGAGATCAAGAAGGTCTCGAACCAGCCGATCAAGTACCTGATCTACAGCCATCAGCACTTCGATCACATCGCGGGCGGTAAGCCCTTCAAGGACGCGGGCGCGACGGTCATCGCGCACACGCGTGCCAAGGAGTGGCTCCTGGCCCTGAGGGATCCGCACACGGTGCTGCCGGACGAGACGGTCGATACGAGCCGGACGATCACGCTCGGCGACACGACGCTCGAGCTGAGCTACCTCGGGCCAAACCACTCGGACAGCACCCTGGTCATGCGGCTGCCGAAGGAGAAGGTGTTGTTCGCGGTCGACTTCATCCCGGTCGGCTCCGTACCGGGACGCGGCATGCTCGACTTCTATCCGATCCAGGCGGAGGAATCGCTGAAGAAGGTGCTGGCGATGGACTGGGTCACGCTGATCCCCGGCCATCCCGGGCAGCCCGGCGGCCGGCTCGGCACCAAGCAGGACGTGCAAGAGCAGCTGACGTTCCTGCAGGACGCGTCGGCGGCGGTGAAGGCGGAGGCCCAGGCTGGAAAGTGCTGGGACGGCGTCGAGAAGGATCTGAAGCTGCCGAAGTATCAGAGCTGGCCGGGCTACGAGCAGAACCTGCCGTTCGTGCTGCGGCGCTACTGCGGCCTCTGGGGCCGCGGCTTTTGAACTAGCCGCGATCGGCGCAGCGTGAGGCTCACGGCAGGCCCGAGCGGCCTGCCGTGAGCGCGGCACGCATCAGCGCGTCGGGTGCTCGGTCGACCGTCAGCGCCTCACGACGCCGCGGCCTTGCAGTAGCGCGCCACTTCCTCGTGCGTCGCGAACCACACGCCGGGCACACCCTTCATGTAGCGAATCAGCTCGTCGAGCATCCCGATCCGCGAGCGGTGCCCGATGATGTGCGGATGCATCGTGAGCAAGAAGAGCCCGCCCTCGGCCAGCGCGCCCTCGAACTCAGCGCGAAAGATGTCGCGCACCGCCGACGGCGCGGTATACGGCCGAATGGCGGTGGCGCGGTTCATGCCGAGGTAGGGTGCATCGTCCTTGATCCACTCGACGGGCAGCTCCACGATCCCGGTTGGCTTGCCGTCGTCGACGAGCTCGTACGGCTCGTCGTCGGCCATCAGTGACGAGTCGTAGAGCAGGCCGAGCTCGCGAATCAGCGGCAGGGTGGTCGCGCTGAAATCCCACGACGGCACGCGCACGCCGACCGGCGGCCGGCCGGTCGCCTTGGTCAGCGTGTCGAACGCTCGCCGCATGAGCTCTCGCTCCGCCGATTCGGTCAGCTCGCTCGTGCCCTCGTGGATCCAGCCGTGCAAACCGATCTCGTGGCCTTCGGCCACCACGCGACGCTGCTCGTCCGGGTGGAGCTTGGCGCTCACGCCGGGCACGAAGAACGAGGCGTGGAGCTCGTGGCGTCGTAGAAGGTCCAGGATGCGCGGCACGCCAACGCGCGCGCCGTACTCGCCCTGGGCCAGCCGGCCGGGCGAGGTCGAGCCCTCGCGCAAGGTGCTCGTCTCGTGATCCGAATCGAACGACAGAGCCACGCACACACGCGCCCCGTTCTTCCAGCGGGCCGGCTTCAGGGAGCGTCCGGCCCGTACCTTGTTCACCGCGGCCCGCCAGCGCGGCTCGTCCCACGTCCAGGCAGGATCGCCGGCGCCGTTGCCGGCGGCGTGGTGCGCTGCGGTGCGCGCCGGGGCGCGCCGGACGACGGAAGCTCCGGATCGACGACGCATGGTGTCCTCCTCTCGAGCTGGCTCGGCGGACGATAGCGCGGGCGGGCGTTTGACGCAACGCGAGCCGTCCCTGCAATCTCCGCAGAGCGTTTGTGCCCTCGAGCGGCTATCATGACCCGCTGTGGCGGACTTTCTGAACCTCCGCGATCAGGTCATCGTCGTGACCGGTGCCGCGTCCGGGATGGGTCGCGCCATAGCGCACGCCGCCAGCCGGGAGGGGGCGCGGATGGTGCTGGCGGA
>DASRIY010000107.1:0-32041 GCA_035649755.1 Candidatus Methylomirabilota bacterium
TGCCGGCCGACGTGTACGCCGAGGCGAAGCGCCGCCTCGATGCCGCCGGCTCGACGCCGCGGGTTTAGCCGGGAGGGCCAGGAGGATGACGAAAAACGACGGCATGAAGGCCCTGGTCAGGCGTCTTCAAGACTCCTTCAACGAGACCCTCGACGTCCTCCACGACCTGCCGCAGGAACGTCTCCAGCAACCCTGCGGCCACGGATGCGCCCGGGGCGGGACTGCCCGCGATCTGCTGGTGCACAACATCTTTCACGAGAAGCAGCACACCGGTCAGGTCTGGAGCGTGCGCGACCAGCTCAAGCTCCTGCCCGGCTGGGGCAACCGCGACCTGCCGGCCCTGCTCGCCGACTATTACAACTCGCGCAGCCAGCTCGTCACCGCCCTGTTCGGGCTGACCGACGAGCAGCTCGACGCGAAGCCCGGGGACGGCGGCTGGACCATCCGCGAGACGATCGAGCACGTGCTCTACTGGGACCGCAATTCAATCGACACGCTCAAGGCCGAGCGCTGAGCGTCAGCGCAGCTTCCAGACCGGCTTGCGCTTCTCGCGGAACGCCCGCGGGCCCTCGGCGCCGTCCTCGCTCTCGGCGACCTCCTGATCGAGCTGGCGCGCGTAGGACGCCAGCGACGGATCGAAGGCCCCGGCCAGCCGGTACAGACGCACCGCCGCCTGGACCGCCAGCGGCGAGCTGTCGCAGATCATCTCCGCCATCTCCTCGCAGGTGGCCATCAGCTTCGCGCGCGGGACGACCTTGTTGACGATGGCCTGGCGATAGCACTCGTCCGCGGTGAGCCGGCCGTTGCACAGCGTGAGATAGGCCGCCGTCGTTCGCGGCAGCGCGGCGTAGAGATTGTGTGCCGAGCCCAGGCGCCCCACCTTGGTGTGCGTGTCGCCGATCCAGGCGGTGTCCGCCATGACGCGGAGCTGGCATTGCAGAGCGAGCGAGAGCCCAACGCCGACCGCGAAACCGTTCATCGCCGCGATGAGCGGCTTCTCCAGATTGGAGTCGCTCGGCTGGCCACCCCCGCCCCAGTGGAACAGCGGGTTGTTCGGATCCTCGTGCGGCGTCCGCTTGCCCTGGGCCTGGTACGACGCCAGGAACTTGACGTCGCGGCCGGCGCAGAATGCCTCACCCGCGCCGGTGACGATGCCCACGTAGATGTCCGGATCGAGGCCGATGTCGCGCCAGCAGGCACGAAGCTCCGCGTACGCGTAGCTGTGCAACGCGTTCCGGACCTCGGGCCGGTTGATCGTGACGTAGGCGACGTGCCCCTTCTTCTCGTAGATCACGTGCTCGAGCTTCTGCGGCATCGTCGAGGGATCGTACGGCGACTCGTATCTGGGCATCACGAGCTCCTCCCTGTGCTTTTTACCATGGCCGTCCGCCGCCAGGCGGCGCGGAAGATCCCGTCGAGTCCCGCCGGGTACCCGCGGGCGATGAGGATCACGAACAAAGCGAACAGCACCATCCGGATCTCGCCCCACGCCCGCAGCGCCTCGGACAGCACCTCGATGAGCACGGCGCCGAGAATCGGTCCGGCGAACGTCCGGAGGCCGCCCACGATCACCATGACCACCACCATGGCCATCTCGTTGAACTTCATCGGCGTCGGCGACAGCAGCCCGACGTAGTGGCCCTGGAAGCCGCCGGCGACGGCTGCGAACACGGCGGAGACGGCGAAGACGAAGCGCTTCCACTTGAAGGTGTCCACGCCCATGACGGCGGCGGCCTCCTCGTCGTCGCGGATGGCGCGCACGTACGCGCCGATGCGCGAGTCGATGAGCTGGCGTGCCGCGAGAATGGCCCCCAGCGCCAGGGCCAGGAAGAGGTAGTAGTACGGCGTGGGACGCGGGGTGTCGAACAGGAACGGCGCGCGCAGGCCGAGATCGCCGCGCGTGATCCCGTACTCGACGGTGATCAAGAGGCGCACCGACTCGGCGAAGGCCCAGGTGGCGAGGGCCAGATAGATCGCGCGCATCCGGAGACAGAGGGTGCCGAGGCCGTAGCCGGCCGCCGCCGCCACGACGACACCGGCGCCGATGCCTACCAGGATCGGCGCGCGCGCGTACAGGACCAGCAGCGCCGAGGTGTAAGCGCCAATGCCGGCGAAGGTGTGGTGGGCCAGCGAGAACTGCCCGGTGTAGCCGGCGAGCAGGTTCCAGCCGATGGCCAGCACGACGTAGTAGAGGCTCGTGACGAGCACGTGCGTGTGGTACTCGGACGCCGCCCACGGCACCCACGCGAGCGCCGCGTAGGCGAGCAGGCACCATCCGGCGCGCTTGACCAGGAGCAGCGGCACGCTCAGGCGCCCAGGAGCGCGTCGCGGATGATCTCGCGAAGCTGGTCGGCGAACGCCTGGCGCGGGCCTTCGCGGCGCACGCGCCCCATCTCGAGCAGGTAGAGGTGGTCGGAGATCTCGACGGCCTTGGTGATGTTCTGATCGACGAGCAGGATCGTCACGCCCGCCGCCTGGACCTCACGCAGCCGTTCGTAGACCTGCTCGGCGATGCGGGGCGCCAAACCCGCCGACGGCTCGTCGACCAGCAGGAGGCTCGGCTCGGTCACCAGCTCCTTGGCGACCGAGAGCATCTTGGACTCGCCGCCGGACAGCACCGTGGCGCGCAGCCGCCGCTTCTCGCCCAGACGCGGGAACGCGCCGTAGGCGCGCTCGAGCATCGCGTCCACGCGCGCTCGGTCGTGGCGGAATACCCACGCCCCAAGCTCGAGGTTTTCCTGCACCGTGAGCTGGGGAAAGATGTTGGCGCCCTGCGGCACGTAGCCGATGCCCGACCGCTTGAGCTCGTGCGGCGCCCGCCCCTCGATCGCGCGTCCGTCCATAACAATCCGCCCCGAGCGCGGCGTGAGGAACCCGAAGATCGTCTTGAGAAGCGTCGACTTGCCGGCGCCGTTGGGCCCGATGACGCCGGTCACCGAGCCGCGCGCGACGCCGAGGTTGACGCCGTTGAGGATGTCGATGCCCTCGACGTAGCCGGCGACGATCCCCTGCAGCTCGAGCAGGGCCATTAGCGCCCCAGATAGGCCTCGAGGACCGCGGCGTGGCTCGCGATCTCCTCGAAGGTGCCCTCGGCGATCAGCCGGCCCTCGTGCATCACCGAGACCCGGGGCGCCAGGCGCCGCAAGGTCGTCATCTCGTGGGACACGATCAGGAAGGTGACGCCTTCCTCACGGTTCATGCGGAGGATCGTCTCCATGATGGTGTCCTTGATCGTCGGGTGCACCCCCGCGAACGGCTCGTCCATCAGGAACAGATGAATCGGCCGCACCATGAGTCCGCGAGCGATCTGCAGGAGCATGCTCTGGCCGCCCGACAGCTCCTTGGCCGGCGCGTCACGCCGGCCATCGAGCGTCACCAGGTCGAGCAGTCGCCTCGCGCGGTCCTGCACCTCGGCCATCGAGCGATGGTCGCCCCGGTCCTGCGCGGCCAGGGCAGGCAGGAGTACGTTCTCGAGCGTCGTCATGCTCCCGAAGAGCTTGGGAGTCTGAAACGTCCGGGCGACGCCGCGTGCGGTGATCTGATGCGGTCGCAAACGATCGATGCGCTCGCCGCGCAGCCGGATCTCGCCGGCGTCGGCGTGATACAAGCCCGAGAGCAGGTTCACCGTCGTCGTCTTGCCCGAGCCGTTCGGGCCGATCAGCCCGCGCACCTCGCCGGAGCGCAGCGCGAGCGGAAGGTCGTCCACCGCCACCAGCCCGCCGAACCGCTTCGTGAGACCGCGGGTCTCGACGAGCCATCCGTTCGGCGCGCCGGACGTCTCGGTCAAACGAGCGGCTCCCAGAACCGCTGGATCTCGAGCACATAGCCGTTGGGATCGCGCACGAACGCGTTGTAGATCCGGTAGGGCGGATTCTCGGCGGGCTCCTTGATGAACTCGACGCCGTGGCTCTTGAGGTGCGCGCACCAGCGGTCAACCTCGTCGGTGACGAGCGTGAGCACCACGCCCTGCGGCTGGGGCGGCGCGTCCGCTCGCTCGCAGAAGCCCACGTAGGAGCTTCCGCTCACGTGGTAGATGCGGCAGGTGCCCTGGTCGCGGGCCAGACGGAGCCCGAGAACTCGCTCGTAGAAGTCGGCGGTGCGCCGGAGGTCGGGCGTGTCGAGAAAGGTGATCTGCTGGCTGATCGTCACGCCGGTCGCGGCGGCAAGCCGGCGGCGAGGGCCGTGTGGACCATGGTGACCAGCGAGACGATATCGAAGACGGCGAGACCCGTCGCGCGCTGGATGTCGGCGGTGTACGGCGGCATGTTGGTGCACTCCAGCACGATCGCGCCAACGTCCGGGTGCTCGTCGACCAGGCGCCGCGCGACCCGCACGTGCTCCTCGCGCGCCGCGTCGACGTCCAGCACCATCTCGTTGCCGAGCATCACCCGCGTGAACTCCTTTTCGTTCTCCATGCCCGCCACCGCGACGGGAATATCACCGATCCCCGCCCCGGTGAAGTGCTCGGAGGTGAGGCCCTCGGAGTTCACGGTCATGATGCCGACCCGGCGCCCGGCCGGGAGCAGCCGGTGGACCAGCGGCACCAGGAGAAGGCTCGAGGTGAACACGGGCACGCGCACCGACGCCGCCAGCTCACGCTGGAACTTGACGAGAAAGCCGCAGTTGGTGGTGATCGCGCCCACGCCCTCGTGCTCGAGCCGCCGCGCGCCATCGACGAAGGCGGGCAGGAGTCCCGCGGCGCCACGGCGCACGACGAGATCCGGGCTGGCGCCCTCGACCCGCTGGTAACGCACCGGGAACGGGAACGTCGACGCGTTGCCCATGTCACCGGGAATCCGCGGGAACTGGGTGTCGAGCATGAGGATCCCGACGGTGAACCCGAACTGATTGAAACCGCCCTGGACGCGTCCCGATGTCATGGCCCCATACTCTACCCTGCTTCTTCCTTTCGGGGCGGCGGGAGCTTATCCTCTTGCGGCGGAGGAGCGAGGGATGAAAATCGACGTCTTTCCCCACATCATGCCCCGCCGGTACTTCGACCGGATGCTGCAGGTCGCTCCGCCGGGCATGGCCCTCCAGAAGCGCATGTCCGGAATTCCGGTCCTGGTCGACGTCGAGGAGCGCCTGCGGATCATGGACCGTTACGAGGGCTACGTGCAGGTGCTGACCCTCGCCAACCCGCCCATCGAGGTCGCCGGCGGGCCCGACGTGAGCCCCGAGCTCGCGCGGCTGGCCAACGACGGCATGGCCGAGATCGCGGCGAAGTATCCCGACCGCTTTCCCGGCTTCGTCGCATCGCTGCCGATGAACAATCCCGACGCCGCGGTGCGCGAGATCGATCGCGCCATCGACGACCTCGGCGCCACCGGCGTGCAGATCTACACCAACGTCGCCGGCCGCCCGCTCGACCTGCCGGAGTACCTGCCGGTCTTCGACCGCATGGCCCAGCGCGATCTGCCGATCTGGATGCATCCGGCACGTCCGGCGACGTTCGCCGACTACGCCGGCGAGAAGCGCTCGAAGTACGACATGTGGTGGGCCTTCGGCTGGCCGTACGAGACGTCCGTCGCGATGGGGCGCCTGGTCTTCTCCGGAATCTTCGACCGCCATCCCGGGCTGAAGATCATCACCCACCACCTGGGCGCCATGATCCCGTTCTGCGCCGGGCGCGTGGGCGGCGGCCTCGACCAGCTCGGCAGCCGCAGCGACGACCCCGAGGACGGCGGCGCGCTGGCGCGGCTGCGCCGGCGCCCGATCGACTACTTCAAGATGTTCTACGGCGACACCGCGCTGTTCGGCGCCTGGCACGCGATGGAGTCCGGCCTGGCCTTCTTCGGGGCCGATCACGTGCTCTTCGGCACTGACATGCCGTTCGATCCGGAGAAGGGCACCGGGTTCATCCGCGAGACCATCGAGGCCATGACCCGCATGCGGGCCACCGACGAGGAGAAGGCGAAGATCTACGAGGGCAACGCGCGCCGGATGCTCCGGCTGCGGCTCAAGGAGAAATAGCGATGACCAAGCGAGCGAACATCGAGAGCACCGCCGACGCCTACCTCGAGCTCCTGGCCGCCCGCGGCGTCGAATACTTCTTCGCGAATTCCGGGACCGACTTCGCGCCGCTCATCGATGCCTACGCCAAGCGGATCGCGCAGGGCCAGCCGGCGCCGCGACCCATGACGATCCCCCACGAGGTGCCGGCAGTCGGCATGGCCCACGGCTACGCGCTGGTCACCGGCCGGCCCCAGGTCGTCATGGTCCACGTGATCGTCGGCGCCGGCAACGCGGTCGGCGGAATCATCAACGCCGCGCGCTCGAACGTGCCCATCCTGTTCAGTGCGGGTCGTAACCCGATCACCGAGTCCGGCCTGCACGGCAGCCGTAACCGCGCGATCCACTGGGCACAGGAGTCCTTTGACCAGGCCGCAATGGTCCGCGAGTTCGTGAAGTGGGACTACGAGCTGCGGAACTTCATCCAGCTCGAGACGGTCGTGGACCGCGCGCTGGCAATCTGCCAGGCCGAGCCCCAGGGCCCCGTCTATCTCACGCTGCCGCGCGAGGTCCTCGCCGAGAAGCACGACGTCTTCGAGTATGCTGACTCGAGCCGCGCCCCGAAGCCTGGCGGCGTCGCTGCCGCGCCCGAAGCGATCGCCGAGACCGCGCGGCTCCTGGCCGGAGCGCGCAACCCGATCATCCTTACCAAGGCGGCCGGGCGCGATCCGAACGCGGTGCCCGCGCTCGTGAAGCTCGCCGAGGCTCTCGGCGCGCCGGTGATCGACCAGTTCCACACCTACATGAACTTCCCCCAGGATCACCCGCTGCACGCCGGCTTCGACGCCACGCCCTATCTCGACGACGCCGACTGCATCGTGGCGGTCGAGTCGGACGTGCTGTGGTACCCGGCCCTCAAGGCGCCACGGCCCGACACGAAGATCGTCCAGATCGCGGTCGATCCGCTCTACGCGCGCTACCCGATCCGTGGATTCCCCGCCGACGCGGCGCTCAACGGCACGGTCGCCCTGAACCTCGGCGCGCTGGCCGATGCCGTGCGGCAGAAGGTCGACGGCCGGGCCGTCGCGGAGCGGACCCAGCGCTGGCAGGCCGAGCATCGCCGCCTGCGCGAGACGTGGGCCGCCACCGCCCGCAAGGCCCAGAGCGAGAAGCCGCTCGAGATGGTCTGGGTCAGCAAGTGCGTCGGCGACCTGGTCGACGAGAACACGATCCTGGTGGACGAGTACGACTTCGATCCGACGCAGGGGTGCTTCCGCACGCCGCGGACTTATTTCGGCTCCTCGCCCGCTGGCGGTCTCGGCTGGGGCATGGGCGCCGCGCTCGGCGCCAAGCTCGCGGCGCCGGACAAAACGGTCATCTGCTGCGTGGGCGACGGCGCCTACATCTTCAGCGCGCCCACCGCGGCGCACTTCGTCTCGCGCGCTTACAACCTGCCGGTGCTGTTCGTGGTCTTCAACAACCGCGCCTGGAACGCCGTCAAGCGCGCCGTGCATAGCCATGCGCCCGAAGGCCTCGCCGCGAAGACGGGCCAGATGCCCATCTCCGATTTGGATCCGGCGCCCGACTACGAGCTGGTGTGCCGCGCCTCCGGCGGCCACGCCGAGCGCGTCGAGGACCCGGCTGCGCTGCCCGACGCGCTCGCCCGCGCCCTCAAGGTGGTGCGTGACGAGAAGCGCCAGGCGCTCCTGAACGTGATCTGCAAGAAGCCGTGACGCGGCGGCCGGGTACAATGATCGGGTGAGAGCGCGCCGGATCCTGCTGCTGCTGATCGCCTGGGTGTCGTTCGATCTGGCGACGCCCTTGCCCGGCGCCTTCGAGTTCGAGGTCGAGGATTCCGAGATCGAAGAGTCGATTCACGTCCGGCGGCAATCTCACGATCGTGAGGCCGCCGCCCGGCGCGCGCTCCCGCGGCGGGGCCTCGAGAACGAGGTGCCGACCCACCGCATGGCGCCGGTCGTCCTGATCGCCCGGGCGTTCGTCGCCGACGATTGGCTCCCGCAGGTGAGGCTGGCTCACCTGCCCGACGCAAGCCCTCCCTCCTCCGAAGACCACTAGCTCGGTCGTCCCGCTCGTCTCCTGAAGCACGCCGCCCTCGGGCGGCCAACCCTGCTCGTCGATACACGGAGACGCGAGATGACTATCAATCGGTACCAGGGCCTGGCTATCGCCGTGGCCTTGATCGTCGTGGGACGCGTGCTGGTCGCGATCCTGAAAGCCCTGGTGGAGTGACCTATGATGTTCTTGTTGGATCCAGAATTCTGGGCGCGGGTCCTCGGGATCATCGTCATCGATCTGACGCTGGCCGGTGACAACGCCCTCGTCATCGCGCTGGCGGTCCGCACGCTGCCCAAGCGCCAGCAATTCTGGGGACGCATCTGGGGCACCGCCGGCGCCGTCGGGCTTCGGCTCCTGTTCATTACGGTCGCGACAATTTTGTTAAAAATTCCATTCCTCCAGCTCGTCGGCGGCCTCCTGCTCCTCTGGATCGCTTTCAAGCTGGTCCGCCAGCAGACCGGCGCCGAGGGCCACGTGCGTCAGGGGAGCTCGCTGCGGGAATCGGTCTGGATCATCATCGTGGCCGACGCGGTCATGAGCCTCGACAACGTGCTCGCCGTCGCCGCCGCGGCCCACGGCGACCTGACACTCGTCGTCTTCGGCATCGCGCTGTCGCTGCCGATCGTCGTGTGGGGCAGCGGTATTCTGGCCGCGCTCATGAACCGGTTCGTGTGGATCATCTGGCTGGGCGGCGGGATTCTCGGCTACGTCGCCGGCGAGATGATCTTGAAGGAGCGACACCTCGAGCGCCTGATCGATCCGGCGAATCCGGCCCACGATCTCCTGCCGATCTTGCCGGCGGTGACCATCGTGGCGCTCGGCTGGTGGTTCAGCATCCAGAATGGGAGAAAGAAGGTGCCCGAGAACGCCTGATTCAGTATTCTAGGCGCCATGGCGCAGGACCTACGGAGCTATCTCGATCTCGTGAAGCGGCGCAAGCCCGGAGATTTCGAGATCGTGTCGAAGTCAGTCGACCCGCGCTACGAGATCACGGCGCTGGTCGTCAAGCTCGAGCGCGAGGCCAAGCGACGCCCGGTGCTCCTCTTCGAGAACGTCACCGGCAGCCCCTTTCCGGTCCTCACCAACCTCCATGCCAGCCGGCCGCGGCTCGCCGCCGCCATGAACGCGGCGCCCGAAGCGACCCAGACGACGTACCTGCGCGCGATGGACAAGCCGATCCCGCCGAAGGTGGTCGCCGGTGGGCCGGTACAAGAAGTCGTTCTCGAGGGCGATCGGGTCAACCTCTACGACCTGCCGCAGATCGTTCACCACCAGGGTGACGCCGGCGCGTACATCACCGCCGCGATCTCGTTCGCCAAGGATCCGACGAAGGACATCTGGAACTGCGCCTACAACCGCCTCCAGATCAAGTCGCGCAACACGACGTCGATCCACCTGACGACCGGCAAGCACCTCTGGGAATATCAGCGCCTCGCCGAGGCGAAGAACGAGCCGCTGCGGCTGGCCCTGGTGATCGGTGTCCACCCGGCGATCGCGCTCGGCGCCCTCGCCATCGGATCGATCGACGAGGATGAGCGCGCGATCATGGGCGGCCTCCTCGGCGAGCCGCTCGAACTGGTGAAGTGCCGGACGTCCGACGTGCTGGTGCCGGCGCACGCCGAGATGGTCCTCGAGTGCGAGATCTTGCCGGGGCAGCGCACGCCCGAGGGCCCGTTCGGGGAGTTCACCGGCTACAGCCTCGGCGAGCGCCAGCGCGAGATCGTGCGGGTCAACGCGATCACCCACCGCCGCGACGCGATCTTCCAGGACATCACGGTCGCCCACCTCGATCACATGCTGCTGTCGACGATCCCGATGGAGGCGAACCTCTACCGCGCGGTCCGGGCCATGGTGCCCTCGGTCAAGGCGGTCCGCGTGCCGGGCCCGTTCACCTGCTTCGTCTCGATCGAGCAGCGCATTCCGGGCCAGGCCAAGAACGCGATCCTGGCGGCGTTCGGCGCCGATCTCTACATGAAGCGCGTGGTCGTGGTGGACGAGGACGTGGACGTCTTCGACGACCGTCAGGTCAACTGGGCCATCGCGACGCGCTGCCAGCCCGACCGCGACATCACGATCATCACGAACGCGCGCGGCTCCGACCTCGATCCCTCGGCGCGCGACGACGGCTACACGGCGAAGTGGGGCGTGGACGCGACCGCCAAGCCTTCCCTCGCCGCCTACACGCCGCGCCACCGCGTGCCGGCCGACGTCTGGCAGCGGATCAACCTCAAAGACTTCTTCGCCTGAACGCCTCCGTGGCGGAGAGCTTCGTCCGCCGCCTCGACGCTGCCGCCCGCCGCTTCGCCGGCAAGCCCGCGCTCGTCTGGGAGGGCGGCGCTCTCACCTTCGCCGAGCTCGAGCAAAAGGCCCGCGCGTTCTCGGAGGCTCTCGCCGGCGCCGGCGCGAGGCCGGGTGACCGGATCGCCCTCGCGATCGGCAACCACTGGACGTTCGCGGTGGCCCTGCTGGCCGTCTGGAAGCTCGGCGCCACCGTGGCGCCGCTCGACGCGCTCCTGAAGCCGGCCGAACAGGCCGACATTGTCGCCGACCTCGATCCCGCGCTGCTCGTTCGCCGGGAAGACGTGGAGGGGCTCGCGGCCGGAACGGCGAAGCGGAGCGGCCCGGGCGACGACGCGGCGCTGATCCTCTACACGTCCGGAAGCACGGGGCGCCCGAAGGGCGCGGTGCTCTCGCACCCGGCGCTCACCCTCGCCAACGAATCATGGGCAGGCCCGGTGATGGCGCTGACGTCCGAGGACGTCGTGCTGGCCACCCTGCCGCTCGCCCACTCGTTCGGGCTCAACGGCGCGCTGCTTGCGCCGCTTCTCACCGGCTCCACCGTCGCGCTGGTGGAACGCTTCGCGCCCGATGCCGTCGTGGCGGCCATCCGCGCGCGCCGCGTGACGGTCTTTCCCGGAGTGGCGACGATGTTCCGCCGCCTGCTGGAAAGCGGCGAGCTCGCCGCCGGCGATCTCTCGTCGGTGCGAATCGCGGTCTCGGGCGCCGCCCCCTGCCCGTGGGATCTCGCCCGGGAATGGCGCGAGCGGACGGGCATTCGTATCGTCCGGGGCTACGGGATGACCGAGCTCTTCAGGCCCATTTCGTATTCGGCCACCGACACGACCGAGGCGACCGACGCGATCGGCCGCGCGGTGCCCGGCGTCGAGCTCAAAATCGTCGACGACGAGCTCTGGATCAGGAGCCCGTCGGCGATGGAGAGGTATGTGAACGCGCCCGCCGAGACGCGGGAGGTGCTGGTGGATGGCTGGTTCCGCACGGGCGATCTCGCCACCGTGAGCCCCGACGGCCTCGTCACCATCGTCGGGCGCAAGCGCGAGCGGATCCTCCGCGGCGGCTACTCGGTATTCCCCGCGGAAGTGGAGGCCGTGCTCCTCACCCACCCGGCGGTGGCCGAAGCGGCCGTCGTCGGCATGCGCCACGCGGAGCTGGGCGAGGACGTGGCGGCGTTCGTGACGCTGCGCCCGGGCACGGCGGCCGCGCCCGACGACCTCATCGCTCACTGCCGAGAGCGTCTGGCCGCGTTCAAGTACCCGCGGCGGCTCACGGTGCTCGACGCGCTGCCCAAGAGCCCGACCGGGAAAATATTGAAGGCGCGCCTCGCGGGGTTCTGACCCCTAGTCGTCGAGCTCGGCGAGATATTCGGCGACGCGCTCGGCGTCCGGCGCGTCGGGCTTGAGCGCCAGGTACTGCCGGAAGGCTGCCCGCGCCTGCGCGATCTCCTGCTGCCGGTAGTAGAGCAATCCGAGCTGGCGGAACGGATCGGCGTAGGCCGGATCGAGCCGCGCCGCGCTCTGGTACCGGTCGATCGCCTGGCGCGCCCAGTCCGCCGCCTCCGCCGCGCTCTGCGCCCGCTGCGACCGAAGCCGGTAGAGGTCGCCGTAGTAGAGCTGGGCGACCGGATCTCGCGGAGTGGCCGCGAGCACCCGGTCGAGCTGGTCGGCGGCGAGCGCGAAGCGGCCCGCCTGGATGTCGAGACGCGCGTTCTCGCGAACGACCGCCGGCATCCGGAGCCTCCACTCGTCCGTGGTCCGCACGGTGCCGGGCGCCGCTGCGGCGGTGGCAAAGTACGTCTGGAGCAGCTCGGTGGTCGTCGCGACCCGCTCGGCGAGCTGCTCACGGCGGCCGAAGTAGAAGATCTCGAGGCTCCCGCGGTTCCCGAGATCTCTTCGCAGCGCGTCGAACGCTCTCGAGGCCTCCTTCGGGTCGTAGCCGGCGCGAACGAGCCTGTCCATTCCTCCGGCATCGGCGTCACGCTCGAGCTGGTCTCCGCGACCGTAGACGGCAGCCTCGGCGGCGAGCGGCAGCCCGCGGCCAAAAATCGTGACCGCGGTCGCGCTCAGCGCCGCGGTGCCGACGCCGTCGACCGCTCCGGCGCTCGCGTCGGTAGCCAGCTCGAGGCCGACCGACGCCGCCGACGCCACGATGGTCGAGGCGGACGGTCGGCCTCGGGAGGCACGCGCGAGCGCCAGCGCGTGGCGGCTGCTCACGTGGGTCATCTCGAGGCCGAGGATCATTGCGAGCTGGGCCTCGTTCTCGAGGGCGGCCAGCAGCCCCGTGTGGACGTAGATCCGGCCGTTGGGCAGCGCAAAGGCGTTCAGCGTCGGGTCGCGGACGACCGTGACTTTGAACGCCGGCCCTTCGGCGCCGGCGCGCGCGAGCTTCTCGGCAATCCCGGCGAGATGGGCGTCGAGCAGCGGATCGTCGTAGAGCTTGGCCCCGGCGTCGAGCTGCGCCGCCTCCCGGTCGGCCTGGGCCCGGATCTCTTGCTCGGCCGGCCCGGGTGCGGAAGAAGTCTGGGCGACGGCGACCGCCGGCGACGTGCAAGCGGCAGCAAGCAGCACGACGAGAGCGAAGCGCCGAGCGCCTCGCGTCGGGCGATCGTTCAGTTCTTCTCCGCCAGCGTCTGTCGCACCCGCCGCAGCTCCTCCCGGAACGCGGCGGCGTCGCGGGCCTGGGGATAGCGCGTGAGGTAGCGCTCCCACTCCGACGCGCCGCGGTGGAGCTCGCCGAGCTTGACCAGGACCGTCCCGCGATCGCGCCGATGCGTCGGTGCGTCGGCGTCGGCCACCAGGAGCCGATCGATGACCGCGAGCGCCTTGGTCCAGTCCTCGCGCCGCGCGTAGATGCCCTCGAGGTTCCGGAGCATCCGCACGACGATCTGGCTGCTCGACGCCGGGACGAAGTGCGCGTCGGTGAGCTTGACCGGGCGTCCGATGGCGCGCGAGGCGACGGCCTCGGCATCGGCCCGGACCAGCGCGCGGCCGCTCGCGAACGGATCGAGGATCACCAGCTCGCCGTCGACCCGCGCGCCGACGCAGAAGTGACCGGGCAGGCCGATGCCGCAGAGGTCCAGGCCGACCCGGCGGCCGACCTCCATGACCACGACCGCGAGGGTGATCGGGATGCCGAGACGGCGATCGAGGACGTCGTTGAGACAGCTGTTACGCGGATCGTAGTAGTCCTCGGCGTTACCGCGGAACTTCTCGTCCTCGAAGAGGAAGCGAGAGAGGCGGTCGAGCGCGCGCCGGCCGCCGACCGCCGACACCGACGAGCGCGCGGCCAGCTCGTCGAGCTCGGCCAGCGCGGGGCCGGGCGCGAGATCGGGGTGCTCGATACGAGCGATCGAGAGCGCCGCGACGCCCAGATCGATCTCGGGCCCCTTCACGAGCTGGGTGAACTCGTCGAGCGCCTGGTCGGGGTTCAACACTCAGCAGCCCGGCGCGTGGTGGATCCCGGCGGTCGCGAGCGCCTTCTTCTGGAGCTCGTCGGCCAGCTCCAGGGTCTTGCGAGCGGCGCTCGACGCCGCCGCCTGCGCGGCCGGCGTGGTCGCGAGCCGGAGCAGGAGCGTCCGGCCCAGCTCGTGGTGATAGCGCTCATCGGGCTCGATCACGTCGCGGTACAGCGCGGCGGTCTCGCGATCGCGCGCATGCTCACAGAACTCGATGAACTGCCGGTTCTTGACGACGGCGATCGCCTCGCGGGTGAACTGCCCGGCGGCGACGCGCTCGACTGTCGTCGTGAGGCCGTCCAGGTACTGGAAGAGCGGCCCGTAGCCCTTGGCCAGCGGATCGAACGTCCGGGCGTCGAAGCCGAGACCGCGCAGACGCTCGGCGATCATCCGATAGTGCTTGGCCTCGTCTCCGACCTGGCGCGCCAGCGCGAGCTTGACGTCGACCTCGTCGGTGGTGACGAGCCAGCGTGCCGCGATCTCCGTGGCCTCGATCTCGTTCTTGAGCGCGACCTTCAGGAGGTTGAGGACGTTCAGGTCGCCCTCGACCTCGGGCTTGAGCGTGTCGTCGGGCGCCAGCCGGCTCAGCCGCCGCTGGTTTTCCCCGTCGAGCTGCCTGACGAACTCCTCGGCGGTCATGCGATGACTCCTTCCTTGAGTAGGCGCGGCAGCTCCTGGGTGAGCGTCTCCTTGGTCACGACGCGCGCGCACCGCGGGTGCCAGGGCTGCGTCTGCCGCGCGAGCGCGTGCGTGGTGAAGCCGAGCACCGCCGCGCCCTCGAGCGCCGCGAACACGCGGTCGTAGTCGTACCCGGCGGTCAGATCGATCAGGACGAGCCGAGGGTTGCGCGCGACCGACGCGGTAATCTGCTCGGGCGTTCTCGCGAACTCGACGGTCACGCCGGCGAGGCGGCCGGTCTCCCGGATACGCGCGACGAAAAAGAGGTCACTGACCACGGCGAGGACAGGGCCGTCGCCGTCCGCGCGCGGGTCAGTCGGCTTGTTCACGGTTGCCGAGCCAGTGCTTGTTCCACTCGGCGATGTGGGAGAGCGTGGCGAGGCTGCGCATGCGGTCGAGGTAGACGATCCCGTTCAGATGGTCGGTCTCGTGCTGGCAGACGCGCGCGAAGAAGTCCTTCGCGACGAGGTCGACCGTCTGGCCCTCGCGGTCCAGGCACGTGAGGCGCACGGCCGTGCGGCGGGGCACCATGCCGCGCATGTCGGGGACGGAGAGGCAGCCTTCCCAACCCTCTTCCGTCTCGTCCGTGAGCGGGGTGACGACTGGATTGATGAGCACCATCAGGGGCACCGCGGGGACGTCCGGATAGCGCGGGTTGCCGAGCACCTCGATGACGGCGACCTGCAGGAGCGTGTGCACCTGGTTCGCCGCCAGGCCGGCGCCGTCGTACTCACGCATCGTCTCGATCATGTCGTCGACGAAGCGCTGAAACTGCGGCGTGTGGATGGCCCGGGGATCGACGGGCTTGGCGACCTCCCGGAGCACCGGATGCCCGAGACGCGCGACCTTCAGAATGGCCATGACAGCTTGAATCTTAACACGGCCTCACTTCGACTCGATCCGCCCGACCTTCCGGACGCCCTCGGCGAGCCGGCGCGCGTCGGCCTCGAAGAACGCGGCGAATTCGGCCCCCTGCTTGAACACGATCGGGGTCTCGAGCTTGTCCATGGCGCCCTTGAAGTCGCCCTCGCCGACGGCCACGCGCAGGGTCTCGCGAAGCTTCGCCAGCACGGGCTCGGGGGTGCCCCTTGGGGCAAAGACGCCCGCCCAGATGTAGAACTCGGCGTCCGGGTAGCCCAGCTCCTTGAAGGTCGGCACGTCCGGCAGCGCGGCGACGCGCTTGTCTCCCCATCCGGCGAGGGCGCGCAGCTTGCCGGCCTTGATGTGCGGCAAGACCACCGCCGGACCCGAGGCCAGCGCGTCGACGTGGCCGCCCAGGATGGCGGTCAGCGCCGGCCCCGCGCCGGCGTACGGCACGTGGCGCAGCTTGATGGACGCCGCGTGCGAGAGGAGCTCCATTGCCATGTGCAGCGTGCCGTACACGCCGGACGAGCTGTACGAGATCTGGCCGGGCCGGTTCTTGGCGTCCTCGATGAAGTCGGCAGCCGTCTTCCAGGGCTTGTTGGCGGGCACGACGAGAATCGTCGGGTCGGCGGAAATGAGGGCGATCGGCGCGAACTGATCCACCGTGAACGCCGGCGGACGGCCGAAGAGCTTGTCCGCCTCCGGAATGATGGAGATGGACGAGAGCGCCAGTAGCAGCGTGTAGCCGTCGGGCTTGCTGGTCGCCACGAACTGCATCCCGACGGCGCCGGCGGCGCCGGTCTTGTTGACGACGCCGACCGGATTCTTCAAAACCTTCTCCATGGCAGCGGCCACGGGCCGGGCCGTGAGATCGGCGACGCCGCCCGGCGGGAAAGGGGCGACGATGGTGATCGGGCGCGACGGGTACGGCTCCTGGGCCAGGACCGGCGCCACGGCGGCGAGGCCGGCGATCACGACGAGCCAGAACGCTCGAGAGCGATTCATCGCTGTTCGTCTCCTTTTTCGGCGAGGGCCAGCCGCGCGCGCCAGTCAAGGCTCCGGGTGACGAGCGGCTTGAGCCCCAGGGTTATCAAGACCAGGCCGACGCCGAGCAGCGTGGCGGAGATCGGCCGTGTCAGGAAGATCGCATACTGACCGTCGGACATCGCCAGCGACTGGCGCAGCGCCATCTCGATCATCGGCGCCAGGACCACGCCCAGCACGATCGGCGCCGTCTCGAACCCGAGCTTGCGCAGGAGATACCCGAGGGCGCCCATCAGCAGCATGATCCAGACATCGACGACGCTGCCGTTCACCGCGTAGACGCCGAGAATGCAGAAGGCCAGGATCGACGGGTAGAGGATCGGGTACGGCACACGCAGGATATTGACGAAAACGCCCACGAGCGGCAAGTTCAGGATCAGCAGCACGAGGTTGCCGACGTACATCGAGGCGATGAATCCCCAGAAGAGCCCGGGCTGCTCTCGGATCAGGAGCGGGCCGGGCGAGACGCCGTGGACCATCATCGCCGCGAGCATGACCGCGGGAATGGGCCCGGACGGCACGCCGAGCGCCAGCATGGGCACGAAGGCGCCGGAGGTCGCCGAGTTGTTCGCCGACTCCGGGCCCGCCACGCCGGCCACTGCGCCCTGTCCGAATTCTTCCGGCCGCTTCGAGAGCCGCCGCTCGACCCCGTATGACACGAAGCTCGAGATGATGTGCGCCGAGCCCGGCACGATGCCGATCAGGAAGCCGAGCACCGTGCCCCGCGCGATTGGCCACGCCGAATCACGCCATTCCTGACGGGTCGGCAAGAGCTCGCGGAGCGCCGGGCGAAGCACCTGCGGCGGGGTCGGCAGACCCGCGGTGGCGAGGATCTCGGCGAGACCGAAGAGCCCGACCGCCACCGGGACGACGCCGATGCCGTCGCCCAGCTCGACCACACCGTACGAGTAGCGGAAATAGCCGGTCATCTGATCGATGCCGATCATGCCGAGAAGAAGACCGAGGGTCGCCATCGCAAGCGCCCGGAGCATCGAGCCGCTGCTCATGTAGGCGAGCACGAGCAGCCCGAGCACGAGCAGCGCGAAGTACTCCGGCGGGCCGAAGCGGAGCGCGAACAAGGCAAGCGGCGGCGCCAGGAGCATCAGTCCGACCACGCTGGCGGTGCCCGCGACGTAGGAGCCGACCGCCGCGATGGCGAGGGCCGCGCCGGCGCGCCCCTTGCGCGCCATCGCGTAGCCGTCGATGCACGTCATGACCGAGGCGGCCTCTCCCGGAATCCGCATGAGGATCGACGTCGTCGAGCCACCGTACATGGCGCCGTAGTAGATACCGGCGAGCATCACGATCGCCCGCGTGGCGTCGAGGCCGAACGTGGCCGGGAGCAAGAGGCTGATGCCGGCGAGCGGCCCCACACCCGGCAGCACCCCGACCAGCGTCCCCACCACGCAGCCGACGAAGGCGTAGAGCAGGATCGGCGGCGAGAGCGCGATAGAGAACCCGAGGACGAGGTTGTGCAGCGTCTCGGCCATCAGAGACCGAGGGCCCCACGCGGCAACGGTACCCTGAGCAGGGTATCGAAGAGGAGGAAGGCGCCGGCGGCGAACGCGATCGAGAGCACGAGGGAAAAGATCGCGCCCTTGCGCTCGACGACGCGAAGGAGAAAGGCGAGCGCCAGGGCGATGGTCATCCGAAAGCCCAGCCGCTCGAGCGCCAGGGCGGCGAAGGCGCAGACGCCGAAGATCGCCACCGCGTGGCGCCACTCGGTCCAGCCGACGCTCGACACGTCAGGCGTTCCCTTCCCCAGCACGATCAGCAGCGCGCCGAATCCGAGCAGCGCCAACGCGAGCGCGACCGGCATGTACGCCGGCCCCGGATTCCTGAGGCTCCCGAGCGGCAACGCGCGGCTCTCCCAGAGAACCACCAGCGCGAGCGCCACGAGCGCCGCGCCCGCCACCCGATCGGTCGTCGTGACCGCCCGGGCTAGCGTGAGCTGCGGATGTGCGCGCCGCAGGCCGTCGCGGGGCTGGGGCCCCGCCGGCTGAGGCGCGCCTATGGTTTGTTGAGGGCGCGCCAGATCTTCTCCGGAGTAAGCGGCATATCGACGTGCGTGACGCCGAACGGTGAGAGTGCGTCGACCACGGCGTTCACCATGGCCGGCGGGATGCCGATCGTCCCGGCCTCGCCGATGCCCTTCACGCCGAGGGGGTTGTTCGGCGAGGGCGTGTTCGCGTGCCCGATCTCGGCATGCGGCATGTCGTCCGCGCGGGGGATCGCGTAGTCCATGAGCGTGCCGCTCAGGAGGTGCCCGTCGCGATCGAGCGCCGCGTCTTCCATCATGACCTGGCCCCAGCCCTGGGCCAGCGAGCCCTCGAGCTGAGCGTCGGCGAGCAGCGGGTTCACGATCGTCCCGGCATCGTCGAGCCACGCGATGCGCTCCGGAGTCACCACGCCCGTGTCGCGGTCGATCCCGATCGACACGACGAAGGCGCCCGCGCTCCACACCTCGCCCTCGGGGCTGAAGAAGCGCGTGGCCTCGAGCCCGGGCTCGACGCCCTGCGGGAGCCCCTGGCCGCGATAGGCGTGCTCGGCCACGCGCGCCCAGGTGACCTGCCGGCCCGGCGCGCCGACGACGCCGAAGCCGCCCTCGACCGGCACGACGTCCTGGGCCGCCGCCTCCAGGAGGCCTGCCGCCATCTTGCGGGCCTTGTCGCGCACGTCGCGCGCCGCCAGCGCGAGCGCCGAGCCGCCGAGTGCGGTGCTCCGGCTCCCGAACGTGCCGATGCCCTGAGGGGCACCGTGCGTGTCGCCGTGGCGAACGGTCACCACGTCGGGGTGCACCCGGAGCTCGTCGGCGACGATCTGCGCGAACGTCGTCTCGTGCCCCTGACCATGGGCGCTCGATCCGGTGACGGCGAGCACGGCGCCGGTGGCCTCGACACGCACCTGGCCGCTTTCCCAGCCGAGCGCCGAGGGCTCCACGTACTTCGCGACGCCGATACCGACGATCTCGCCCCTCGCGCGCCGCTCGGCCTGGGCGCGCCGCAGCCCGGCGTAGTCGGCCATCGCGAGCGTGCGCTCGAGCACCTCGGCGTAGTCCCCGGAGTCGTAGACCTGCCCCGTCGCGGTCTTGAACGGGAACCGCTCCTTGGGGATCAGATTGCGCCGCCGGAGCTCGACCGGATCGACCTTGAGCGTGCGCGCCGCCTCGTCCATCAGGCGCTCGATGAGGAACGCCGCCTCCGGGCGCCCGGCGCCCCGGTACGCGCCCACCGGCGGCGTCGTCGTGAACACACCGACCGATTCGATGTCCACGTGCTCGACCACGTACGATCCGGGCAGGCAACGGCCGTGGTTCTGGGGCGTCCCGCCGACCGTCACCGCGAGGGTCGAGCCCAGCGGCTGGCGAATGCGGGCTCGAAGCCCGAGGATTCGCCCGTCGGCGTCGAGCGCCATCTCGCCCGTGGACTTGCCCCCGCGGCCGTGATTGGTCGTGAGAAGATCTTCCGCGCGGGTCGAGACCCACTTCACCGGCCGCTCGAGCCGGCGAGCAAGCCACGCGACCAGCACCTCTTCGCGATAGGGACCGCCCTTCACGCCGAAGCCGCCGCCCACGTCGGGCGCAATCACGCGCACGCGCGCCTCGTCCAGGCCGAGCATGCGGGCCAGGGACGATCGGATCCTGAACGGCGCCTGCGTCGAGGTCCACACCGTGAGCTCGCCGGTGACGGGATCCCAGCGCGCGAGGGCGCCGCGCGGCTCCATCGGCACGCCGCAGAGACGCTGCTGCTGCACGGTCAGCGTCACGCGATGGGCGGCGTCACGGAAGGCGCGCTCCGCGTCGCCGTGGCGCCACGCGACCGCGAGCGCGCGGTTGTCGCGGCTCACCGGCACCACCTGCGGCGCGCCCGCCGCGAGCGCGCTGTCCGCGTCGGCGACGCCCGCGAGCGGCTCGTAGTCGATCGCGAGACGGTCGACCCCGTCAGCTGCCGCGTAGGTCGAATCGGCCACGACTGCCGCCACGGGAATCCCCTGCGAACGGACCGCGCCCGAGGCGAGGATCGGATATTCGGGAACGACGGTACCAGGCGCCAGGCGCATCAGCGGCACCGGTCCGATCGGGCCCAGGTCGTCGGCGGTGATCACGGCGACGACGCCGGGCGCGCGCCGCGCGGCGGCGGCGTCGACGGAGCGGATGCGAGCGTGCGCGTGAGGGCTTCGCGCCAGGACCACGTGCAGCACACCGCCGACGGCCAGGTCGTCGACGAAGCGCCCGCGTCCGGTCAGGAGCGCCCGGTCTTCGCGGCGCCGCATCGGTCGTCCGACCCATCCGGTTGGCTCGGCGTGTGTCACGTGTGTTTGCCTTTCGGGCGGTAGCCCACGAGCTCCAGCAGGTTACCGTCGGGATCCAGGAAATAGAGGCAATCGTGATCGCCCCAGTCGATCGGCGCATGATACGGGACGCCGCGCTCGGCGAAGAGCGTCTCGGCGGCCTGCAGGTCGTCCCAGCCGACCTCGAAGGCATGATGGCTCTTGCCGAGCGGATTACGCACGCGCTCGAGGTCGAGGGGCGGGCGATCGGGCCGCAGGAACAGCGCGCACGACGTCTCGCCACCGCGCATGACGACCTGATCGCCTAGACGCATCTGGACCGACATGCCGAGCACCTCGGCGTAGAAGCGCTCGGCGCGCCCAAGGTCGGCCACGTCCACGCCGAAGTGATCGAGTCGCTTGAGCTTCACGACGTCGGCATGGCGCCGAGCTTCGCGAGCGCCCAGGAGGCTGCCCGCCTCACGACGGCATCCGCATCGTCGAGCGCCCTGGTCAGCGCCGGGGCGGCCGCGCGGTCGCCCCGGTTGGCGAGCGCGATCGCCGCGTTCCGCAGAAGCCCGGCGCGCCTGGTTCGCCACAGCGCGGTCCCGCGGAACCGGGCGCGGAACCCGTCCTGGTCGAGCTCGAGCAGGGTCTCGAGGGACCCGAGCGATCCGGAAGGCTGGAGCGCCGGCTCGCGGCCCGGCTCGGCCTTGCGGTTCCACGGGCAGACCTCCTGACACACGTCGCAGCCGAAGAGCCAGCTTCCCAACCGCTCGGCTAGCGCGTCGGGAATGTCGCCCCGGTGCTCGATGGTCAGGTACGAGATGCAGCGGCGCGCGTCGAGAACGTACGGGGCGACGAACGCGCCAGTCGGGCACGCGTCGAGACAGGCGGTGCAGGTCCCGCAACGGTCGGGTTGGCGCTCGTCGAAGTCGAGCTCGGCGGTCGTCAGCAGTATGCCGATGAAGAAGTAGGAGCCGAGCGATGGGGTGAGGAGGTTCGTGTTCTTACCGATCCAGCCGAGCCCCGCGCGGGCCGCGAGGTCGCGCTCGAGCACCGCGCTCGTGTCCACCGCGGCGCGGCTCGTGACGGATCCCCCGGTCGCCGCGCCGATGAACTCCGCCAGCTCGCCGAGACGGGGTCGGATCACGTCATGGTAGTCGCGGTTGCGCGCGTACCGAGACACCGGGCGCCAGTCGTCGGTCTCCGAGGTCGCTCCCGGGTTGTAGCTCATCGCGACCGCCACGACCGAGCGGCACCCCGGCAGCAGGCGAGCTGGATCGAGCCTGTCGGCGCGGCCGCGGTCTAGATAGCTCATCGTGCCCGCGTAGCCGGCGTCGAGCCACGCCTCGAGCGCCTCGCCATGGTCGGGGGCCTCGGCCGGCCCGATCGCGACGCGATCGAAGCCGAGCTCGAGCGCGCGCGCCTTCACCGCCCGGCCGAGGGCGAGGCCGACCAGGCTCACGCCTTGCGCGCCTTCACGACCAGCTGTGCGCGCGTGAGCGTGCGCCCGCCGTCCTCGAGGAACTTCACGTAGCGAAACCAGCGGCCATCTTGCTTCCAGCGCTCCTGGAGCCCGATCGCCGCCGCCAGCCCTTCCTCGACCGAGGCGAACGCCTTCACGTCGCGCTCGACTTCGAGATGGTCGACCGTGAAGCCGGTCTTCTTGAGGAGCCGGCGGACGCCGGTCTCCCCGTACGCGAAGCGCGAGGGGCGCCCCGTCTCCTTCCACTGGTCGTTGTGAAGCGCCACGAACGCGAACACCTGGCCGGGCCGAAGCGCCCGGCCGGCCCGCTCGGCGATCGCGTCGGACATGCAGAGGTAGGCGACGACGAGGTCGGGCTTGAACGGCACGTATTCCTCCACCTCGATGTCGCCCACGACGAAGCGGACATTGGAGAGCTTGGCGGCCGCGGCGCGGCGCCGGGCCTCGTCGATCGCCTTCGCGTCGCGATCGACGCCGACGACCGCGCGGCAGAGCGGCGCCAGCGCAAGCGCGACCCGGCCGGAGCCGGTGCCCGCGTCCAGCACCGTCAGGTCGCTGAGCGGCTCGCCCTTGAGCCGCTCGAGAAACGCCGCGCTCAGCTCGTCGGTCGGCTCGGCGGGTCGGCCCTCAGCCGGTGACTGCGCCATCGGAAGCGGAAGAGACGAGGCGCGCGTATTTCGCCAGGACGCCCCATCCGTAGCGCGCCTTGGGCCGCTTCACGGCCTTGAGGCGCTTCTTCAACTCGGCCGGTGAGAGCTCGACGTCGAGCCGGCGCTTCTTGATGTCGATCACGATCGTGTCGCCGTTCCGCAGCGCGGCGATCGGCCCGCCGTCGGCCGCTTCGGGCGCGATGTGCCCGATCATGAACCCGTGCGTCGCGCCCGAGAAGCGCCCGTCGGTCATGAGCGCGACGGTATCGCCGAGCCCGGCGCCCTGGAGCGCGCCGGTCACGTGGAGCATCTCGCGCATCCCCGGCCCGCCCTTGGGCCCTTCCCAGCGGATGACGATCACGTCGTTGGGCTTGATCTTCTTCGTCTTGACTGCCTGGAAGGCGTCCTCCTCGCGATCGAAGACGCGAGCCGGGCCCCGGTGGAGATCCTTCTTCTGCCCGGAGACCTTGGCGACGCATCCCTCGGGCGCGAGATTGCCCTTCAGGATGGCCAGGCCGCCTTCCTTCTTCAGCGGGTTGTCGAGCGAGCAGATGACCTTCTGGCCCGGCGTCTCCTTCGCCGAGCGCGCCTCCTCGCCGATCGTCCGTCCGGTCACCGTCGGCTCGTCGGGGTTCAGGAGCCCGGCGTCCAGGAGCCGCTTGGCCACGACGCCCATGCCGCCGGCGTCGTACATCTCGGGAGCGGTGTAGGTGCCCCACGGCCGCATGTCGGCGATCAGCGGCGTCTTGCGCGAGATCCGATCGAACTCGTCGATCGTCAGCTTAACGCCCGCCTCTTTCGCGATGGCCAGGAGGTGCAGGACGGCGTTGGTCGACCCGCCCGTGGCCATCACGCCGGCGATCGAGTTATACAGCGACTTCCGGGTGATGATTTGGCGCGGCAGGACGCCCTTGCGCAGGAGCTCCATCACCATCTTGCCGGTCTCGAAGGCGACCTCGTCCTTGTGGGGATCGACGGCCGGCACGCCGTTGAAGCCCATGGGCGAGACGCCCAGCATCTCGAACGCGGTCGACATGGTGTTGGCGGTGAACTGCCCACCGCACGCGCCGGCGCCCGGACAGGCGCGGCTCTCCACCTCGTTAAGCTCGCGCGCGTCGATCTTGCCCGCGTTGAAAGCGCCGATCGCCTCGAACACTTCCTGGATCGTGAGCTTCTTGCCCTTGTACTCGCCGAAGGCGATCGAGCCGCCGTAGAGCATGATGCTCGGCAGATTCAGCCGCGCCATCGCCATGACCATCGCGGGGATGGTCTTGTCGCAGCCGGAGATGCCGACGAAGCCGTCGAGGAGATGGCCGCGAACGACCAGCTCCACCGAGTCGGCTATGAGCTCGCGGCTGATCAGCGAGGCCTTCATGCCCTCGGTGCCCATGGCGATGCCGTCGGTGACGCTGATGGTGTTGAACTCGATCGGTGTGCCGCCGGCGGCGCGGATGCCTTCCTTCACCTTCTCGGCCATCTTGCGATGGTTCCAGTTGCACGGTGTGATCTCGATCCAGCAGTGCGCGACGCCGACCAGCGGCTTCTTGAGATCGTCGTCGGTGTAGCCGATCGCCTTGAAGTAGGAGCGGGCGGCCGCGCGGTCGGCGCCGTCCACGAGAGCCCGGCTCTGGTGCCGCGGATCGAATGTCATGCGGGTACCTCCTTGCGCTTGGCGACGAGGAACGTGAACTTGCCCTGCTGCACGACCTCGCCGTGCTGATCGATGAGGGAGCGCTCGTCGACAACGAAGCCGCCGTCGCGCATGGGCCGTTTCGAAAGGATCCGCGAGCGGCCGTGCACGGTGTCGCCCACGCGGACCTCCCTGACGATCTGCCAGTCGAGCCCGACGAACGCCAGGACGGCCAGGGGCGGCTCCTTGACCCTCCAGCCCAGCCCGATCGACATGCAGAGGACCAGGGCGGCCGGAACGGCGGCGGGCGCGGCGGCCGGCTCGCGCGTGAGGCCGAGATAGAGCGAGACGTGCGTCTCGGTGACGGTGATGGCCGGCGTCTCCCGGATCTTGTCGACCTCGATGTCCTCGAAGTAGGTGCCCCTGATGCTCACCGTTTCTTCTCCACGATGAGGTCGGTCTCACCCTGCTGCACGACCTCGTCGCGCTGGTTGACGATCGTGCGCTCGATGGTGACCAGGCCGCGGTCGGCCTTGTCGAGGTCCTTCTTGGCCGACACTTTTGCCTTGAGCCGGATCGTGTCCCCGATCTTCACCGGCGCCTTGAACTTCCAGCGAAGGCCGGCGAGGCCGAGCGTCGCGTATTCGGTGGCGGCGCGGTTGAAGAGCCCGGACTGGATGGCCAGGCACAGCAGGCCGTGGGCGATGCGCTCGCCGAAGATCGACTGCTTCATGAACTCGGCGTCGGTGTGCAGCACGTTGTAGTCGCCGGTGAGCCCGGAGAAGATCACCAGGTCGGATTCGGTCACCGTGCGCCCGGGGGACTCGTACTCCTCGCCCAGGGGAATCTCGTGAAAGTACCGACGCTGCTCGCTCATCGGGGCGCCGCACAGAATAGCACAGAGGAACGCAGGCTTCCGCTCACCGTCAGCGCAATCAGGGGGCGCCGAGCTCGCGCCGGACCAGCGCGGTCCCCTCGACCAGCGCGCGCAGCTTGCCGCGCGCCACCGCGCGGTCGAGGGGCACCATGCCGCAATTGGTGCACGGGTAGAGGCGCTCGGGCGGCACGTGCGGGAGCGCGCTCCGGATCGTCGCGGCCACCTCGGCGGGCGTCTCCACCTTGTCGGTCGCGACGTCGACGGCGCCCACCAGCACGTCCTTGCCGCGCAGGAGTCCGAGCAGCGAGACCGGCACGCGTGAATTCGCGCACTCGACCGAGACCTGGTCGATGCGGCTGGCCGCGAGCGCGGGGAACGTCTGCTCGTACTGGCGCCACTCGGAGCCGAGCGTCGCCTTCCAGTCGGTATTGGCCTTGATCCCGTAGCCGTAGCAGATATGGACCGCGGTCTTGCAGGAGAGCCCCTCGATCGCGCGATGAAGCGCCTCGATCCCCCAGGCGCGCACGTCGTCCATGTAGACGTTGAAGGCGGGCTCGTCGAGCTGGAGCACGTCGAGACCGCGCGCGACCAGCTCGCGCGCCTCCTCGTTGATGACGCGGGCAAACTCCATCGCCAGGCGCCGCCGGTCGCGGTAGTGCTCGTCGGCAAGCGTGTCGACGATCGTCATCGGCCCGGGCACGGTGAACTTGAGCTTCTTCGTCGTGTGGGCGCGCGCGAACGCGACCTCGTCGGCGTGCACGGCCCGCCGGCGCACGAGCGGCCCGGTCACCGTGGGCACCTCGGCCTTGTAGCGATCGGCGCGGATACCGATCGTCACGCGCCGGGCGAAGTCGACGCCGTCGATCGCCTCGAGGAAGCCGTGCACGAAGTGCTGGCGGGATTGCTCCCCGTCGCTCACGATGTCGATGCCGGCCGCCTCCTGCTCACCGAGCGCCACCAGCACCGCGTCGCGCTTGGCCTCGGCGAGCTCGGGCCCCGACAGGTTCCAGGGCGCCCACAGCATGCGGGGCTTCGCGAGCCACGACGGCTTGGGAAGGCTGCCGGCGATGGTCGTCAGGAGCATGCCGCGTTTCTAGCAGACCCTCGCCCGCGTGTCCAAGGAAACCTCGACAGCCGTCGCGCACGCTCGCTATAATTTCGGCCGTGCGTTTCGCCGACGAGCGTCTGATCCCCATCTGGGAAAAAGTCCAGCACCAGCAGCGCCTCACCCGTGACGACGGTCTCCTCCTGTTCGACACCAGCGACGTCCTCGGTCTGGGCCGGATGGCCGATCACGTCAAATCCGGGCGCGAGGGCGATCGCGTCTACTTCGTCCTCAACCGGTACATCTCGCCGACGAACGTCTGTGTGCTCTCGTGCTCCTTCTGCGGCTTCGCGCGCAAGAAGGGCGAGGCCGGGGCTTTCGAGTACTCGGTCGAGGACATCATCGGCATGGTCAGCGACGAGGTCCGCGAGGTGCACATCGTCGGCGGCCACCATCCGGACTGGCCCTTCGAGTACTACGAGCGGGTGATCGCCGGGCTCCACGCGGCGCGCCCCGGTGTGCAGATCAAAGCCTTCACGGCCGCCGAGATCGACTATTTCTGGCGGCGCTGGAAGGTCGAGCCGCGTGAGGCGCTCACGCGCCTGAAGGCGGCGGGTCTGCAGACGATGCCCGGCGGCGGCGCCGAGATCTTCTCCTCGCGGCTGGCGAAGGAGCTGCGCTACGCCGGCAAGGCCGACGGCGACCGCTGGTGCGAGATCCACGGCATCGCCCACTCGCTCGGCATCCGGACCAACGCGACCATGCTCTACGGCCACGTCGAGACGGCCGCCGAGCGGGTCGATCACCTGCTGCGGCTCCGCGCCCAGCAGGACGCGTCTGGCGGCTTCCTCACCTTCATCGCGCTGCCGTATCAGGTAGGGGCGACGAGCCTCGTGCCGCGGTCGGCGCCGCCCGCCGAAAATCTGAGAACCATCGCCGCGGCGCGGCTGCTCCTCGACAACTTCCCGCACATCGAGGCGTACTGGGTGCTCCTGGGCGAGGAGACTGCGTCGATCGCGCTCCACTTCGGCGCCGACGACGTCAACGGCACCCTCGAGGACGAGCGCGTGCAGCACATGGCGGGGGCCCAGACCCCGGCCGGCCTGGCGCGGGCGCAGCTGCTCCGCATCATCCGCGACGCTGGCAAGATTCCGGTGGAGCGCGACGCCCTCTACAACGTGCTGCGCGTCTGGGAGCGCGAGGGCGCCGCGGCGTGAGGCGTCACCGGTCGTGATCGAGCAGATTCGCGAGAAGGTGCTCGCCGGCAAGCGGCTTGATCGCGCGGAGGGCCGCTGGCTTCTGACCGACGCGCCGCTCCTGGAAGTGGGCGTCGTGGCCGCCGAGGCGCGGTACGCGCGCCACCCCGAGAAGGTCGTTACGTTCGTCATCGACTCGAATCCGAACTACACCAACGTGTGCATCACCGACTGCCAGTTCTGCGCGTTCTACCGCAAGCCCGGCGATCCGGAGGCGTACACGCTGACGGTCGACGAGGTGCTGGCCAAGATCGAGTTCGCCGCGTCGCGGGGCGCCACGACCGTGCTCCTGCAGGGCGGCCACAACCCGGCGCTGCCGCTCGACTACTACACGACCCTGGTCAGCGAGACCCGCCGGCGGTTTCCGCAGGTGACGCCACACTTCTTTACCGCTTCGGAGATCCGCACGGTGGCCGAGGTGAGCCACCTGACCGTCAGCGAAGTCCTCGATCGCCTCTACGAGGCCGGCCAGCGGACCCTACCGGGCGGCGGGGCCGAGGTGCTTTCGGCGAAGGTCCGGCGGCGGATCGAGCCGAAGAAGGGCGGGCCCGAGACCTGGCTCGACGTGCATCGGCAGGCCCATCGCCGCGGGTTCAAGTCGACGGCCACCATGATGTACGGCCACGTCGAGGATACCGAGGACCTGCTCGATCACCTCGACTCGATCCGCGAGCTGCAAGATCTCTTCGGCGGGTTCACCGCGTTCGTGCCCTGGTCGTTCAAGCCCAACAACACGCTGCTCGAGAAGTGGATCAAGCACGCGAAGGGCCCGAACATGTACCTGCGAATGCTCGCCGTCTCGCGTCTCTACCTCGACAACTTCCCGCACATCCAGGCGTCGTGGTTCTCGGAGGGCAAGCGCACCGGCCAGATCGCGCTGCACTTCGGCGCCGACGACTGGGGCGGGACGCTCCTCGAGGAGAACGTGCACAAGGCGGCCGCGTTCGTGAACACGATCGGCGTCGATGAGATCGTGACACTGATCCGCGAGGCCGGCTTCACCCCCGCCCAGCGCACCACCGAGTACGAGATCCTGAAGCGGTACTAGATCGGGTCGAGCGCGGGGAGCTCGCCGATCAACCCGCGATCGCGGGCCATGGTGAAGAGACGCTCGACCGCGGCGCGCCCATCTGGGCCGAGCGAGAGCGTGTAGTTGTTGACGTACATGAGCACGAACCGCCGGCACGTCTCCTTGTCGATCCCGCGCCCGTAGCGCATGGCGTAGTCGAGCGCCTCGTCGACGTTGGCGTGGGCCCAGGCGATCGAGTCGCGAAGCCCCTGCGAGATGGCCCGGTGGACGTCCTCGCCCAGCTCCCGGCGCATCACGTTGACGCCCAGGGGCAGCGGCAGGCCCGTGTCGCGCTGCCAGGACTCGCCGAGGTCCAGGACCTTCGTCAGGCCCATCTGCTGGTGCGTGATCTGGCCCTCGTGGATCAGCAATCCGAGATCGGCCTGGCCGTCGAGCACCGCCTGGGGAATCTTGTCGAACGCCACCTCGATCAGCGGCGGGTCGCCCACGTAGAGCTGAAGCAGCAGCGCCGAGGTCGTGTGCTTGCCAGGGCTCGCCACCACCCGGTTCTCGAGCTCCGTCACAGGGATGGGCGTCCGCGCGACGAGGATAGGGCCGTAGCCGATTCCCATCGATGCGCCGGCGTCCATCATGCGGTACTGGTCGGCGATGAGTAGATAGGTCGCGAACGAGACGGCGGTCACGTCGAGATCGCCGGTGCGCGCGCGCCGGTTGAGCGACTCGATGTCCTCCAGGACGTGCTCGATCGCGATGCCGGGGATCTTCACCTTCCCGGCGGTGAGGGCATAGAACATGAACGCGTCGTCGGCGTCCGGGCTGTGGCCGATCTTCACCGTTCGCATGGGCGTCCGCTCGCTATTCGGTGGTTCGCTAGTCGGTGGCGAAGCGCCGCCGGAACTCGCCGGCGCGGATCGCCCGGATGATGGCGTCGCGGTTACGCCGGGCATCGACCTCGATCCACGCCTGGCCGAAGTGAATCGGGCCATGCGCGTCGTCGGTCGCGACCTTCACGAGCGGGATCGCGGGGGACTCGTACAGCGGATAGCGCCGGCCCGTCTCGGTCACCTCGACCGCGTCGAGGGTGATGCCGCCGGCGCCGATGCGCCGGATGCGCTCCAGCGTCTGCTCGATCGAGAGGTTGTAGCGGGCTGGATGATTGAGGACGTAGAGCGTCTCGCGGTCACCGACGACCTTGCCGATGTGCTGATCGAACCGCGGCCAGTTCAGCTCGATGCCGTGGAACAGGACCAGCTTCGACGACGAGACCTTGGGGATCTCGCGCCAGTAGCTGTCGTCGATCCAGCTCTCGTGGTCGGTGATGGCGAGGAAGTCGTAGCCGAGATCCTCGTAGGCGGCGACGAGCTGCGTCGGCTCCTTGACGCCGTCCGAGAAGGTGGTGTGGGCGTGAAGGTTACCCCGGAGCCAGGGCATCAGGTCAGGGCTTCGGGGCCGCGGGACGCCGCACGGGCAGCGGGCCGTCCCAGGTGACCGAGAAGCCGAGCGCGAACCAGCCGCTAGCCTCTTTCCAGCTCAAGCTCATCGGGCCCACGGGCGTGTTCGGCGAGACCCATCCCCCGAGGCCGATACGTCCCGTCGACTGCGGCCTCTCGTAGGGCATCGAGGTGGAATTGAGGAAGCCCGGATCGTACTGGACCAGGCCGCCGCGCGGATAGATGTCGGCGTCGCTCGGCCGGGTCTCGTCGTACAGGCCTGGAGAAATGATCTCCTGCTCGGGCTTGACCGTGGGGGGCGGCATGGGCGCGGGCTTTGAGATCTCGACCTCTTGCGCCCAGCCTGAGCTCGCGAACAGCACCGCGAACAGGACAGCGACTGCGTACCTCATAAAACCATTGTACCGCCAAACGGAAGCGGTCAGCCCGGCAGGGCGATATTGCCGTCGGGCTCCCGAACGTTGCCGTTTGGCTCGCGGCTCCGGATGGCCGTCACGCTGCGGCCCTCGGCGTCCTTGACGTCGAATTCCTCGGCCAGGCCCGCCCCGATGAGCTGCTGCACGAGCGCCTCTCGCTCGGCGCCGACCGGGGGAAGCTGATGCGATTTCCAACGCATCACGAAGTAGCCGCGGCTCACGTGCGGCAGGCGCGCCTCGGCGCGCTGCAGCTCCTGGAGCGCGTGCTCGAGCGCCACGCCCGTGGCCGGCTGGAACGGCGGGCGGGCCACCCGCGACGGCGCCAGGCGGGTCGGGGCGCGCTCGAACTGGCGCGGCCGCTCCACGCGAAATGTCGCGATGCCGTCGCTCAGGTGAATCTGGCCGAAGCAGCGCACGCGCAGGTCCTTCGAGAGATCGTCGGCCGACCACGTCGCGACCCACACCTGGCGCCCGAGCGCGTTCACCGCCTCGACCGCCGGCACGAAATCGTCGTCTCCGGAAACCAGCACGGCCGCGTCGAAGGCGCCGATGGCCGCGTAATGGATCATCTCGGCGACGAGCCGCGTATCGACGCGCTTCTCGGTTGTGTACTCGTAGTCGACGCCGCACGCCGGGCAGCGCCCGGAGCGGCGTACCCGGAGCTCCCGCTTGACGAAATATCCCGGCCGGAGCTCGAGACCTTTCAGGAAACCTTCGACCAGGGGCGGCGCGTCGGCCGATACGCCGACGTAGTAGTGGGCGCCGGCGAAGATGGCGCCGGGGCCCCCGACGGCCTGCGTGATCCAGGCGGCGAGCTTGTCGTAGTCGACTCGGAGCGATTCATCGAATCGCTGGAGAGACCGGTAGAAGTTCTGTCCGTCAAAGAAGACGCTGACCTTCATGGGCAGCTCCCGGGCAAATCACACGTGGATAATGGTTACTGCCGCTCTCCCCGCCCCGTCCCAGACCGCCTTGGCCGCAAAGGCTAACCGTCAACGGCCGCCAATGCAAGGGGTGTTGTTCACCTGCCGGCAGCCGCCCGAGGGTGCCCTAGCTGGCATAGAACCTGCTCCCATAGACGGTGCGCCTGCTTTGCAGGCGTGAGGAGGAAAACACGCCATGATGCGAACGCACGTAAGTGTCGCCGTGTTCGTCGTGTGGTGGCTCTGGTTCGTTCCGCTCGTCAACGCCGCCAGCGCACGGGCCGAGCTGAAGGATGCCAACGGCACCCACGTCGGCGAGGCGATGTTGCAGGATTCTCCGGAGGGTGTGAAGGTGACCGCGGCGTTCACGGATCTGCCGCCCGGCGAGCACGCCATCCACGTCCATGCGGTCGGCAAGTGCGAGCCGCCGTTCGAGTCGTCCGGAGGTCACTTCAACCCGACCGGGAAGAAGCACGGCCGCGACAACCCGCAGGGACCGCATGCGGGTGACATGCCGAATCTGCAGGTCTCTCCGATGGGACGAGGCACGATCGATATCGTCCTTCGGAACGTGAGCCTGACCGGCGGGCCGGGCGCGCTGCTCGACGGCGACGGCGCAAGCCTCGTCATCCACGAGCGGGC
>DASRIY010000108.1:0-7844 GCA_035649755.1 Candidatus Methylomirabilota bacterium
CCTGTCGCCGCCGGTGGCGATGTCGGCGTTCTATCTGAAGGGCGTCTCGCCGCGGCATGTCACGCTCAACCAGATCTTCGCCGGGATGATGCCGTACATGATCATCGTCTGTATCTGCCTCATGTTCATGTACATCTGGCCCGGTATGACGCTCTGGCTCCCGGAATTTCTTTACGGTAAGTAAGCTCGGAGGGGGGCTTTGCCCCCCATCCCCCATCGAAGGGGGCCTCGACGGCCCCCTCCGAGCCTCCCCCAGATTCCGATTGCGCGGGCTTAGCCCGCGCTCGAACGCGGTTCATCGGTCGCGTGGGGTGATATTCTCGTGGGCGCTATGGATTTGAAGGGGTTGCACAGTCTGTCGGCGACGGAGGGGGCGCGGTTGATCCGCGAGGGGCGGGTCACCGCGGTCGAGGTCGCGCAGGCGTGTCTGGCGCGCGTGGCCGAGGTGGATGAGGCGGTGCAGGCTTGGGCGTTTCTGGATCCTGAGCACGCGCTGGCTCAGGCGCGGGCGGCTGATGAGTATCGGATGTCCGGACAGCCGCTCGGGGCATTGCACGGCGTACCCGTCGGCCTCAAGGACATCATCGACACGGCGAACATGCCGACCGAGAACGGCTCGGTGCTGCATGCCGGCCGCACGCCGGCGCGCGACGCCTCGGTGGTGTCGCTGCTGCGTGCGGCGGGCGCGATCGTCATGGGCAAGACGGTGACGACCGAGTTCGCCACCCGCACGCCCGGCAAGACGCGGAACCCGCACGACCCGGCGCACACGCCGGGCGGCTCGTCGAGCGGATCGGCCGCGGCGGTCGCGGCGGGCATGGTCCCGCTGGCGCTCGGCAGCCAGACCACCGGCTCGACGATCCGACCCGCCTCGTTCTGCGGCGTGTATGGGTTCAAGCCGACGCACGGGCTCATCCCGCGCCACGGCATGTTCCGGCTCTCGCGCACGCTCGACCATGTCGGCCTGTTCGCGCGCACGATCGAGGACGTCGCGCTCTTGCTCGAAGAGCTCTCCGCCCAC
Source organism: Candidatus Methylomirabilota bacterium (assembly GCA_035649755.1). Classification (GTDB taxonomy): domain Bacteria; phylum Methylomirabilota; class Methylomirabilia; order Rokubacteriales; family CSP1-6; genus AR31. The sequence goes on from DASRIY010000108.1 coordinate 1,022, forward strand.
GACGAGCGCGATCCCGACACGCGGCCGCGCCCGCGCGTGCCCTATCGCGCCGTGGCCGCCGGCGAGCCGCCGCTTGCGCCGCTGTTCGCGTTCGTGAAGTCCTCGCTCTGGGATCGCGTCGACACCGACGCCCGCGAAGCCTTCGAGGAGCTGGTGGCCACCCTGGGCGATCGCGTCGAGGAGGTCGAGCTCGTCACGCCCACCGAGGAGGTGCTCGAGTGGCAGCGGGCCATCGGCGGCGCCGAGATCGCGATCAATCTCGGGCGTGAATGGGACACCGGGCGCGACAAGCTCTCGCCCGCGCTCCGCGCGCGCATCCAGCACGGGCGCGATGTGCTCGCGATGGACTATCTGAAAGCCCTTGCCTACATTCCCGAGCTCAACGCGAGCCTCACCGAGATGTTCGAGCAGCGCTACGATGCGATCCTGACGCCCGCGGCCTTCGGCACCGCCCCGAAGGGGCTCGAGTCGACCGGCGACCCCGCCTTCTGTGCCCTCTGGACGCTCTGCGGTGTGCCGGCGCTCAGCATGCCGCTGATGCAGGGCGCCAACGGCTTACCGCTGGGTGTCCAGCTCGTCGGCGCCCGCCATCGCGATGGTCAGCTGCTCCGCACGGCGCGCTGGCTCGTCGGCCACCTCTCGAGCAAGCGTTAGCCCGGACCGCTCGCAGATCGCGCCGCCAGGCGATCGGGTCTGTCACCGAGGGCCGCTCCGGCCTGCCAGCCGAGCCACGCTACCGCGACCGCGAGAGCGACCAGCACGATCAGACTCATGAGGCGCGAGAGGCCCGAGAGCAGGGCGAGGGTGCCGCTCGAGAGTCCGGCGAAGACCAGCCCGACGACGGGAAGCACTGGGGCCCCGCATCCCACCACGCTGCAAGGTCCGGTCGAGAGGCCCAATACCCCGGCAAACCCGCCCAGAAAACCGCCGGCGCCGCTCGTCCCAGGGCGCCAGCCCCCGAGCCGTCCCCGAGCACGCCGGTCGAGGACCAGCACGACGTAGGCGCCGAGCAGGACCGACATCGCCAGGAAGCGCACCACGTCCAGGGCGTCCACGGCGAAGCCCCACTCGGGGAATCCGTACGGGCCGTCAGCGGTGAACCAGAAGAGCGCAACGCGCGACAGGAAGTCGAGCTTCTCATGAAGCGGCGTGGCCGACGCGAGGTACCCCGGCAGCCGCTTCAGCCAGGGGTTGAAGGCGAAGTAAGTCCAGGGCTTTCGGGTGACCGCCAGGAGCAGCGGAGGCAGCAGGACGTGAAGCGCGAAGACGCCGACGACCACCGCCAGCGCGGTGAGGGGACGCCGCCGTACGGCGGCAGCGATGCCGCGAAGCGCCGTCATCACCGCTCGGACCGGCCCCATCACCAATCGTGTCGCGTCCGGAACAGAAGTGCTCGAGCACCGATTATAGGCCCGGAGGCGGGGCGGGCCCTCCCGGCGTTCCTTGACTTTTATCGGAGGGATGCCGCAGGCTCACCCCTGTGACACATCGTGGCTCGCGGGCCGTCCACCCAACGGAGGGATCACCCATGGCAGGCGACGTGAATCGGCGTCACTTTCTCAGCACTCTCGGCGTCAGCGTAGGCGCCGCTTTCGCGGCGGCCGGAACCGTTCCGCTCGTCGGCGTCGCGCACGCGCAGGACAAGCCCAAGGGGAACATCCCCGACAAGCCCTACCGGATCGGCCACATGACGTTCTTCACCGGGCCGGCGGCGGTGCTCGGCGAGCCGATGTTCAAGGGCCAGCAGCTGGCGGTCGAGGAGATCAACGCCGCGGGTGGGCTGCTCGGAAAACGGAAGATCGAGCTCCTCAAGGCCGACGAGAACGCCGGGACCGACGCCAACGTGAAGGAGCTGCGGCGCCTGAAGCTCTCCGAGAACATCGACTTCTTCTGCGGCATCACCTCGAGCGGGAACACGCCCGCGCTCGGACCGGTCGCCGAGGAGCTGAAGGTGCTCACAATGTTCGTCGACGGGTGCACCGACTTCCTCTTCGACAAGGCGGTGCCGAACCCGCACTACGTCTTCCGGCTCACCAACATCCAGTCGGCCGACGGCTGCACGACGGCGCTGGCGATCGCGCAGACGTGGCCGAACTCCAAGCGCATCGCGCACATTCATCCGGACTACTCCTACGGCCGCAACGCCTTCGACCACCTGAAGATCGTCATGAAGAAGCTCATGCCGAAGGCGGAGCACGTCTCGGAAGGCTGGCCGAAGCTCGGCACGACCGACTTCAGCTCGCACATCACCAAGGCGATCGCGTCGAAGCCCGATCTGATCGTCTCCTCGGTGTGGGGCGGTGACTACGTCGCGCTCTACAAGCAGGCGCTGCGCTACGGCATGTTCCAGAAGGCGAAGTTCGCTACGACCCTGGCGGGCGGCGTCGCGCCGCACGCGCTCGGCAAGGACCACCCCGAGGGCATCATTGCCGGCGTGCACTCGAACTATCACTTCACGTACCCGGGCGGCGACAAGTGGCCGCTCAACAAGACCTTTGTGGAGAAGTATCACGCGCGGTTCAACGAGTACCCGAACTTCCAGGCCGAGGGCGCGTACACCGCGACCTACATGCTGAAGGCCGCCGTCGACAAGGCCAACAAGCTCGTAGGCGGCTGGCCTGACGACGACGCGATCATCACGATGCTCGAGGGCATGATGATGGCCGGCCCGGCGGGTTACGTTTACATCCGTCCCGACAACCACCAGGGCTACAAGGACGCGATCATCGGCTTCAGCAAGAATGTGCCGGAATATCCGTTCCCGATCCTGGATCCGGCGCGCATCATCACGATCCCGATCCGGAGCATTACGGCGCCTCCCGGCTGGCCCAAGGGCGAGCCGACGTCGACCTACACCTGGATCGACAAGACCTGGCCGGTCGTCAAAGCCTAGCGTCCCGCTGAGGGCGGCGGCCCGTCACGGGCCGCCGCCCCCGGTCGCGCATCGTCGTGGCTCGATCGTTCGCCTCGCTGCTCCTGCTTCTCGCCGCCCTTGCCTCGCGGGCCGACGCGGGGCACGAGATTCCGTACTACCCGTCGTTCTATCCGCAGGAGATCGCGCTCACGGTCGCCGAGCCGGCAGCGGCGGCGCGGCTCTTCGCGAAGAACGCCATTCACGCGTACCTCGGGCCGCTCGCGGCGCCGAAGGGCGCGGAGCTGGCGTGGACGGAATCGTTTCGCGCCTACGTCGTGCTCACGTTCAACCCGGCCAGCCGCGCGTTCGCCGACGCGCGCGAGCGCTGCGCCGTCGCGGCGCGCCTGGCGCCGGCCTTGGCCACCTCGAAGGGCGAGTACGTCGTCTACCCGTATCCGGTCACGCCCTGGCACGAGGACTACGCGCACCACGCCGACCTCGTCGAGGCCGCGAGGGCCCGTGCCGCCATGGCCGGGGCGATTCCAAGGCTTCGCGTTTCGCGGAGCGTGGCCGGTCTTTCCCCGGGCCCGGCATGGCGGCCCGCCGACGGCGAGTGGGACGCGACGCTCGAGGAGGTGCCGCTCGACCAGCTGCTGCGCGAGGAAGCGACACGGCTCGACGGCTGGATGGGCCCGCCCTGGTTCAAGCAGGGGTGGTTCCACGCCCACGCGCTGTCCGCGCGCGCCGTCACCGAGCCGGGTGCGCGCAGCGCCGTCGAGGAAACGTACGCCCGGCGCGTGCGCGGTGACTACGCGAGCGCGACCGAGCGGCTGAACCTCGAGCGGCGTCTGGTCTCCCTCGTCACCCGGGGCTGTGAGCGGATGCCGCTCGGCTACGCGCTCCGGCGCGAGGCGGTGAGCGACACCTACTCCGAGGGTGTGGAGAACGTCGGCTTCGACACGCAGTGGGGTCTTGCCTCGGGCGTCTTCTTCCGGACCGTGAAGCTGAAGGACTTTCCGTGGAACGGCTGGCTTCGCGTCGCGACCGCGACGCGCCCGGCGGCGGCGTGGAACCCGGTCGGCGGGTTCACCGACGGGACGGGCGGGATCATGTGGTCGATCCTGGCCGACGCGGCCGTGCTGCCCGAGCCCTATGGCGTCGGCTGGCTCCCCAATCGAGTGCGCGCCGTCGAGGTCTCCGGCCCCGTCGAGGTGCCGCGCGACGCGCTGGTCTTCGAGCCGGCGACCGGCCTGCCGCGCGCGGCCGCACCGGGGACGACCGCTCAGCAGAAAGTCACGTATCGCGTCGCGCTATCGAAGTTCCACGACCAGACGAAGATGACCGTCGCCGACCTGGTCTACCCGTACGTCCTCGCCCGCCGCTGGAGCGAGAATGACCGCGGGGTCGATCGGGCGACCGCGCACCTGCGCGAATGGCTGGCCGCGGTCCGTGTTGTGAAGCTCGACACCGAGGTCCGCGACTTCGGCGATCTCCAGGTGATCCTCGACACGCCGGTGCTCGAGGTGTACCTGCGCCATGCCGCCGATTCGGCGGAAGCGCCGGCGATTGCGCCGCCGTGGAGCGCGGTGCCGTGGCAGCTCCTGGTGCTGATGGAAGAGGCCGTCACGCGCGGGCTCGCGGCGTTCTCGGAGGACGAGGCGCGGCGCCGGGGCGTCGCGTGGCTCGATCTGGCCCGCGACCGGAAGCTCGTGGACGCGCTCGGCCCGATCGCCGAGAGCTTCGAGCGGCGCGCGTACGTGCCCGAGGCGCTGCGCGGTCTCGTCACCGTCGAGCAGGCGCAGCAACGGTGGGCCGCGCTCCGGCGCTTCCGCCGGCAGAGCGGCCACTGGCTCGTCACGAGCGGGCCCTATCGCCTGCAGAAATGGTCGGCCGATACGACCGTGCTGGCGGTGTTTCGCGATCTCTCGTATCCGAACGTCGTGGGCTCGTTCGACCGCTATGCGCTGCCGCGGCGCGCGTGGATCGGCGCGATCGAGCGGCGCGGCGATCGCCTCGAGCTCCAGGTCGACGCGCAGACACTGACGAAATTCGAGCGCTCGTATAAGATCGTGCGGGAGCCGATGCGCCTGGCGCCGACGGGTGAGAAGGCGCACGACGTCGTCGTGGCGTGCTGGACGGCGATCGGGGCCGGTGACGAGGTGGTCGCGACCGGCCGTGCGCAGGAGGTGGAGGGCGACCGGCTCGTCGTCGATCTCAAGGGCAAGCTGCCGCCGGGCGCGTACCGGATCCTGCTCGGGCTGGCGCTGAACGGACACTCCTTCAACCCCGAGGTGAAGGTGATCTCGTACCGCGTGGCCGAGTAGTGGACGTCCTCCTCATCCACGTTCTCAATTCGCTCCTGTACGCGTCGGTCCTCTTTTTGATCGCCGGCGGCCTCAGCCTCATCTACGGTGTCATGCGCATCGTGAACCTGGCGCACGGCAACATCTACGCCTTCGGGGCGTACGTGACGGCGTGGGTCGTCGGCTCGGTGGCGGCGGGGGCATCGATGCCGGTGTGGCTCGTGCTCTTGCCGGTGGGCGCGGTTGCCACCGCGATCCTCGGCGCCGGGCTGGAGCCGACGCTGCTGCGCCCGTTCTACAAGCGCGCCGAGGAATACCAGCTTCTCTGCACTTTCGGGCTCCTGATGATCCTCGAGGACGTGATGCGTCTGTTCTGGGGGCCTTATCCGCTCTCGGCGAGCGCCCTGTTCGAGGGCTTCGGGAGCCTGACCTTCGGCGAGTCGATCTACCCGACCTACAACTTCCTCGTGATCGGCGTGGGCGCGGCCGCCGCCATTTTTCTCTGGGCGTTCATCTACCGGACGAAGTTCGGCGTCGTGCTGCGCGCCACTTCGCAGAACATGCGCATGGCGTCCGCCCTCGGCGTGAACGTCAACCGAGTCTACGTCGAGGCTTTCACGCTCGGCTGCTTCATGGCGGGTCTGGGCGGCGCCATCATCGTGCCGAGCCAGTCGGCGGTGCTCGGCATGGGCGTGGACGCACTCGTGCTCTCGTTCATCGTCGTTGTCATCGGCGGCCTGGGCAGCCTCGAGGGCGCGCTGGTCGGGGCGATCATCGTCGGCTTCGTGCGCGAGGCGGGCATTACCTGGTTCGCCGAGATCGAGCTGGCGGTGCTCTACCTCATTGCGGCGCTCGTGCTGCTCGTGCGGCCCGCCGGCCTCTTCGGGCGCCCATGAGCGTGCCGCCGAGCCTGCCGCGACCGGCCTCGTCGACCGCCCGCGCCCTGCGCGTGGCCGTGCCGGTCGTCGTGCTGCTGGCCCTGGTGCCGCTGATCTTGCCGGCCTATGGCGCGATTCTTCTGGCCTACGGGCTCGTGATGGCGATCGCCGCGCTCGGCTTCAATCTGCTGCTGGGCTACACCGGGCTCCTCTCGTTCGGCCACTCCGCGTACTTCGGCGTGGGCGCCTACGCGGTGGCGCTCATGGTCAAGTACCTGAAGGTCGGCTCCATGGAGCTGTTCCTGGTCGGCGCCATCGTCGCGGCGGTCCTCATCACCGCGCTCTTCGGCGTCGTCTGCGTCCGCTACACGACGATCTTCTTCGGCATCCTCACGCTGGCCCTCTCGCAGGTGCTCTGGTCGCTCGCCTTCAAGTTCTTCTGGGTGACGGGAGGGACCGACGGGCTCCGCGTGCCGACGCCCTCGCTCTTCGCCGGGCTCGTGACCGGCTCGGGCGACAAGATCGTCTTCATGTCGCATGCGTACTACTACTACGTGCTGATCGTGTTCTGCCTGTGCGTGGCGCTCATGTGGGTCATCGTGAACTCGCCCTTCGGCATGGCGCTCCAGGCGATCCGCGACAACGAAACTCGCGCCGAGTTCGTGGGCGTGCGGATCTGGCGGTACCGCTGGGTGGCGTTCCTGGTGTCCGGCGTCTTCACGGGGCTCGCCGGCGCGCTCTGGGTGCCGCTGAACGGGCTCACGACGCCCGACATCATGCACTGGACG
>DASRIY010000109.1:0-3716 GCA_035649755.1 Candidatus Methylomirabilota bacterium
CGCCAACAACTCCGGCGGCCCGCACACGCTCAAGTACGGCGTCACCACCAACCACGTCCTCGGCCTCGAGGTCGTCATGCCCGACGGTGAGATCGTCTGGCTCGGCGGCAAGACGCGCGACGCGAACGGCTACGACCTGGCGGGCGTGTTCGTGGGCTCCGAGGGCACGTTCGGCATCGCCACCAAGATCGTCGTCCGCATCCTCAAGAAGCCGCAGGCGGTGAAGACGGTCCTGGCGGTCTTCGACGAGATCGACCGCGCCTCCGAGGCGGTTTCGGCGGTGATCGGGCGCGGGCTCGTCCCGGCTGCCATGGAGATGATCGATCACCTGACGATCCAGGCGGTCGAGGACGCGTTCGGCTGCGGCTACCCGCGCGACGCCGACGCCGCGCTCCTGATCGAGCTCGACGGGCTCGCCGTCGGCATGGAGGCGCAGGCCGAGCGCATCGTCGCGGCGTGCCGCGAAGCCGGCGCGCGCGAGATCCGCACGGCGAAGACCGAGGCCGAGCGGCTGCTCCTCTGGAAGGGACGCAAGTCCGCCTTCGGTGCCTACGGCCGGGTCTCGCCGGCCTACATGGTCATGGACGGCGTCATCCCGCGCACGAAGCTCCCCTACGTGCTCCACCGCGTGAACGAGATCGTCGCGGCGCACGGCCTGCGCGTCGGCAACGTGTTCCACGCCGGCGACGGCAACCTGCACCCGAATCTCCTCTACGATCCGCGCAAGCCGGGCGACGAGGCGCGGGTGGTGGCGGCCGGCGCCGAGATCATGAAGGTGTGCGCCGAGGTCGGCGGATCGATCTCGGGCGAGCACGGGATCGGTCTCGAAAAATCCGACTTCATGCCGTTCATCTTCTCGACCGCCGATCTCGCGTTCATGCATCGTCTGAAGAGCGCGTTCAACCCGACGGGGCTCTGCAACCCCGGGAAGATCTTTCCGACCAAGAAGTCCTGCGGCGAGGCGGGGCCCGTCGCCTACCGGCCGCACCCGATCGAAGAAAAGGGCCTCGCCCAGCGCTTCTAGCGCGGGCGGTTGACGCCGCGTTGCCGGACGCGCTGCTCGACAAGCTTCGCGCCGCCGTCGGCGCCCCGAACGTCCTCACCGGGGTCGAGCTCTCACCGTACGTCGTCGAGGGGCGCACGCCCGAAGCCGCAGTCTTTCCGGGATCGGTCGACGAGGTCGCCGCGGTGATCGGGCTGGCCGCCGAGGCCGCCCGTCCGGTGACGCCCTGGGGCGGCGGCACCGCCGTGAGCGTCGGCATGCCGGCCGCTCCCGGCGGGCTCGTGCTGGGGCTTCGCCGGCTGAGCCGGCTCCTCGAGCATGAGCCCGGTGACCTGACGGCGTCCGCGGAGGCGGGCATGACCGTGGAGGCGTTCCAGACCGCGCTCCGCGGCCGCGGCCAGTGGGTATCGCTCGACCCTGCCGACGCGCGCCTGGCGACGCTCGGCGGCGTGCTGGCGGCGAACGCGTCCGGACCGCGCCGCCATCTCTACGGCACCGCGCGCGATCTCTTGATCGGCGTCACCGTCGTCACCGCCGACGGCGCGATCGTACGCGGTGGTGGCAAGGTCGTGAAGAACGTCGCCGGTTACGACCTGCCGAAGCTCTTCGTCGGCTCGTACGGTACACTCGGCGTCATCGTCGAGGCGACCGTGAAGCTCCGTCCGCTGCCGGAGCACGAGCGGCTCGTGTGCGTCCCGTTCGATCGCCTGAAGGACGCGGGCGCCGCCGTCAAAACCCTGCTGGCCGGCGACTTGATCCCGAACGCGATCGATCTCCTCGACGCGGCCGCGGCCGCAGCGCTCGAGGCGGAAGGCCCCGCGCTCGTGGTCGGCTTCGACGGCCTCCGGGAGCAAGTCGACTGGCAGTGCGCCGAGCTTTCGCGTCTGGTTGCGGCGTGCGGCGGACGCGAGGGACGTCCGCTTCCGGACGACACCTGGCCTCGCCTCGGAACGGCGGCGCGCGCCGCGTTTCCCGCGACCGCGGCGGTCATGGCGTTCTCGGTGTTGCCGGGCCAGGTCGCCGACCTGATGGAGCAGGGAGCCGGTGTGGCCCGCGCCCGGGGCCTCGCGAGCGCATGGGCCGCTCACGCGGGTGTCGGCGTCGTGCGCGCCGCGCTCGCTTCCGATGACAGGGCGAAGCAGCCCGCGCCGATCGCCGCCCTGTTACAGGAGTGGCGCAACCTGGCGCGCGCGGGTGGCGGCCACGGGACCCTCGAGTGGGCGCCCCTGGCGGTGAAGTCTCAAGTTCCGGTCTGGGACGATCCCGGCGCGGCCGGGCGCATCATGGAGCGGATCAAGGCCCAGCTCGATCCGCGCAACATCCTGAATCCGGGGCGCTTCGTTGCCGGCATCTGAGGACCGCGTGCACGCGTCGTCTCACGAGACCCCGCCGATGAGCAGCGGGCCGCTCACGCTCCACGGGCTCTCGGTGGAGGGCGTGAACCAGTGCGTTCACTGCGGCCTCTGCCTCGCGTACTGCCCGACGTTCTCCGAGCTCGGCACCGAGATGGATTCGCCCCGAGGGCGCATCTTCCTCGTCAAGTCGCTGGCCGAAGGCCGCATGACCATGAGCGACTCGACCGTGCGCCATCTCTCGCTCTGCCTCGACTGCCGCGCGTGCGAGACCGTGTGTCCGGCCGGGGTGCCCTACGGCCGGCTCATCGAGGCCGCAAAGGCCGAGATCGAGCACCGGCGCCCGGGGGGCCCGGTTCGCCGGATCTTCCGCTGGCTGAACTTCGGGCTGCTGCTCGGCCATCCGCGCCTGCTCGCGCTGGCCGCGTCGGGAGCGCGCCTCTATCAGGCGAGCGGCCTGCAGGCGCTCGCGCGGCGATCGGGCCTGATCCGGCGCTTGCCCGGAACGCTGGCGGCCTGGGACGCGCTCTTGCCGATGGTGCCGGCGAAGGCCGAGCGCGCGGCGCCGCCCCGCTTCACGCCCGCCGAGGGACCGCGGCGCGCGCGCGTGGCGCTCTTGACCGGCTGCGTGCAGTCCGTCATCTTCGGTGCCCACAACCGGGCGACCGTGCGCGTGCTGGCGAAGAACGGCTGCGACGTGGTGGTGCCGGCGGAGCAGGGATGCTGCGGCGCCCTGAACGCCCACGGCGGCGATCACGCGCGGGCGCTCACGATGGCCCGGAGCACGATCGACGCGTTCGAGGCGGCCGGCGTCGAGGCCGTCATCGTGAACACGTCCGGTTGCGGGGCGCACATGAAGGCGTACGGGCACCTGCTTGCCGACGATCCCGCGTATGGCGAGCGCGCCAAGCGTTTCGCGGCCTCGGTGAAGGACCTCGCCGAGTTCCTGGCCGGCGAGCCGCTGCGCGGCCCGCTCGCGCCCGTGCCGCTGACGTGCACGTACCACGATCCGTGTCACGTCGTGCACGGCCAGAAGATCAAGAGCGAGCCGCGTCAGCTCCTGGCCCAGATTCCCGGGCTGCGGCTGGTCGAGCTGGCGGAGTCGGACTGGTGCTGTGGCTCGGCCGGCCTCTACAACCTCACGGAGCCCGAGATGGCGACGCGCCTCTTGCATCGCAAGGTGGGCCACGTGCTGGCCACGAAAGCCGAGGCCGTCGTGACCGCCAATCCCGGGTGCATTCTCCAGATCCAGGCCGGACTCGGCGCTCACGACGCGAAGATCGACGTGCTCCATCTCGTCGAGGTCCTCGATCGTGCCTACGGCGGCCCCGGTCACGGAGGGGTCGGACGTTGAGCACACC
>DASRIY010000110.1:0-9600 GCA_035649755.1 Candidatus Methylomirabilota bacterium
CCGCGCGCCCCGGGCCAGCGCGAGCGTCGTATCGATCGGGTTGGTACGCCCGTCGCGGGGCAGCCACAAGGCCCCGACTAAATCGTCAGTGCGCATGAGCGGCCAGCGGCGACCCGCCTCCGACGGCGTGATCACCTCCACCTCGACATCGAAGCACCGCGCCATCGAGGCGAGCCGCTTCAGCTCGTGCATGCGCTCTGCGTTCCGCGCGAGACTGACGCTGCCCGGGCGCCGAAAGCCGGTGGCCTGACCGGTCTCCGCCTCGAGCCGCTCGTAGAGATCGGCGCCGTACTTGGCGAGCCGGGTGAGGTTCTGGGTCGCGCGCAGCTGGCCCACCAGCCCCGCGGCGTGCCAGGTGGTGCCGCACGAGATCTCGCGCCGCTCCAGGAGCAGCACGTCGCGCCAGCCGAGCTTCGCGAGATGGTAGGCGACGCTGCAGCCGGCGATGCCGCCGCCGACCACCACCACCCGCACGTGGGCCGGAAGCGAGCCGGCCACGGCGCTGCTCCGATTCGCCGCCTACGGCCCTTCGTCCCGCGGCGTGGGGATGGTTCGCGCGGGGAATTCTCGATCGGCGTAGCGGAGCAGCACGTCCTCGCGAAGCTCGACGCCGAGCCCGGGTGCCGTGGGCACCGCCAGGTAACCGTGGTCGACCCGGAAGGGATTCACGGACACCTCGGCCGCCCGCGACTCGAAGTTCACGAAGTACTCGGTGATCAGGAAATTCGGGATCGCCGCCGACACGTGCAGCGTCGCGGCCAGGCCCAGCGTGGTGCTGTTGTAATTGTGCGGCGAGACGACCACGTGGTAGGCCTCGGCCATCGCCGCGATCTCTCGCAGCTCCTGGATGCCGCCCACGTTGCAGACGTCGGGGTTGATGATGTCCGCGGCGCGGCGCTCGAACACCTCGCGGAACTCGAACTTGGTGTAGAGCTCCTCGCCGGTCACGATCGGCAGCCGGATGTCGCGCCGGCACTCGGCCAGCGCACCCATGTCGCGCGCCGACACCGGCTCCTCGAACCAGAACGGCTCGAAGGGCTCGAGCGACCGCGCCACCCGCACGGCGTGCATGGGCGCCAGGCGCCGATGGACCTCGATGAGCAGATCGACCTTGGGCCCCACCGCGTCTCGCACGGCGCGCACGGTCTCCACCACCTGCTGCTCGGCCTCGCGGGAGATGTGCGTACGCCACGGGCCGGGGAACGGATCGAACTTCAGCGCGGTGAAGCCGCGGGCCACCGTCTCCTTGGCCTTCGCCGCGTAGGCCTCCGGCGTCTTCGAGCCCGAATACCAGCCGTTCGCGTAGACGCGGATGCGTTCGCGGCACGGCCCGCCCAGCAGGCTCACCACCGGCACGCCGAGCCTTTTGCCGGCGAGATCCCACAGCGCCTGCTCGAGCCCGCTCACGGCGCTCCAGAAGTCCATGGCGCCGCGCTTGCCCGCGAAGTCGTGGTAGGCCCAGTGCGTGAAGTGGCGGATGTGCCCGGCGTCGCGGCCCACGAGATAGCGCGCGAGCTGCCGCACGTGCGCGACGATCGACTGGTCGCGGTCGGCCTGCGTGTAGCACTCGCCCCAGCCGCAGAGCCCGTCGGAGGTCTCGATCTTCACGAAGAGCCAGTTCTTCCCGTAACCCGGATGCACGACGAACGGCGTGACGCCCGTGATCTTCATGCGCTGACTACCTCCGTGGCTGCTCAGTATAGGCGAACTCGGCGCCGGCTCTCGGGCCAAATGGCGCCTTGCGGCGGCGCAAGCGATCACCTATGCTGCCCGTCGCGCAAACGCGAAGGTACGCGACGTGGAATACAAGCTCACCGTGATTACCGCGTAGCATGGAGCCCAAGATCCGGGTGTGGGTGGTCTTCGGCAAGCAGCTGAAGCTCGGCGCTGGCCGCGCGCAGCTTCTCCGTCTCATCGACGAGCGCGGGTCACTGCGGAAGGCGGCGGCCGAGTTCGGCATGTCGTATCGCAACGCGTGGGGCTACCTGCAAGAGCTCGAGCGGGCCGCCGGCTTCCGCTTCGTCGAGCGCACGCCCGGCGCCGGTCCGCGCAGCGGCATGCGGCTGACTCCCGCGGGCCGCGACTTCCTGGCGTGCTACACGAAGTTCCGGGGTGGCCTCGAAGAGGCCACCCGCCGTCACTTCGCCGGGGCGTTCAAGGGCAAGGAGTTCAGGACTTGGCCGCGATCGCCAGAGCGATCCGCTCGGGCGAGAGCGGCAGGTGGGTGAGGCGTACGCCCGTCGCGTCCTCGATCGCGTTGGCGATCGCGGCCGGCGCCGGCACGATCGGCGGCTCGCCGACCCCGCGCGCGCCGAACGGACCGTGCGGCGCGGGCTTCTCGACGATGATCGTCTCGATCTTCGGCAGGTCGGCCGAGGTCAGCTTCCGGTAGTCGAGCAGGCTCGGGTTCGTCAGCTTCGCCTTGTCGTCGTACAAGAGGGCTTCGGTCAGCGCCATGCCCAGGCTCTGGACCGCGCCGCCCTGCATCTGCCCCTCGATCTGTAGCGGATTGATGGCCTTGCCCACGTCCTGGGCGACGACGAAGTCGTGCAGGGTCACCTCGCCGGTATCGGGGTCGACCTCGATTCGCGCGAGCTGGGCGCAGAACGCCGGCGCCTGCACCGAGAACGCCGGATGGCTCGTGCCGAGCACCGGCTCGACCTTCGACATGTAGAGATTGCCCTTCTTGCCGATCGAGGCGAGCGTGACGCCCTTGTCGGGCACGCCGCGCACCACGACCTTGCCGTCCTCGATCTCGAGGTCGTGCACCGAGGCTTCCAGCTCCTTGGCGGCGATCTCGAGGGTCTGATTGCGCGCGTTCTCGGCGGCCTGCATCACCGCCACGCCGACGGTGTACGTGGTCTTGCTGCCGGCGCTCAGGCCTGTCATCGGCGCCACGTCGGTGTCGCCGGTGGTGATCTTCACCTTGTCGATGTCGACGCCGTACGCGGTCGCGGCAATCTGCGCCAGCGCGATGTTCGTCCCGGCGATGTCGACCTGACCGGTCAATACTTGAAGACTGCCGTCGGGGTTCAGGCGTACGGTGGCGCCGGTCGGCTGCAAGCCGCCGAGCCAACCACCGAGCGAGATGCCGGTGCCGCGCAGCTTGCCCTTCGGACTGCTCGCCTTCCATTCGGCGCGCTTCTTCCAGTGCGGATGCTCGGCCAGGCGCGCCAGCACCTCGGCGCCGCCGTTGCTGAGCCAGGGCTGGTTGTTGGCCATCTTGTCGCCTTCGCGCTGCAGGTAGCGCAGGCGGTACTCGACCGAATCGACGCCGAGCTTCCTGGCGATCTGTTCCATCTGCGAGTCGATGGCGAAGATCGTCTGTGGCGCCACCGGTGCCCGATAGGCGGCGATGCTCGGCTTGTGCGTGAGGACCTCGAAGCCTTTCACGTCGAAGTTCGGCCACAGGTAGAGGCTCGCCAGGAAGACGCCGGCGACCGCGAGCACCGCGCCGGAAAACGCGCCGGACTCCAAAATTGCCTCGGCCTCGAGGGCCATGAGCGTGCCGTCCCGCTTCACGCCGGTCTTCATCTTGATGATGACCTGCGGCGCCGGCATCCCGGCCTCGAGCTCCTCTCGCCGGGTCATGACGTAGCGCACGGGCCGGTTGGTGGCGCGCGCCAGCACGGCGGTGATCGGCTCGCACAGCGCGCGGATCTTGCCGCCGAACCCGCCGCCGCACTCCATCGGGATCACCTTGATGCGGTTCTCGGGCAGCTCGAGCACGTCGGCCACTTCCGAGCGCGTGTTGAACGAGCCCTGCGTGCTCGCCCACAGCGTCAGGTTGCCGGAGCTCTCCCACTGGGCCAGGACCGCGTGCGGCTCCATGTAGCCCTGGTGGACCATCGGTACGCGGTATGTGTTCTCGATCACGACGTCGGACTCGGCGAAGGCCTTCGCGACGTCGCCGCGCTGCAGGCGCGCCTGCTGCGAGATGTTGACGGCCTTCGCGGGCTTCGCCTCGGTCGTCACGCCCGCGACGCTGCCGTGAGCCAGCGCCTCGCTGGTATCGGCCTCGGTGCCGAGCTCGGCGACGGGCGGCGCGCCGGGCTTCATCGACTCGAGCGGATCGGCGGCGACTGGCAGCACCTCGTACTGCACGTCGATCAGGTCGAGGGCCTCCTCGGCGATCGCGACCTCGTCAGCGGCGACGGCGGCGATCGGCTGGCCGGCGAACACGACGCGATCGATCGCCAGCACGGCGTGAGCGCGCGTCGGAGCCTTCTTCTTCAGCTGCGGGATGTCGGCGGCGGTCAGGACCGCCCGCACCCCCGGCAGCGCGCGCGCCCGGCTCACGTCGATGCGGACGATCTTGGCGTGGGCGTGGGGACTGCGGAGGAGCTTGGCGTGCAGGAGGCCCTTCGGGTTGAGGTCGGCGACGTACTGGACCTGCCCGGTTACCTTGTCGGGGGCGTCCGGCCGCGGAATCGAGAGCCCGATGCCCTTCACGTCGCGCGTCGTCTTCATCACGGTGGACATGCGTCAGCTCCTCCGGCCGGCGCCGGCGCCGGCGGCCTCGGTGATCGCGGCCAGCATCTTCGTGTAGCCCGTGCAGCGGCAGAGATTGCCGGCGATCCCGTAGCGGATCTCTTCCTCGGTCGGATGCGGATTCTCGTTCAGCAGCGCGGCGGCCGCCATCACGACGCCCGGAATACAGAAGCCGCACTGGGGCACGCCGTGCTTCACGAAGGCCTCCTGCACCGGGTGCAAGGCGCCGGGTTTGCCGAGCCCCTCGATCGTGCGCACGACGTGGCCGCGCGCCTGCATCGCGAGCAGGAGACAGCTCGCGACCGGCTTGCCGTCGAAATGGATGGTGCACGCGCCGCAGTCGCCGGTGCCGCAGCCTTCCTTCGGCCCGGTCAGTCCCATCCGCTCGCGCAGCGCGTCCAGCAGCGTGTCCCAGGGCTGGACCAGCACCTCCGCAGCCTCATCGTTCACCGTGCAGCTCAGAACTTGCTTGGGCACTTGTCCTCTCTCCTAATCCCGGATCTATGAAGCGCTCGCGCGGGCGAGCGCGGTGGTCAGTGTCCGACGGGTCAGAACGCGAACGAGGTGGCGACGGAAGTCGGCCGAGCCGCGCTGATCGCTGATCGGGCGCGCCGCCTCCACCGCGAGATCGGCTGCGCGCGCGATTCGCTCGGGCGTCACCGCCTGCCCCTCGAGAGCCTGCTCGGCCGCCGTCGCGCGCAGCGGCACCGGCGCGACCGCGGCGAGCGCGATGCGCGCCTTGGTGCAGACGCCATTGGCCAGTGTGAGCTGCGAGGCCACTCCGACCACGGCGATGTCCAGCTCGCGGCGCGGCGTGTGCCGCAGATAGTTGCCGCCGCTGTGAGCGCCGGGCGCCGGCATCGCCAGCTCCACGAGAATCTCGTCCGGGGCCAGCACGGTGTGCCGGACTCCCGTGAAGAACGCCGCGATCGGCACGCGCCGCTCACCCTTGGGCCCGGTAATGACGGCTTCGGCGTCCAGAGCCAGGAGCGGCGGGGCCATGTCGGCTGATGGCGCGGCGTTACAGAGGTTGCCGCCCAGTGTGGCCAGATTCCGGACCTGCACCGAGCCGACCAGGGCGCCACTCTCGGCGAGCGAGAGGAAGCGCGAGCGCACCGAGCGGTCGAGCTCGAGAGTCCGGGCCGTCACCGCGGCCCCGACTTTGAGCCCCTGCCCGTTGCCAGACTCGATGGCGCGCAGTCGGGAGACGCCCGACAGATCGATCACAACGGCGGGCTTCAGCAGGGCGTTCTTCATCTGGGGCAAGAGGTCGGTGCCCCCCGCCAGCAGCTTCGCCTCGGACCCGTGCCGGGCCAGGGCTTTCACACAGTCGTCCAGACTTTCGGGAAGGACCAGCTCGAATCGTCGCACGCGGGGTCTCCTGACTATGCTGAGTGGAGCATAGTATACGCTTTTGCCGCGGCCGAGCCTCACAACCGGCCCGCCGTTGGTGTACCTTAGCACAACGTCCAGGACCCATCATCCCGCGGCACACCGGAAGGGCGAGGAGGAGACGCGCATGCGGATCGGTTTCATCGGGCTCGGCAACATGGGTGGACCGATGGCTCTCAACGTCTTGAAGGCCGGGCACACCATGGTGGTGAACGACCTTCGTCACGAGCTGGCCAAGCCGCACCTGGCGCTGGGCGCGGTGTGGGCGGACACGCCCAAGGCGGTCGCGCAGGCGAGCGAGGTCGTCTTCACATCGCTCCCCGGCCCGCGCGAGGTCGAGGCGGTCGCCCTCGGCCCCGGCGGGGTCCTGGAAGGCGCCGCGCGCGGCACCATCTACATCGATCTCTCCACCAACTCGGCGACGCTCATCCGCAAGATCCACGGCATCTGCGCCGAGCGCGGCGTCCCCGTGCTCGACGCGCCGGTCAGCGGCGGGGTCCCCGGCGCGAAGTCGGGGAAGCTCGCGGTACTGGTGGGCGGCGACGAGGGGCTCTACCGGCGCGTGAAGCCCGTGCTCGACGCGATCGGCGACAAGGTCACCTGGGTCGGCGCGATCGGCTGCGGCACGGTAGCGAAGCTCGTGCACAACATGGTGTCGGCGTGCTCGCGCATGGCCATCGCCGAGGGCATGACGCTCGGGGTGAAGGCGGGTGTCGCGCCCGAGGTGCTGCTCGACGCCCTGTCCAAGAGCTCGTTCGGTCAGATGCGCGTGCTCAAGGACATGATCCCCAACACGGTCTTCCCCGGCGCGTACGACGACGTGAACTTTGCCCTGAGGCTCCTGCGTAAAGACGTCGGGCTCGCCACCGAGCTCGGCCGCGAGTACCACGTGCCCATGATGATCGCGGCGATCGCCGAGCAGCAGCTCGAGGAGGCGCTGCGCCGCGGCTGGGGTGACAAGGACTCGATGACGTTCTTCAAGCTCCAGGAGGAGCGGGCCGGCGTCGAGCTCAGGACGAAGAAGCAGGGAGCGTGACCCGATGAGCGACCAGCCGGCCGGAATCCTCGAGACGACCACGCCCGAGCGGCCCGCGACCGGGTTCGTCTTCACCGAGGGGCCGTCGTGGCACCCCGACGGCTTCTATTACTTCGTCGACATCCGCCAGAGCCACCTGCACCGGCTCGTGCCGGGCAAGGAGCCCGAGCTCGTACGCGCGAACACCGGCGAGGGCAACGGCACCACGTTCGATCTGCAAGGCCGGCTCGTCATCTGCGAGGGCGGAAATCGGCGGGTCACACGCTGGTCGAGCCCGAGTCAGAGCGAGGTCTTGATGGACCGCTTCGAGGGCAAGCGCCTGAACCGCCCGAACGACGTCGTCTGCAAGTCGGACGGAAGTATCTACTTCACCGACCCCGGCCTGCGGGTGCCGCTCGCCGAGCGCGAGCTCGCGTCGGCCGGCGTCTATCGCATCGCGCCCGACGGCAAGACCTCGCTGGTGGCCGACTGCGAGTATCCCAACGGGCTCGCCTTCTCGCCGGACGAGCGCGTGCTCTACGTGGCCAACACGCGCTGGACTCAGTACATCCACGCGCTCGAGCTCGACTCGGCCGGCGCGCTCGTGCGCCGGCGCATCTTCGCCGACATGTCGTCCGACGAGAAGGACGGCGTGCCCGACGGTATGAAGGTCGACGTCGAGGGGCGCGTTTTCTGCACGGGCCCGGGCGGCACGTGGGTCTTCGCGCCGGACGGCCGGCACCTGGGCATCATCCGCACGCCGGAAGTGCCGGCCAACCTGGCCTTCGGCGGCCCCGATCTGAGAACGCTGTTCTTCACCGCGCGCACCTCGGTCTACACGCTGCGCGTCCGGACGCCGGGCCAGCCCCATCCCTGGTACCGGACCAGAAGGTAGCGAAGGAAGACGATGGCCATCAATTTCGGAACGTTCCTCCTGATGCAGTCGCCGTCTGCGCGCTCCTCGCAGGAGATCTACGCGCGCGGCGTCGAGATCGCCCAGGCCGCGGAGAGCCTCGGCTTCGGCAACGTCTGGCTCGCCGAGCACCACTTCTCCACGTACGGCTACCTCTCGCGCCCGGCGCAGCTCGCGACCTACATCGCCGCCAAGACGTCGCGGATCCGCGTGGGCACTGCCGTCATCGTCGTTCCCCTGCACCACCCGCTGATCATCGCCGAGGAGATCGCGACGCTCGACCTGCTGGCCGGCGGCCGCGTCGACGTCGGCCTCGGACGCGGCTACCAGCCCTACGAGTTCGAGCGCCTGGGTCTCGACCTCGAGAGCGGCCGGGCGCGCTGGGAAGAGTCGGTCGACATCATGCTGAAGGCCTGGACCGGCCGGCCCTTCACCTACGACGGCAAGCTCTTCAAGATCCCGGAGACCTCGGTGTTCCCGCAGCCGCTCCAGCAGCCGCACCCGCCCATCTGGATCACCGCGCAGAGCCCGACGTCGGTCGAGGCGGCGGTGCGCCGCGGCTTCAACGTGCTCACCGGCGGCTTCGGCGTGCCGCTCGAGCGGATGGGCGAATTCCGCCGCCTCTTCGATCGCCTGGTGTCCGAGAACAAGCCGGCGCAGCCACTGCGCGTCGGCGTGCAGCGCGCGGTTTACGTCGCGGAGAGCGAGGCCGACGCGCGCGCGGCGGCGGAGGAGGCGCGCTGGAACATGCGGGTCACGCTCTCGCTGCGCAATCAGTACGAGCGCGTCGAGCAGGGTCGAGCCATTGCCGTCCCGGCGCCGAAGGAGCCGGACACCGACGACCTGCTGGACCGCTTTCTGGTCATCGGGACGCCGGACACGGTGATCCGCCAGATCAAGCGCGTCGAGGAGGTCGTCGGCATCACGCACTTCAACTGCAGCTTCTGGTTCGGCGACCTCGAGCACGCCCGCGTCATGCGCTCGATGGAGCGCTTCGCGCGCGAGGTGCTTCCGGCCTTTCGCTAGCGCGCGGCCGGGCTAGATCGCGCCCCAGACGTCGCGGGCCACCTCGAGCGCGAGGCCGAGCTTCCGCTTCTGGTCCTCGACCGTGATCTTGTTGCCGTGGTGCGTGCTGGAAAAGCCGCACTGCGGGCTCAGGCAGAGGTTCTCGAGCGGCACGTAGCGGGCGGCCGCGTCGATGCGGCGCTTGAGGTCGTCCCTCTTCTCGAGCTCGGGGACCTTCGAGCTGATGAGCCCGAGCACGACCGTCTTGCCCTTCGGTACGAACCGGAGCGGCTCGAACCCGCCGGCGCGATCGGAGTCGTACTCGAGGAAGAACGCCTTCACATTGAGACGCGTGAACACGGTCTCGGCGACCGGGTCGTAGCCGCCGCTCGCCATCCACGTGCTCTTGAAGTTGCCCCGGCACGTGTGGATGGCGACGGTGACCTCCGGCGGAACGTCGCGCAGCACGGCGTTGACCGCCTCGGCGTATATCCCGGGCAGCTGCTCCGGATCGTCGCCCAGTGTCGTGACCTGCGCGCGCACCTTGGGATCGCACATCATCGCGACCGTCGTGTCGTCGATCTGCAGATAGGTGCAGCCGGCCCGGCACAAGGCGCCGATCTCCTCCCGGTACGCCGCCGTAAGATCCGCCCAGAACTCGGCGAGGTCGGGATAGGTCGCCCGGAGCATCGGACGGTCGCCCCGCGCGTGGAGCATCACCGGCGACGGCAGGCAGAACTTCGCCGTCCGCGTGGTGGCCGACTTCAAGAACGTGAAGTGGTCG
>DASRIY010000111.1:0-13034 GCA_035649755.1 Candidatus Methylomirabilota bacterium
GAAAGCGAGAAGCTCGGGATTGATCACCTCGGCGTGTGTCGTACACATGCCGTGTGGGAACCCCTGGTGCACCTTCAGAGTGCCCTTCCTCAGCAGCTTCGAGGAGAGCAG
The DNA here is from genome assembly GCA_035649755.1 of Candidatus Methylomirabilota bacterium. Classification (GTDB taxonomy): domain Bacteria; phylum Methylomirabilota; class Methylomirabilia; order Rokubacteriales; family CSP1-6; genus AR31. The sequence continues at coordinate 112 of DASRIY010000111.1, forward strand.
CGCGGAATCAGCGATCGGGACGATCTGGTCGTCATCGCCATGCAGAACCAGGGTCGGCACGTCGATCTTCTTCAGGTCGTCCGTAAAGTCCGTCTCCGAGAAGACTTTGATGCCGTCGTAGTGCGCTTTCGCACCGCCCATCATGGCCTGACGCCACCAGTTGTTGATCACGCCCGGCACGACCTTGGCGCCCGGGCGGTTGTAGCCATAGAAGGGACCGCCCGCGAATTCCAGGTAGAACTGCGCCCGGTTGGCGGCGAGCTGTTGCCGGAGACCGTCGAACACCTCGATCGGTAAGCCGCCCGGATTGGCTGCCGTCTTCAGCATGATTGGCGGCACGGCGCCGATGAGCACTAATTTGGCGACACGGCCCTTGCCGTGCAGCGCGACATAGTGCGTCGCCTCGCCGCCGCCCGTCGAATGGCCCATGTGGATGGCGTCGCGCAGATCCAGATGCGCGACGACGGCGGCCGCGTCCGCGGCATAGTGGTCCATGTCATGGCCGTCGCTCACCTGGCTTGACCGGCCGTGGCCGCGCCGGTCATGGGCAACGACTCGATACCCTTTCCCGAGGAAGTAGAGCATCTGGGTGTCCCAGTCATCGGCGCTCAATGGCCAGCCATGATGAAAGACAATGGGTTGCGCGTTCTTGGGGCCCCAGTCCTTGTAGAAGATCGTCACGCCATCAGTCGTGGTGACCGTGCTCATTTGGCCCTCCTAGGCTCTCCGTTGTCTCCACCACAAATCTTCCACCCGGTGTCGAGCGGCGTGATCGGTGCGTCACGGAGTCGGGCTCGATCGCATGGAACCTAGGGGCGCGCTTCCTGGCGAGACCGCTAGCGAAGCCGGATCAGCGCAGCCTGTCTCGGGTCGAGGTGAGGAGCACGCATGTGCAGCCGGTCTCGCTCCAGACCCGCTGGTCGCCGGTGCCCGCTTCGGCCCGGTTGTAGTCGCCCGGATACAGCTTTTTGTCGTCGATCCAGAGCTCGCCGTTCAGCAGATACAGCTCTTCGACCCCACCATGGGTGTGAGGTGGATAGGCGACCCCCGGCGCGAGGCGTACGAGCATGCTGACGCGGTCTTTCTCGGTATCCGTCGAGAGCAGCTTGAAGGCGAGGCCGGGCGCGGCCTCTTCCCATTGCGCTTCAGCCCGTGGCTGGGGCACTGACTGGGCCGGCTCCCCCCCCGTCTCCGCGGCGATTCGCGAAGCAAGGCGATCCCACAGTGAATCAGCCGGGCGCAGCACGTCGGCCGGCCAGGAGATGAACGCGCCGACGATCGGACGAAGCGCCTCCATTTCCTCACGGCAACCCGCACACTCGGAGAGATGAGCTTCCAGGACGGGGATCTCGCTCGACGGAAGGACCCGCAGAGCGTGCAAGAACACCAGCTCCAGGTAGTCCCGATCGTGGTTGGCGGAGCCCTTGCTCATAAGCCTTTCAGTGTTTGGCCGAGCAGCTGACGAAGCTTGCTCAAGCCGGAACGGATTCGTGTCTTCACGGTTCCGACGGGTTGATCCAACCTCGCCGCGACTTCGCTATACGTCAGCTCGGAGAAAAATGCGGTCTCGATAGCCTGCCGCTCTTGTGGCGTCAGAGCCTCCAGGGCATGTCGAAGGAGGCGGCCCTGCTCGCTGACATCGAACGCCTCTTGCGGGCTCCTCTCGGCACTTACCGCCGGTGGATTGTCGGTGTGATTGTTGACGCGTTTCTTTCGCTGATCGAACCGCAGCCGATCAATCGCCCTGGATCGCGCCTGATTGAGAATCCATCCAACAACGGAGCCACCTTCCGGAGTGTAGGCCGGTGCTCTTCGCCACACATCGTGGAAGACGTCGATTGTCAGCTCGTCAGCGGTTTCCCGATTGCCGGTGATCCGCATGATCAACGTGAACACGACTCGATGCGTCCGCGCGTAAAGCGCATGCAGCGCAAGCTGGTCGCCTCTGCCAATCGACTGAACGAGTGCGACCCAATCCTTCTCGGGAACGGGCGCCTGGGTCTTATTGGCATAGAGCAAGTCGCCCAGGGTTGTCTCGCCCGGACGACGGTCTTGGTTCGGGGGTGGAGCCGCCACGCCCCGTCATGATGAGGCCATTCAACATTCGCGTCAATCGGCGGCGGCCTCGGCTGTGCACAGCGACTCCCATGCTGCGAAGCATCGGGGATGCAGAAGGTAAGTGTCCAGCCGGGGCGTCGTCCCATTGCCGTCGAACTCTATCTCGATCTCCATGCCAGTCGGCGTCAAGAGCTCGCCACATAGCGCGCACGCCCCTCCACGCCCGAGACCGCCCAGCGTACGATCCGGCTTTCGCGTCGGCAGTTTTCCGCTCTGAAGAGCCTCGCGGGCTTTGGCGCGTAGGGTGCAGTCGTCGCTCATAGGCCTCCCGGACCTGTTCGTTGGTGAAACAACACGCATTCCATAAAACGTCAAACAGGTCTGGACGGATTTCTGCAGGGGGAAATTCGTGCGCGGGAGGCCGGCCGTACTCCCGGCATCGCGATTCCTCCTGTACACTGCCTGGCGCGAATCATCCGACCGCTTAGGACGCCATGGAGGGTAGGAGAGACCTATGAAAGTCACGGGTATCGAGACGGCCGTCCTGCACGTGCCCTGTCCCCGGCCCATGTCGCTGGAGTTCCCGGACCACCGCATGGTCGCGGCGTTCATCGACACCGACGAGGGGGTGCGCGGCTTCGGCTATTCGCTGGCGTTCGGCGGCGGCGGTGCGGAGGCCATCCAGGTCTATCTCGAGACGCGCCTCAAGCCCTTGCTCATCGGCGAGGACCCACGGATGGTCGGCAAGCTCTGGGAGAAGATGTTCCGCGGCGATCGCGGCATCCGCCGGGTGGGGCTGGCCGGCTACGGTGTGGCCGCGCTCGACATCGCGCTGTGGGATCTTGCCGGGAAGATCGCCGGCCAGCCGCTGTTCCGCATGTGGGGCGCGGTGACGGATCGCGTCGAGGCGTACGGCAGCGGCGGCTGGGCCAACTACGCCGTCGACGACATCATCGCCGAGGGGCGTTTCTACGCGGGCCACGGCTGCCGCTACTACAAGATGAAGATCCACGACCCCGACCCGCGGAAGAACGTGGCGCGCGTGGAGGCCGTCAGGAAGGCGCTGGGTGACGGTGTGCGGATGATGGTGGACGTCAATCAGAAGCTCGACGTGCTCGCCACCATCAGGCAGGCGCAGATGCTCGAGCACCTCGACCTCGTCTGGTACGAGGAGCCCGTGCTCGCCGACGACTACGCGGGCCTGGCCGAGGTGGCGCGCTCCATCAAGACGCCGGTCGCCACGGGCGAGAACCACTACACGCGCTTCGAGTTCAAGGAGCTCTGCGAGCGGCGCGCCGCGCGCTATCTCATGCCCGACGTCTGCCGGGCCAACGGGTTCAGCGAGGTGCTGAAGATCGGCCACCTCGCCGCCGCCCACGGCCTGATGGTCTCGCCGCACGTCGTGCACGAGATCTCGCTGCACGTCGCCGCCGCCCTGCCCAACGCGTTCCTGGTCGAGTACATGAACTGGGCGCCCGACGATCTCTTCGTCGATCTCCCGAAGTGCGAGAACGGCTGGTTCCGGGTGCCCGAGCGCCCGGGCCACGGCCTGATGCTGACCCCGGACGCGCTCAAGAAGTACAAGGCCCGCTGAGCGGGAGCGTGGCCTATCGTCTGGTCGTCGCTGACCTCGACGGTACGACGCGGTCCCGGCGCTTCGGGGTTACGCCGAGGGTACGACAGGCCATCGCCGACTCCCGCGCGCGCGGCGTTCGCGTGTGCATCGCCACCGGCCGCATGTGGCCGTCGGCCGCGCCGTGGGTCGAGCGTCTCGGGGCCGACGCGCCGGTGATCCTCTACAACGGAGGGCGCGTGTTCGATTTCGACGGCGGGCGCACCCTCTACGATCGGCGGCTGACGGCCGAAGCCGCCGGTCAGGCTCTCGCGGTGATCCGGCCTCACTCGGAGGTCCAGCCGCACCTGTTCGTCAGCGACCGGGTGTACGTGGAGCGCCGCCATCCGATGACCGATGCCTACGCCGAGGAGGACGGACTCGCGTACGAGGTCGTGCCGGCCTTCGAGCCGCTCCTCGCGGACGATCCGCACAAGATCCTCGTGACGGGCGAGCCCGCGAACCTCGATTCCCTCGGCGCCGCGGCGCACCGGGCGGCGCTCGCCGCGCACGTGGTCCGCTCGGAGCCGACGAAGCTGGAATTTCTCCCGTCGGGCGTTTCCAAGGGCACCGCGCTGCGGGAGATGGTCGCCGGGCTCGGGATCGAGATCGCCGACGTGATCGCCGTTGGCGACAACTGGAACGACCTCGAGATGATCGAGGCCGCCGGGCTGGGAGTGGCCATGGCCGACGCGCCCGAGGGCGTCCGAGCGCGCGCCGATCACATCTGCCGAACCGCAGACGACGAGGGTTTTCGGGAGGTGCTCGAGCGATTCGTGCTGGGGCCTTCTGCCTTGCCGTGAGAACGCCCCGCGTCTATCATCGCTGCCGCATCGGTTCCGATCCCTTCTGTACGGAGGAGATCATGCTCCCGAAGCCCCGTTTCCGATCGGCCGTGCTCTTCGCGATCTGCGCCGTCGCCATCGTCTTGGCGCCGGCGGTGACGCGCGGCGAAGGCAATCTCACGCTGTACTGCAGCCCGCAGATCGAATGGTGTCAGATCATGATCGCGGAGTTCACCAAGGCAACCGGGATCAAGGTCTCGATGACCCGCAAGAGCTCGGGCGAGACGTTCGCGCAGATCAAGGCCGAAGCGAGCAACCCGAAGGGCGACGTGTGGTGGGGCGGTACGGGCGATCCGCATCTGCAAGCCGCGGAGGAAGGCCTCACCCTCGAATACCAGTCACCGCGTCTCGGAGATCTCCAGGAGTGGGCCACGAGCCAGGCGAAGGCGTCGAACTATCGCACCGTCGGCATCTACGCGGGGGCCCTGGGATTCGGCTACAACACGGAGCTCGCCGCGAAGAAGAAGCTGCCCGAGCCGAAATGCTGGAAGGATCTCATCCGACCCGAGTTCAAGGGTGAAGTGCAGGTGGCCGATCCGAACTCGTCGGGCACTTCGTACACGCTGCTCGCCACGATGGTCCAGCTCCTCGGCGAGGCCGAGGCGTTCGAGTACTTGAAAAAGCTCCACCGCAACGTCAACCAGTACACCAAGTCCGGCTCGTCACCGGTCAAGGCCGCCGCCCAGGGCGAGACGACCGTGGGCATCGTCTTCATGCACGACGCGGTGACCATGGCGGTGCGCGGTGCTCCGATCAAGACCGTCGCGCCGTGCGAGGGCACCGGCTACGAGGTCGGGTCGATGAGCATCATCAAGAGTGCCCGCAATCTCGACTCGGCCAAGAAATTCTATGACTGGGCGCTCACGGCGCCGGCGCAGAGTCTGGCGGCCAAGGCAGAGGCCTACCAGGTGCCGTCGAACAAAGGTGCCATGACGCCGCCGCAGGCGCCCAAGCTCGGCGAGATCAAGCTCATCGACTACGACTTCGCCAAGTACGGCTCCGCGGCCGAGCGGAAGCGGCTGCTCGAGAAGTGGGGGAAAGAGGTCAAGGCTCTACCCCAGTAGCTCGCAGGCGCGGAGCCGAGCCATGGATCGGGTCGTCGTCGGATGGGCCGCGGCCGGAGTGATCGCGTACGCGTTCCTGCCATGGTACGGAATCGAGGACGGCCTCTTCAGTCTCGGATGGCTACGCGGATATCCCGCGAGTCGCGCCGCCGGCTCCGGGCTCGTTCAGGCCCTTTTCCATGGACGCGTCTCGCTTCTTCCCGTGGCGCTGTTTCTTGCCGCTCCGCTGATGATCCGGACGGCAAGAGCCGAAGCTCGCTCGTGGCCGTTGCTGGCGGCCGGTGCGGGCGGCGCGGTGTGGATCGCGATTCAGGGCTTCGCGGTCGGCGGCCAGCCTGGTATCGGCGTGGGCGCGCTCATCGTCGCCGCAGCGTTCGTCATGCTGTTCTGCCTCGGCTTGGCCGCGCGGGGAGCCTTCAACGGCGACCGTTTCGTCAGCGGCGGCATCGGCGTTGTGATCGCCCTCGTCGTGGTCTTCGTGTTCTATCCGGTCGGCCGCGTTCTCGTCGGCGCCCTCGAAGACAGCTCGGGCGCGTTCGCGCCGGGCGAGTTTTGGTCCAAGCTCGCCTCACGCGAGGTGTGGGGGCTCGGCTGCCTCGTCTCGTCGGCCGGCTGCGGTGTGGCGTGGAACACGCTGTTCCTCGGCGTCCTGGTCGGGCTGAGTACCACCGCGCTCGGCCTCGCCTTCGCGCTGATCGTCACTCGCACGGGATTTCGAGCCAAGAAGGCGCTGCGGATCCTGACGGTCCTTCCCATCATCACGCCCCCGTTCGTGATCGGTCTGGCCGTGATCCTTCTCTTCGGGCGGGCGGGCGCCGTCACCACGTTCATGGAGTGGGCCTTCGGCGTGCCGCCCACGCGCTGGATCTACGGCCTGCCCGGTGTCTGGCTCGCGCAGGTGCTGGCCTTCACCCCCATCGCCTTCCTCGTCCTCATCGGGGTCGTGGAAGGTATCAGCCCCTCGATGGAGGAGGCGGCGCAGACCTTGCGCGCGGATCGCTGGCGGACCTTCTGGACGGTGTCGCTCCCGCTCATGCGCCCCGGGCTCGCCAACGCGTTCCTCCTCGGCTTCATCGAGAGCCTCGCCGACTTCGGTAACCCGCTCGTCCTCGGCGGCAATTTCCAGGTGCTGTCGATCTCGATCTTCTTCGCCGTGGTCGGTGCTCAGCACGATCGGAGCCGCGCCGCCGTGCTCTCGATCGTGCTCCTCGTGTTCACGCTCGGCGCCTTCTACGCTCAGCGCCGCTGGCTCGGGCGCCGGTCGTACGCCACCGTCACCGGCAAGGGCGACTCGGGCCTCCACCCGCCGTTGCCGGCGCTGGTGCGCCGGCTGGTGTACGCGACCGCGCTGCCGTGGGCCGCCTTCACGCTAGTCATCTATTCGATGATCCTGTTCGGCGGATTCGTCGAGGCCTGGGGACGGGACCACCGATTCTCGCTCCGCCACTACGCGGCCGCGTTCGCCGTCGACGTGACCGACTTCGGCCTGCACTGGAAGGGAGCGGCCTGGAACTCCTTCTGGACAACCGTGGAGATCGCGGCCGTCTCGGCGCCGTTGACCGCGGCCGTCGGCCTCCTCACCGCCTACCTGCTGGTGCGCCAGCGCTTTCGCGGCAAGGAAGCGTTCGAGTTCGGCACGATGCTCAGCTTCGCGATTCCCGGGACCGTGATCGGGATCAGCTACATCCTGGCCTTCAACACGCCGCCGATCGAGCTGACCGGCACCGGGATCATCCTGGTCATCTGCTTCGTCTTCCGCAACATGCCCGTGGGCGTTCGCGCCGGCATCGCGTCGATGACGCAGATCGATCGAAGCCTGGACGAAGCCTCGCTGACCCTCGGCGCCCGGAGCTTGACCACCATTCGCCGCGTGATCCTGCCGCTTTTGCGCCCGGCCGTCGTCGCCGCGCTGGTCTTCAGCTTCGTGCGGGCGATGACCGCGATCAGCGCCGTCATCTTCCTGGTGAGCGCCAACTACGACATGGCGACCTCCTATATCGTCGGCCGCGTCGAGAACGGCGACTACGGTCTGGCGATCGCCTACTGCTCGGTCCTGATCGCGTTCATGGTCTTTGTGGTGCTCCTGATCCAGCTCCTGGTCGGCCGGCGGCGCCTCGGCCGCCGGGGCCAGGCCGGCGTGAGCCTCGAGGGGATTCCGGCGTGAAGCTCGACGCGCGCTCGGCCTCGGTCGAGTTCCGCCGGGTGAGCAAGGCCTACGGCTCGGTGGTGGCCGTGCGGGATGTCTCCTTCACCGTCGCCGCGGGCACTCTCGTGACCCTGCTCGGGCCGTCCGGCTGCGGGAAGACGACGACGCTCAGGCTGATCGCCGGCCTCGAGATGGCGACGAGCGGACAGATCTTCATCGGCGGCGATGACGTGACCCGCGTTCCCGCCACCGACCGGGACGTGAGCATGGTGTTCCAGTCGTATGCGCTCTTTCCCCACATGACCGTCCTCGAGAACGTCTGCTATGGACTCCGGGTGGGCGGCCGGCCGAGGGACCAGGCGCTCGCCGCCGCCCGCGAAGGGCTCGCGCTGCTCGGACTGGCGGGGTTCGACGACCGCTTGCCGGGTGAGCTGTCGGGCGGCCAGCAGCAGCGGGTCGCGGTGGCGCGCGCGCTGGTGCTCGAGCCGAGAGTTCTCCTCTTCGACGAGCCACTCTCGAACCTCGACGCGAAGCTCCGCCGGCGCGTACGCCAGGAGATTCGTGATCTCCAGCAGAAGCTCGCACTGAGCGTCGTCTACGTCACGCACGACCAGGAGGAAGCGCTGGCGGTGTCCGACCAGATCATCGTCATGGACAACGCCGCGATCGCCCAGCAGGGCACGCCGACCGAGCTCTACCGCGCGCCGGCCAGCCGCTTCGTCGCCGATTTCATCGGCGATGCCAACCTCGTCAGAGGAACATTGCGGCGCACCGACGATCGTCTCGCGGATCTGCGCCTCGGCGGCCTCACGCTCGCGCTCGCCCATCGCGGTATCGCCGACGGTGAGGTCGACGTCGCGATCCGGCCCGAAGCGGTGCGGCTCCGCGCGGCCGACGGCGCCGAGGCGCCTCTCGCCGGAACCATCCTCAAGGCCGCCTACCTCGGAAGCCACATGGAATACACGGTCGGCTCCCTCATCGGCGAGCTGTTCGTGGTCGACGGCGGCGTGGCTTCACCCCTCGCGGTTGGCGCCAAGGTCTCGATAGCCTTCGACGACCACGGCGTGACCGTCGTGGGGCCAGACGCAGGCAAACGCGAAGCTACGTGAGCTTCGGAATCACGCGCTCGTTGATCAGACGCAGGTTCTTTAGTTGCAGATCATACGGAAGCTGGCGCCCATGATTGACCTCGTACAGAATCTGCGTCAGATCCAGCTCGCCTCGTAGCTGTTGTAGCCGGTCGATCACGGCTTCGGGCACGCCGTAGACCACCTTGTCTCGAAGCCAGTCGTCGTAGCTCATACTTCGCACCCGTTCGGCCTGAGCTCGCCAGTCACCGGTTGTCCCGGCGCGCGAGGCGCTGCCGGCCACGCGATCGCCCAGGCCCTGGACGGCCGCCATCGTACTGGCCCTGGGCTCCGCATAGGCACGTTCCGCCGTCTCGGCCACGTAGAGCGGGACCCTGAGCCCAACCTGGGGCGTCCCCGCGTGGCCGGCTGCGTGCCAGGCCTGGCGGTATTGCTTGATGTACGGCGCCAGCTCCGAGAGAGCGAACACCCGCGAGGGGTTGATGATGATGGGAAACCCCAGACGGCCGACGAGCGGGAAGGTGACTTCCGATGTGATGCCGATCCGGATCGGTGGATGTGGCCGCTGAAGTGGTTTGGGCCGAACCCACAGGTTGTTGCACTGATAGTGCTTGCCCGAGAAGGAGAAACGCTCCTGTGTCCACGCCTTGACGACGATCTCCAGGTACTCGTCGAACCGCTCCCGGCTCTCGGCGAACGGGGAGTTGAAACCGTCGTGCGTATCGGGAAACGTTCCGCGCCCCACGCCGAACTCGACACGACCCCGACTGATGTGGTCCAGGGTGGCGATGTCCTCGGCAATGTGGATCGGGTGGGCCAGGGGCAAGAGGACTACGGCCAGGCCAATGCGAATTCGCTGCGTCCGGGCAGCGATGGCGCTGGCGATCGTGATGGGAGAGGACAGGACGCTGATCGCGGAAAAATGGTACTCCGCCAGCCATACCGAGTCGACGCCGAGCGCCTCGGCCTCCTGCGCCAGCGCAAAGCACTCGGCAAAGGCCTCGCCGTCCGTCATCGCCTGGCGGGATGGGAACTCGAGGAAGACCCCGAAATCCATGCGCAGCTAGCCGACGCGCGTGAAGTCGGCCCTGGGGATCTCCTCTCGCGCGGGCTCCGCGGACGTGATGTCCATCGGGACAGCCCCGCCGCGAGTGGACTTCATGTACGCGAGCCCTTCCTCCTCGGTCGCGTACGCATCAGAGAACAGCTCCATCTCGATCCCGTCCGGATCCAGGAAGTAGACGCTGCGGGTCATGCCGTGGTCCACGATGTGGTCGATGGTGGCGCGCGCCTCCACCAGGCGCTTGTGGGCCGCCTGCAGAGCCTGGTAGCTCTCCACCTTGAAGGCAAAATGGTTCAGTCCGATCGCCCCCTTCTCCGCCGGCCGCGCCCCTGCCGGTGCCTTGAAGAGGGCGAGGTTGTGGTGCACCACGCCGCAGGTCAAAAAGGCGCCCGTTCCGTCCGGGCGATACCGAGAGACCTGAAACCCGACCACATCCCGATAGAACCTGGTGGACCGCTCGACGTCGGTGACGTTCAGGACGATGTGCCCGATCTCTTTGGGTACGCCCATTTTGAACCCTCCCCGCCGTGCTGGAGATTCACGCTACTATAGCGCGAGCCGGGGGCCCCCGGCTGCGGCCCCGCGACCACACGAGGAGAGTGACCGACGAAGTTGACTGGAGGAAATCCATGCCGAACCGAGGCTTCTCGCACATCGGGCTTTCGACCCTGGACCTGGACCGGACCCGCGATTTCTACGAGAACGTGTTGAAGTTCAAGGCGGTGCGGTGCGACATCCTCAAGGTCAAGGAAGGCGGACAGATCCGCCACATCTTCTTCGACACCGGCCGCGATCAGCTCCTGGCGTTCATGGAAGCGCGCGGGGTGCCCGGCGTTCCGGCGCACTACGAGGCGGGCATCAACCGCGGACTCGGTGTGCCGAACGCGTTCTATCACTTTGCCTTCGAGGCGGGGTCGGAAGCGGCGCTGATCGAGAAGCGAAACGAGCTGATCGCCCGGGGGGTCGACGTGACGGACGTCGTGGATCACGACTGGGCCAAGTCCATCTACTTCAAGGACCCCAACGGGCTCCAGCTCGAGTTCTGCTGCTTCACCCGGAATCTGAACGCCAACGACGCGCAGCTGCAGGAGCGTGCCGAGGTGTCGATCCGCCGGATGGGCCTCGAAGGCGCCGGCGCCCCGAGCCCGATCGCCGGGGTCAAGGTCGGGTAGCCGCCGGCTACAGCCCGGCCGCGAGCTCTTCGATCAGCGCGTTGACCTTGTCGGGAATCTCGGTGGGCGGAAAGTGCCCCGCCCCCGAGAGCTTCACGTATCGCGAGCCGGGCACGGCCTCGTGGACCTCCTTCTCGTACTCGGGCGGATTCGTCGGGTCGTCCAGACCGCGCAGCAGGAGGAGCTTCGGCTTCAGCGTGGCGAGGCGATCGCGCACGTCGAAGGCGTCGATGGCTTTCAGATCGTGGTACTGGGACAGCGGGCCGACCTGGCGGTGCCGCTCGAGCAGCCGCTCCCGCAGGCCGGGCTCCACGAGCTTCATGGCGTGGCGCTGGTACTGAAGCCACTCGTCGTAGGCCTTCGAGTCCTCGGCGGCGCGCAGGCGCATCTCGTACGTCCCCGGGGGTCGCGTCTTGGGCCGCGCCGCGACGGTCATCAGGACCAGACCCTTCACCTCGTCCGGGTAGTCGAGGCCGTACTGCAGCGCGATGCACGCGCCAAGCGTGTAGCCGACCAGGACGAGATCCTTGCTCAGACCGCGCGACCATAGCCAGCCGCGCACCCAGTCCGTGTAGCGGGCGACGTCAGGACACCTGACGCCTTCGAGGTGGCCGGGCAGGGTCGGCGCGACGCTGCCGGAGAAATGCTTGATCTGATAGTGGAACGCGTCGGCGCAGGCGCCGGCGCCGGGTCCGTGGAGGAATACGAGCTGAGGCATTCGAAGGCTCCTTGTCTGGATGGCGCGAATCATAGCGCGCCCGGCCGTCTCCGCCAGTTTCTGATTGCGCCTGGGTGCGCGGGCTGCTACGTTCTGCCGCCGAGTCGTCTCGCGCGCTGACCGCCACGGCCAACCGATGCTAGAACGACATCAGCTCGAGATCGTCATCGCGCTCCTGGCGGCCGTGCTGGCGCTCGCAACGGTGGCGCGCCGTGTCCTGATTCCCTATCCGATCTTTCTCGTGCTCGGCGGGCTCGTCATCGGTCTCTTGCCGAATGTGCCGATTCTCAGTCTGGATCCCGAGCTGGTGTTCCTGGTCATCCTGCCTCCGGTCTTGTGGGCGGCGGCGTACTTCACGTCGCTCCGTGATTTCAAGGCCAATCTCCGTCCCATCAGCTTGCTCGCGTTCGGGCTGGTCCTGGCGACGACGGGCGTTGTCGCGGCGGTGGCGCGCCTGGTCATGCCCGGGTTGAGCTGGCCCGCGGCCGTCGCCCTCGGGGCCATCGTCTCGCCGCCCGACGCCGTCGCCGCCACCGCCATTGCCCGCCGTCTGGGCATCCCGTATCGCGTCCTCACCGTCCTCGAAGGAGAGAGCCTGATCAACGACGCCGCGGCGCTGGTGCTCTATCGCTCCGCGGTCGCGGCAGTCGTGACAGGCGCCTTCTCACTCGGGGACGCGCTCTGGCAATTCGTGGTGACCTCGGCGGGCGGCGTGGTGATCGGGCTGCTCGTGGGCTGGATCGGGATCTGGGCGCTGCGTATTACCCAGGACAGCCTGACCGAGATCGCCATTACGCTCCTGGCGCCGTATGCCGCCTGGCTCCTCGCCGAGCGGACGCACACATCGGGCGTCCTCGCGTGTGTTGTCGGCGGTCTTTACACCCGTCAGTTCTTCAGCGCGGTGGTCGCGCCCGCCACGCGAGTGCAGGGTCTCGCGGTCTGGGCTCTGCTCGTCTTCGTCCTGAACGGTCTCGTGTTCACGCTGATCGGTCTGCAGCTGGGGGCCATCCGTGCGGCAGGGCTGCACGCCACGCTCGGGACGATCGTGACGCTGGGCGCCGTCATCAGTCTCGCCGCCATCGTGATCCGCCTGATCTGGGTGCCGCTGGCCGTGGTGATCCCGCGTCTGGTGAGCCCCGCGCTGCGCGCGCGCGATC
>DASRIY010000112.1:0-10600 GCA_035649755.1 Candidatus Methylomirabilota bacterium
GCCTGCCGGTATACGTCCGAGATCTCACCGAGGCTCGCGTAGTCCTTCACCGCGTCGATCAGCACCGGCATGATGTTGCTCGTTCCGCGGCACGCCTCGGCCAGCTGCTTGAGCCGCCGCGCCACCTTGGCAGCATCGCGCGAGGCCTTGAAGCGGCGGACGCGCTCGACCTGCTCGTGCTCGACGGCGGCGTCGATTTTCAGGTAGTTGATGGGGCGCTCCTCCGCCATCGCGTACTTGTTGACGCCGACGACGACCTTCTCGTTGCGATCCTCCATGAGCTGATAGCGGTAGGCGGCGTCGGCGATCTCGCGCTGCGGGTAGCCGGTGTCGATGGCCCGGACGATGCCGCCCATGGCGTCGATCTTCCGGATGTACTCGTACGCGGCCTCTTCCATCTTGTTGGTGAGCGTCTCGAGGTAGTACGAGCCGCCGAGTGGATCGATGGTCAGCGCGACCCCCGATTCCTCCGCGATGATCTGCTGGGTCCTGAGCGCGACCGTCACCGCCTCCTCCGTCGGCAGGGCCCACGTCTCGTCGTAGGAATTGGTGTGCAGCGACTGCGCCCCGCCGAGCACCGCCGCCAGCGCCTGCAGCGCGACCCGCGCCACGTTGTTGAGCGGCTGCTGAGCGGTCGCCGAGACGCCGGCGGTCTGGGTGTGGGTTCTAAGCCGCATCGACTCGGGCTTCTGGGCGCCGAAGCGCTCCTTCATGAACCGCGCCCACAGCCGCCGGGCCGCCCGCAGCTTGGCGATCTCCTCGAAGAAGTCGTTGTGAATGTCGAAGAAGAACGAGAGCCGCGGCGCGAAGCTGTCGATGTCGAGCCCGCGGCCGCACGCCGCCTCGACGTAGCCGAGGCCGTCGGCCAGGGTGAAGGCGAGCTCCTGCACCGCGGTCGCACCGGCCTCACGGATGTGATAGCCCGAGATCGAGACCGGGTTGAAGCGCGGCACGTGCTTCGAGGTGAACTCGATCATGTCGACGACGATGCGCACCGCCGGCTCGGGCGGGCAGATCCACTCCTTCTGCGCGATGAACTCCTTCAGCATGTCGTTCTGCATGGTGCCGCCCACGCGGTCCCACGAAACGCCCTGCTTCTCGGCGATCGCCAGGTACATGGCGAGAGCGACCGACGCCGTGCAGTTGATCGTCATCGAGGTGGTGACGTCGCCGAGCGGGATGTCCTGGAAGAGCCGCCCGAAGTCGTCGAGCGTGGAGATCGACACGCCTTCCTTTCCGACCTCGCCGCGCGCCCGGGGATGATCCGCGTCGTAGCCCATCAGCGCTGGCATGTCGAACGCGGTCGACAGGCCGGTCTGGCCCTGGGCCAGGAGGTACTTGAACCGGGCGTTGGTGTCCTCGGGCCTCCCGAAGCCGGCGAACATCCGCATCGTCCAGAGTCGCCCGCGGTACATCGTGGGATAGACGCCGCGGGTGAACGGATACTCGCCCGGACGCCCCAGCTGCTCGGCGGGCGACCAGCCGGCGAGGCTCTCCGGTGTGTACAGCTGCTCGATCGGGATGCCCGACAGCGTCTCGAAGCGCGCCGGACGCTCGGGCCAGCGCTCACGCTCAGTCATGCTCACCTTTCAGCACCTCGCGCGCGATCACGAGCTTCTGGATCTGGGACGTTCCCTCGTAGATCTGCGTGATCTTCGCGTCGCGGAAGGCGCGCTCCACCTCGTAGTCCTTGATGAAGCCGTAGCCGCCGTGGATCTGGATCGCGTCGGTCGTGACCTTCATCGCCGTCTCGGCGGCGAAGAGCTTGGCCATCGCGGCGGCCGTGCCGAACGGCTGGCCCGCTTCCTTGAGGGCGGCGGCGCGCAGCGTGAGGAGCCGGGCGCCGTCGATCGCCACCGCCATGTCGGCCAGCATCCACTGGATCATCTGATGCTCCCCGATCGGCACGCTGAAAGCGCGCCGCTCGCGGGCATAGGCCACCGACCGCTCGTAGGCGCTGGCGGCGATACCGACCGCCTGGGCGGCGATGCCGATCCGGCCGCCGTCGATCGCCGAGAGCGCGATCCGGAATCCCTGTCCCTCCTCGCCGAGGCGGTTTGCCGCCGGCACGCGGCAGTCCTCGAAGACGAGCTCGGCGGTGTCGGAGGCGCGGATGCCGAGCTTGTCCTCGACCTTGGCGACGATGAAGCCGGGCGTCCCCTTCTCGACGACGAAGGCGGAGATGCCGCGGTGACCCTTGGCGCGGTCGGTCTGGCCGAAGACGAGCGCGAACGATGCCTCGCGGCCGGTGGTGATGAAGCGCTTGCGGCCGTTGATCACGTAGTGATCGCCGTCGCGCGACGCGATGGTCGCCTGGTTCGTGGCGTCGGAGCCGGCCTGGGGCTCGGTGAGGGCGAAGCAGCCGTGGGCGAGGCCGGAGGCCACCGGCCGGAGAAACTGCTCTCGCTGCGCGTCCGTGCCGAACCGATAGAGCGGATCGCCGTAGAGCGAGTTGTTGACCGACATGACGACCGCGTGGCTCGCGCACGCCCGCGCGATCTCCTCGAGCGCGACGACGTAGGCGACCGCGCCAGCGCCGCTGCCGCCCCAGCGTTCGGGAATCGCCATGCCCATGAGGCCGAGCTCGCCCATGCGCTTGACCGTCTCGTGCGGGAAGCGGCAGTCGCGATCGATCTCGGCGGCGATGGGCCGGATCTGGGAGTCGGCGAACTCCCGCACCGTCGCCTGGATCATCTGCTGCTCGTCGGTCAATTCCAGCCGCATGGTCCGGTCTATTTCTCCAGGAGCTTCTTGAACTCTTTCGTCAGCTCGGGCACGACCTCGAAGAGGTCGGCGACGATCCCGAAGTCAGCGATCTTGAAGATCGGCGCCTCCGGATCCTTGTTGATGGCGACGATCACCTTCGACGTGCGCATCCCGGCCAGGTGCTGGATCGCGCCCGAGACGCCGAAGCCCAGGTAGAGCTTGGGCGAGATGGTCCGGCCGGTCTGGCCGATCTGGAACCGGTGCGGCCGCCAGCCGGCGTCGACGGCGGCGCGCGAGGCGCCGACCGCGGCGCCGATCACACGGCCCAGATCCTCGAGGATCACGTAGTTCTCGGGGCCCTTCATGCCGCGCCCGCCCGAGATGACGGTCTCGGCCTCGGTCAGCTCGGGAAGCCCCGTCGAGACTTCCTCGCGCCGCTCGACGAACTTCATCTGGGCCGGGGCCGCCGCCACTGCCGGCCGCTCCACGGCCGCGGTCTTGCCGGGCTGCGCCTCGGCGGGACGGAACACGTTGGGCCTGAGCGTCGCGACCCACGGCGATTTCGCCCACGTCACCTTCGAGAGAAGCTTGCCCGCGTAGACCGGGCGCGTGGCGACGAGGGAGTCACCTTCGAGCGCGAAGCCCACGGAGTCCGCGGCGAGGCCCACTCCGAGGCGCGCCGCGAGCCGCGCCGCGAACTCGCGCTGACGGCTCGTGACCGGCGCGAAGATCGCCTTCGGCGCCTCCTTGCCCGCCAGCTCGGCGGCGGCCGCCGCCCACACCTCGCTGCGGTAGGGCGCAAGCGCCGCGTGCTCGAGCAGCAGCACCCGCGTGGCGCCCCACTCGGCGAGCTGCTTGAGGCCGGCCTCGCTGGCCTTGTCGGTCAGCCATACGGCCTCGACCTTCCCGGGCGCCAGCCGCGACGCCTCACCGATGACCTCGGCCATGACCTTCTTCGGCGAGCCGTTTCGATCGTCTTCGACGATGCACCAGAACGCGTTCGGCATTGTTCCCTCGTTGGTTCGCTAGATGGCTTTGGCGTCCTCGCGCAGGGCGCGGACGAGCTCCTTCACCGCGGTGGGCACGTCGCCCTGGATGATGCGTCCGGGCGGCCGGGGCGGGAGAGCCTGGAGTCCGACGATCGAGAGCTGCGGCGGCTCGGGGGCCGATCCGAGATCGGACGCCTTCACGTCCTTGATCTCCTTCTTCTTGGCGCCCATGATCCCCTTCAGCGTCGGGTAGCGCGGCTCGTTGAGCCCCTTCTGCGCGGCGAGCACCGCCGGCAGCGGGAGGTCGAAGACCTCGAGCCCGCCCTCGACCTGCCGAGCGGCGCGCACCGACTTGCCGTCGGCGTCGATCGCCTCTTCCATGATCCAGTAGGCGCACGGCCAGCCCAGGATCTCGGCGAGCTGCGCGGTCACGGCGCCCATGTCGTCGTCGATCGCCTGGCGACCGCACAGCACGAGCCCGGGCTCTTCCTGCTTGACGACCGCCGCGAGCGCGCGGGCCGTGACGAGCGTGTCGGCCGCGCTCCACGCCGGGTCGTTCAGGTGAATCGCGCGGTCACAGCCCATCGCGAGGCAGGAGCGAAGCGCCTCTTTCACCCGATCGGGGCCGAGCGAGACCGCCACCACCTCACCCTGCCCGCGTTTTTCCTTGATGCGCAGGGCCTCCTCGACCGCGAACTCGTCGTACGGCGAGACGATCCACGTGACGCCCGTGGTGTCGATCGACTTGCCGTCGGCGGCGATCTTCACCTGGGTCGCCGTGTCCGGCACCTGCTTGATGGTGACGAGGATCTTCATGAAGTCGCTCCTTCGTAATGGAGTTCGCGGGTGATCCGGAAGCGGTCGCCCGGGATGAACACGCGGTCGAAGACGATGGGCGAGCCGGCGGCGTCGTAGGAGACGCGCTCGGACTCGAACGCGGGCTCGCCGGCGCGGCAGCCGAGCTCGCGCGCCTCGCGCCGGCCGAGCCGGACCGCCGAGACCGTCTCGTGCGCGCGCGAGATGACGACGCCCAGCTTGAATTCGAGCACCTGGTGCAGCGGGGTCACGGCGAGGTCCGCCCGCACCACCTCGTCGCCGATGGGCGAGGGCAGGAACGACCGCTGCAGGCTCATCGGGCGATCGTCGACCAGCCGGAGCCGCTCGACGACGAGCACCCGCGCCCGCGCGGGCCGGCGCAGCGCCTCCGCGACGCGCTGGTCGGCCATCGCGAACCGGGTGCCGAGCAGGCGCGTCGCGACGTGCTCGCCCTTGGCCGAGAGATCACCGGCGAATCGGCGCAGCTGGAGAATGTCGTAGTCGATCGACGGCGTGGCGACGAACGTTCCGAGTCCGTGACGCCGCGTGATGAGGTGGTCGCGCTCCAGGAGCTCGAGCGCCTGGCGCAGGGTCATGAGCGTGACGCCGAAGCTCTTCGCGAGCTGTCGCTGATTGTCGAGCCGGGCGCCGGGGGCGAGGAGTCCTTCGCGAATCCTGTCGCGCAGCGTCTCGGCGATGCGGTGGTAGCGAGGAACTCGCCCGATGATCCTGCCGTTCGCTCCGCTCATAGAACCTCGGTGTTCTAGAACTCTCTACCGGAAACCCGATCGCGAAGCGACGGGCTCGGGAGAGGAACGGCAACGCCGAAGGGAACTTGGGCGCGCCGCGATGAACTATTCTAGGTCAGCGACTCTCAGGCCGCAAGCTCTCGCGTGAGCCGGACCAGGCCCTCCAGCTTGCCCCGCGCGGCGCCCGAGTCGACCGACCGGGCGGCCAGCTCGACCCCTTCCTTCAGGTCACGCGCCCGGCCGCCGGCCACCAGCGCCGCGGCCGCGTTCATGAGGACGATGTCGCGCTTGGGGCCGGGCTCGCCGCGGAGAATATCGCGAATGATCTCGGCGTTTTGCTCGCGGTCGCCCCCGAGCAGGTCGCCGATCGAAACGCGCGCCAGGCCGAAGTCCTCGGGCCGCACCGTATAGGTCCGGACGACCCCTTCCCGGACCTCGGACACCCGGCTCTCGCCAGTATTGGAGATCTCGTCGAGACCCCCCGCGCCGTGGACTACGAAAGCGCGGTAGGTGCCGAGCTCCGCCAGCACCCGGGCCAGGGCCTCCGTGAGCGCCGCCGCCGCCACGCCGATCACCTGCGCGTTGGCGCCGGCCGGGTTCGTCAGCGGCCCGAGCAGGTTGAAGACCGTGCGGATCCCGACCTCGCGGCGGGCCGCCATGACGTGCTTCATCGCCGTATGCAGGAGCGGCGCGTAGAGAAAGCCGATGCCGATCTCGGCGATGCAGCGCCCGACCAGCTCGGGCGCCAGCTCGAGCTTCACGCCGAGGGTCTCGACGACGTCGGCCGAGCCGCAGAGCGACGCGCCGCTCAGACCCGACATGGAGCGGTTGCCGTGCTTGGCGACCTTGAGGCCCGCGCCGGCCACCACGAACGCGGTTGCGGTCGAGACGTTGAACGTGCCCGAGGCGTCGCCGCCGGTGCCGCACGTGTCGATCAACATCTCGCGGTCCGTGCCGGTGAGCGACGCCGTCACCTCGCCGCTGGCGGGAACACGCGCCACCTTGTCGCGCATCACCTGCGCGAAGCCGATGAGCTCCTCGACCGTCTCGCCCTTCATCCGGAGCGCGGTCAGGAACGCGGCGATCTGGACGTTGGTGGCCGCCCCCGACATGATCGCTTCCATCGCCGCGGCGGCCTCGATGCGGGTCAGGTCGCGGCGGTCGACGAGGACCCGGATCGCCTCGGTGATGATCGGACTCGTCATGCCGGCCCCTCCCTCCCCGCCGAGCCGCTCGGGGCCCTCAAGAGTACCTTATCCGCCCGGCGCAGACGGATCGGGGCTATTCGGTGCCGGCGCCGTGGTCGTCGAAATCCGTGGGGCGCAGCTGGTCGAGCCAGCGCCGGACGGCCCGCGCCTGCAACTCGGGGTCGGCCGGGCAGGCATGGGCGAGGGCCTCGTCCGAGGCGAGGATGGGCGCGCCGACCCGGAGCGCCAGCGCGAGGGCGTCCGCGGGATGGCAGCCGAACTTGAAGACGCGCTCGCCGCGGCTCAGCACGAGCGCCGCCGAGACGCCGCGCTCGTCGCCGTCGATCTCGGCGCGCACGACCTCGAGCCCGGCCGCCGTGGCGACTTGCCCCAGCAGATCAAAGACGGGCACGCACGGTCGGCCTCTCAGCACCCGGGCCAGACGGTTGGCCTCGTCCGTCGGCAAGTAGAAGGACAACCAGCGGCTGCGGCCGGCGTCCTCGAGCAGGACGATCGGCCGGTCGGTCTTCTGGCAGGTACACACCTGGACGACACGCATCTCGGTCATCGCGGGGCTCCGTGTGAATCGAAGTCGGAATTGAGGCCAGTCGAGCAGGAGGCCCCTTCTCCTCATTTCGTCAGGATCAGCTTTCCGGACTTGGTGATGCGCAGGCGGTACTCCTGCCCGTGGTGGACGATGACCAGCTCGCGGTCGCGCTGGAACAGGGTCACGCTCTCGACCCGGCGCGGCGGCCGCGGCCCGGCCGCCGCGTCGTCACGCGGCGCCTGCACGGTAACCCTCGGTCACCATCACTTCCAGAATTCGGTCTACCGTCTTGATCATATTAGGAGGCCCTAATTGGTAGCGTGAAAGATGAGAGCTTGTCAAGAGGCCGCCCCGCGGCGGTCCTCAGCGGCCGAGGTACGCCTGCTTGATGTGGGGGCTGGCCAGGAGACTGTCGCGCGTCCCCTCGAGCACGATGCGGCCGTTCTCGAGCACGTAGCCGCGGTGCGAGAGCTGGAGCGCTCGCGGCACGTTTTGCTCGACGAGCACGATCGTGGTGCCGCCGCGATTGATCGCCTGGAGCGTCTCGAAGATCAGCTTCACCGCGAGGGGCGCGAGCCCGAGGCTCGGCTCGTCCAGCAAAAGAAGCCGCGGGCGGGCCATGAGCCCGCGGCCGATCGCGCACATCTGCTGCTCGCCGCCCGACAAGGTGCCGGCGAGCTGCCGCTCGCGCTCGCGCAGCCGCGGAAAGAGCTGGAAGACGCTCTCGAGCGCCTCGTTCCTCCGGCGCCGGTCCGCCGCGCGGCCACCGAGCTCGAGGTTGTCGCGCACCGTCATGGTCGGAAAGAGCTGGCGCCCCTCCGGCACGTGCGCGATTCCCCGCGCGACGATCTGGCTCGAGCCGAGACCGTCGAGCCGCGCGCCCTCGAACTCGATGCGACCGGCCCGTAATGGCAGGAGCCCGCTGATGGCGCGCAGCGTGGTGGTCTTGCCGGCGCCGTTCGATCCGATCAGCGTGACGGCTTCCCCTGGGCGCACCTCGAGCGAGACGCCGGAGATGGCTGTCAGGTCGCCGTAGCCGGCTTCGAGCCCGTCAAGCCGGAGCAGCGCGGACGTATTCGTCTCCCAGGTAGGCCTCGATCACCTTCGGGTGATTCGCGACGTCGGCCGGCGCCCCCTCGGCAATCTTCTCGCCGAAGCTCAAGGCGACGATCCGGTGCGAGAGCGTCATGACCGCCCGCATGTTGTGCTCGATCAGGACGACGGCGATGCCGGAGGCGTGCACGTCGCGAATCAGGCGAATGATCGCCTCGACCTCTGTCGGATTGAGGCCAGCCATCACCTCGTCGAGCAGGAGCAGCGCCGGCTCGGTGGCGAGCGCGCGCGCGAGCTCGAGCCGCTTGCGCTCGGCGATCGTCAGGGCGGTCGCCGCGACGCCGGCTCGGGCGCCGAGCCCCACGCGCTCCACGACCTCCCGCGCCCGGCCGAGCGCCTCGGGCGCCTGCGGATGGCGGGCCAGAGCGCCCACGCGCACGTTCTCGAGCACGGTCATGCGCGCGAACGGCCGCGTGATCTGGAACGTCCGGGCGAGCCCGAGGCGGCAGATGGCGTGGGGCGGGAGGCCCACGATCGAGCGGCCGTTGAAGCGGACATCGCCGCCGTCCGGGGCCAGGAACCCGGAGAGCAGGTTGAAGACCGTCGTCTTGCCGGCGCCGTTGGGGCCGATGAGGCCGAGCATCTCGCCCAGCGCGACCGTGAGGTCGAGCCCGGCGACGGCTCGGAGGCCGCCGAAGCTCCGCGAGAGCCCGCGGGCCTCGAGCAGCGGGGTCACGGCCGCCGGCTCCGCTGAAGGGCGCGGCGCAGGCGCGGATAAGCGCCCTCGGGGAGGAACAGCACCACGGCGATCAGGAGCACACCGTACGCGATCAGGTGCGCGCCGTGCAGCCCTCCCCCGCCCAGGTAGAGCCGGGAGACCTCAGCCAGGGGCGTGAGGATGAACGAACCCAGGATAGGACCGGCGAGCGTGCCGGCGCCGCCGACGATCGGCCGGATGATGATCTCGACCGAGAGCGGGATGCCGAAGAGCGACCCGGGCTGCAGCGAGAAGAGGTAGAACGCGTAGAACGTGCCGCCCAGGCCGGTGAGGAAGGACGACACGACCATCGCGAGCATCTTGTACTTGAACGCGTTCACCCCGCTGGCCTCCGCCGCCGTCTCGTCCTCGCGGATCGCCGCCAGATAGATGCCGAAGCGCCGCCGGCCGATCGCCCAGGCGACCAGGGTGGCGACCAGCATGAGCGCCAGCGCGATGTAGTAGTAGACGCGCGCGTCCTGGAACTGGAACTGGCGCGGATCGCCGGTGAATGTGATGTAAAGACCGAGGGGGCCGCCGAGCGCGTCGATGTTGGAGACCGCGACGCGGCAGATCTCGGCGAACGCCACCGTCAGCAGCACGAAGTAGAAGCCGCGCAGGCCGAAGCGAAAGCCGAGATAGCCGATGATCGCGCCGAGCAGCCCGGCCAGCGCCGCGCCCACGAACATGCCGAGCCACGGCGTGAGGCCCGCCGAGGTCGCCAGCATCGTAGCCGTGTAGCCGCCGACGCCCACGAAGGCCGCGTGCCCCGCCGAGAGCTGGCCGGCGTAGCCCCCGACGATGTTCCACGCCTGTCCGAGAAATCCGTAGAAGAAGATCAGGATGAAGATGGTGAGCGCGTACGAGCTGAGGACCGCCGGGAGCGCGAGCAGCGCCGCGAGCGCCACGACGAGCAGCCACTTCACAGCGCTCGCCTCCCGAAGAGCCCGGCCGGGCGCACCAGCAGAATCAGGATCAGGAGCGAGAAGCTCATCAGCTCCTTCAGCGACGGCTTGAGGAACACGGCGCCGAGCGACTCCGCCACCGACACGAGCAGGCCGCCGATAAACGCCCCCGTCAGACTCCCCATCCCGCCGATGATCACGATGTTGAACGACGTCACCGAGAGCGAGAGCCCGGTCGACGGCTGGAACGGGAGGATCGGAGAGACCAGCGCACCGGCGGCGCCCACGCAGGCCGCGCCCACGCCGAACGCCACCGCGTAGACGCGCCGCGCGTCGGCGCCGATCACGAGCGCGCCGTACGTGTTGTCGGCCACGGCCCTGATCATCCGGCCGGCGTCGGTCCGATCGAGGAAGAGGGAGAGACCGATCGTGAGGGCGACGGCGACCGCGAAGGTCACGAGGCGCGCGACGTCGACGAAAACGGGCCCGAGCCACAAGGCGGCTCCGCCGAGCGCCGACCGGACTCGCGTCGGCTCCGGGCCGAACGCCATCAGCGCGACGTTCTCGAGCACCAGCGCGACGCCGAGCATCAGGAGAATCTGCATCTCGTGGGGCGCGGCGATGATCCGGTCGACGAGGCCGCGCTGCACGATCAGGCCGAGCACGAACAAGGCGCCGGCGCAGACGACGAAGCTCAGGTAGGGATCGACGCCGGCCCGCGCGGCCAGGACGTAGGCAAGGTACATGCCCCACACCATCATGTCGCCGTGGGCGAAATTCACCACGCGCATGACGCCAAAGATCAGCGTGAGCCCCACGGCCATGAGGCTGTACACCCCGCCGAAGAGCAGGCCGCTGACCAGCCCCTGCAGGACGAGCGTCAGATCCACG
>DASRIY010000113.1:0-22489 GCA_035649755.1 Candidatus Methylomirabilota bacterium
GCGGAGCCCGTGCATCGATGAGGCGGACGGGCGACGCACGCTGCGGATCGTGGAAAAGCCGGAGGACCTCCTGATCGTCGTGGCCGGCGGCGCGGGCAACCACTCCGCCTCGATCCCGGGCTGGTACTCGCGTTCGGTGACAATGCCCATCACCCGCGCGGACGGCAGGCCGATCCGTTCCGTTGCGGAGCTGAAGCGAGGCTAGGAACCGGGCCGGGCGGGCGGCTCGACGACGCCGACCCGCCCGGCCGCGACTACGACGTTACGACTGGACGGGGCAGCTTGCCGCCAGCGGCCGGTCCTCGAGCACACCGCGCTCGTCGGCCTGTGCCAGCACGGCCTGGATGGTCTTCACGAGCTGGCGCGCCGCATCGACGCTCAGCTCGACGGCCACGCGCGCGCTCGGTCCCACCGCCTCGTTGACGAAATCGATGTTGAGCGCGTGCTCGAGCGGCAGATCGTATGGATGGTCGTACGAGACGTAGGCCTCGCGGACCTCGATCCAGTCCGGACCGCTCTTGCCGCGCCCCTCGATCTTCACCTGGTGAGCAATCATCGTGCACATGACTGGGCTCCTGGTATCGGCCTACAGATTCTTGTCGAGGAACGCAAAGACCTTCTTCCAGCCGTCCACCGCCTGCTCCTGCCGGTAGGCCGCGCGGTCATAATAGAAGAAGCCGTGACCGGCCCCGGCGTAGCGATGGAACTCGTAGTTCTTGCCGTGCTTCTTCAGCTCCGCCTCGTGCTGGTCGACCTGCTCCGGCGTGGGCGCCTTGTCCTCGAGGCCGAAGAGCCCGAGGAGCGGGGCCGCGAGATCCTTGGTGAAGTCGATCGGCGCCGCCGGCTGATTCGGCGTGAGCTCTTCCTTCGACATGACCACGCGACCGCCCCAGCAGTCGATGACCGCGTCGAGCCCCTTCAGCTTGCAGCCGGCGAGGAACGCCTGCCGGCCTCCCGAGCACGTGCCGAAGATGCCAACCTTCCGGCCGACGTACGGCTGCGAGCGCAGCCAGGCGTTCGCGCCGTCGAGGTCGCCGAGCACCCGCGCGTCCGGGGCGCCGCCCGCCGCGCGCACCTTGGCTCCGACGTCTTCCGGGGTGCCGTGGCCGTCGCGGAAGTAGAGGTTCGGCGAGATCGACACCAGCCCGTGGTGGGCGAAGCGGCGGGTGCACTCGCGGTACCACTCGTCCCAGCCCGGCGCGTGGTGGATGACGATCATGCCGGGGAAGGGCCCGGCGCCGAGCGGCCGCGCCACGTAAGCGTTGATGAGGTCTCCGTTGTGCCCCCTCATAGAGATCGTTTCGGCGATCATTCCTTCGTACTGGTTCGTCTGGTACGTGTGCATAGCCGCCTTTCCTCCGTGTACGGTGTTCGGGACCATCGCGACTCGATCGCTGTCCCGCGCAATGCTGCCTCGACGCGGGCTCGTGGTCAAGGTGCTCTCGCGTTATCATTCCCATTGAGACGGGAGGGCACGCCATGGCATCCGTGAAGATCACCCAGTTGCATCCGTCCCTTGGCGCCGCAATCGAGGGTGTCGACCTGGCCCAGCCCGTCGACGAGCCGACGCGGCAGACGCTGACTCGCGCGCTGGCCGACCACCTGGCCCTGGTGTTTCACGGCCAGTCCCTCACGCCCGCTCAGTATCTGGCCGCCGCGTCCCTGTTCGGGCCGCCGATGGAGCAGCACTATTCCCAGCACCACATGCCGGAGGCGCCGCTGATCGGGCTCATCTGGCACCGGAACGGCCAGCGCCCCGCCGAGCAATGGCACACCGATCACACCAACCGGGAACGCCCGCCGCTCGCGACCATGCTCTACGGCGTCGAGATCCCGTCGGCGGGCGGCGGCACGAGCGTGGCGAACATGCGCGCGGCCTATGCGGCCCTGCCCGAGGACGAGCGCCGGCGTCTGGACACGCTCAGGACGTTCAACAGCCTGGACGAGGGCCACGCCGACACGCGTCCGGAAGATCGCGAGAAGTACGGCAAGCCCATCGCGCATCCGATGGTGCGCACGCATCCGGTGCACGGCTCGCGCGCCGTGTACTTCCACATCTCCAAGGCCACGCACATCGACGGCATGACCCCGGAGGCGAGCCGCGCCTACATGAAGGACCTGCTCGCCCGGATGATCCGGCCCGAGATCGTCTACCACCACGTGTGGACCAAGGGCGACGTGCTGGTGATCGACAACCGCGCGACCATGCACCGGGCTCACGGCGACTACGATCGCAGCCAGAGCCGTGTCCTGTGGCGGCTGATCGTCGAGGGTGATCGCCCGCGATAGCGTCGCGCCGAACCCTGTGCCCACGCGACTGCCGTTCGCTCCGCCCCTCGCGCCCATGCTGTCGAAGGCCGCCGACGCCCTGCCGGGCGGCGACGGCTGGCAGTTCGAGCCCAAGTGGGACGGCTTTCGCACCATCGTATTTCGTGATGGCGACGAGGTCTTGCTGCAGAGCCGCGACGAGAAGCCGATGAACCGCTACTTCCCCGAGCTCGTGGCGCCGCTCGTTGCGGCCTTGCCCGATCGCGCGGTCATCGACGGCGAGATCGTGATCGTCGGCGAAACCGGGCTCGACTTCGAGGCGCTCCTGCTCCGCATTCATCCCGCCGCGTCGCGGGTGAAGCTCCTGGCCGCCGAGTCGCCGGCGTCGTACGTGGCCTGGGACCTGCTCGCCCACGGCGACGAAGACCTTCGCGCGCTCCCCCTCGAAGAGCGGCGGCAGCGGCTCGAGCGGGTGCTGGCCGACGCCGCGCCGCCGGTGCATCTGTCGCCGGCCACGCGCGACCGCGCCCTCGCCGAGGACTGGTTTCGCCGCTTCGAGGGCGCCGGGCTCGACGGCGTCATGGCCAAGCGCCTGGACGAGCCCTATCGCGCCGGCGAGCGCACGATGCTGAAGATCAAGCACGCGCGGACCGCCGACTGCGTGGTCGCGGGATTCCGCTGGCACAAGAACGGCGCGGGCACGATGGTCGGCTCGCTGTTGCTCGGCCTCTACGACGAAGGCGGCACCCTGCACCACGTGGGCGTCACCGCCTCGTTCACCAACGCGGTCCGCAAGGCGCTCGTCGCCGAGCTGGCGCCGCTGCGCGAGAACGCGCTCCAGGGTCACCCCTGGCGCGACTGGGCGGAGGCGCAGGAGGAAGCGGATGCGGCCGGACAGCGCCTGCCGGGCGCCAGCAGCCGCTGGAACCGCGGCAAGGACTTGAGCTGGGAGGCGCTGCGGCCCGAGCGCGTCTGCGAGGTCGCCTACGACCACATGCAGGGCACGCGCTTCCGCCACGCCGCGCAGTTCGTCCGCTGGCGGCCCGACAAGCGCCCGGGCGACTGCCGCTACGATCAGCTCGAGGTCACGCCCGCCTACGAGCTCGAGCGGGTGTTCGGCGCGCGCCACGGATCGTAGTCGGGATCCGGCGCCTCCTCGGCCGGACGCTCGCTCTCGGGGACGTGGCGCAGATTGACCCGCACGCGCGTCCACGTGCTCGAGCGGCCGCGCATCGAGTCGACGAGCACGTCATCGACCGCGAGCCGCTCCGCCGCCGCCGGGTGGCGCGCCTTCCAGCGCTCGAGCCCGGCGAGCGCGTCCTCGGTGCGCTGCGCCTTCGCCACCGTGATCAGCGGATGAATCGATCGGCGAGTGCCGCTGCGCTCCGGCGCGCCCGCGGCGCCGCGGCGCCTCGACGGCGCGACGCGCGGCGGCTCGTCCTCTTGCTTCTTGTAGTGCGGAGGCCACGGCGCGTCGCCGAGCCCGGCCGCCTCGTGGGCGGCTGACAGCTCGAGCAGGCCCTCGAGCGATCCCGCGGCCTCGTCGATGCCGGCCGACGCGTCGCCGCGCTCGGCCAGGCGCCCCGGTGCGGTGACGAGCGTGAATGCCGCCGGATCACAGCCGGCGACCTCGTCCCAGTGCAGCGGCATCGAGACGCGCGCGTCCGGGGTCGGGCGCACCGACCACGCCGAGGCCACCGTGCGGTCCTTCGCGTTCTGGTTGTAGTCGAGGAAGACGCCGTGGCGCTCTTCCTTCCACCACTTGCTGGTCGCGCGCTCGGGCTCGCGCCGCTCGACCTCACGCGCCAGCGCGAGCGCGGCGCGGCGCACCTGATCGAAGCTCCAGCGCGCCTCGATCCGCACGTTCACGTGGATGCCGCGCGAGCCCGACGTCTTGGGCCAGCCGCGAAGACCATGCCGGTCGAGCACCTCGCGAACGACCAGGGCCACGCGCCGCACGTCGTCCCAGCTCGAGGTCGGGCCGGGATCGAGATCGACGCGAAGCTCATCGGGGTGATCGAGGTCTGCGGCGCGAACGGGATGCGGATTGAGGTCGATGCATCCGAGGTTCACGATCCACAGGAGCTGCGCCGCGTCGCGCACCACGACCTCGCTCGCCGTGCGGCCGGACGGAAAGCTGAGCTCGACGGTCTCGATCCAGTCCGGGTGCTGGGGCGGCGCCCGCTTCTGGAAGAACGGCTGGCCCTCGGCGCCGTCGACGTAGCGCTTGAGGACGATCGGTCGCCCGGCGATACCCCGGAGGGCCCCCTCGGCGACCGCCACGTAGTACCTGGCCAGATCGAGCTTGGTGTGGCCCGCCCGCGGGAAGAAGATCTTCTCGGGGTTGGTGATCGCGACCTCTCGGCCCGCGACCTCCAGGACGACCTGCCGCGTCTTGGCCATACGCACAGTGTTCCCGAATGGCCAGCGGGCGCAAGTCTACTGACAGAGGATCGCCGCGACGGGTCCGGCCCGTCGGCAGCGAGCGGTGGCGGCTACGCCCGGCGCGCTGCCCTCAGCTGCCGCGCGATGAAGGCCTTCACCATCTCGTGGGCGCGATCGGTCTGCAGCCCCGGCTTGGCGACCCACTCGTGCTCGCAGCCCTCGAACACGTGCAGGTCACACTCGCCGCCGGCTGCCCGGTACGACGCCGCGAACTTCTCCTGCACGGCCGGCAGGACGTTGTCGTCGAGAGCCCCCTGCATGATCAGGAGCGGGACCAGCGTCACCGGCTCGCGCCGATCGAGGATCTGCTGCGGATTGCCCTCGTGGATGGTTTCCCAGGGCTGGAAGTACGTCTTGTTGCTCTTGATCATCGACTCGCGCTTCATCTTCTCGGCCTGCTGGTAGCGCGCATAGGTGTCGCTGATCGGCGAGCGCGTCGCCACGTACGCCACCGACGCGTCCACGCCCGGGGCGGCCGCCAGCGGAATCGCGTTGTAGCGCGCGTCGCGCGGCCTCATGCCGAGGAGCTCCGCGACATGACCGCCGCTGGAGCTTCCCAGCACGCCCAGGCTCGCCGCCTCGCCGTTCCACTCGGCGGCCTTCGACTTGAGCCAGCGAACGCCG
Organism: Candidatus Methylomirabilota bacterium; assembly: GCA_035649755.1. Lineage (GTDB taxonomy): Bacteria > Methylomirabilota > Methylomirabilia > Rokubacteriales > CSP1-6 > AR31. The sequence continues at coordinate 5,338 of DASRIY010000113.1, forward strand.
TAGTTGCCGTCCTGCACCGACGCCGGGTACGGGGCGTCCGGCGCGAGCGTCAGGTCGACGGCCACCACGAGAACGCCGCTGGCCGCCACCGCGCGGTCCATCGGCTCGTTCGCCGTGCGGTCCTTGTTGTTCCAGGCGCCGCCGTGCAGATCGAGCAGCGTGGGAAACGGTCCGGAGCCTTGCGGCTGATAGATGCGCGCCATGAGCGTCCGCCCGCTCGCGTTGCGGCGGAACTCGACCTCGCTCACCTTGATCTCGAACTTCCCCGCCGGATCGTAGGCCGCCTTCATCGAAGCTCCTCCTGCGGCGCCCCCCGCGTGAGCGGAGATGGGCCACCGCGTCGACAGTGCGGGCACGCCGGCCGCGGCCAGCGCGGTCATCTTGAGGAAATCTCGGCGTCCGGGCCCCTGGCTCATGATGGTCTCCTGGTATCGCTGCCCGATTCTACACGGCCACCCGGGCCACGCACGCCCTTGCCGCGCAGCCAGTTCATGAGCCGGCTCCGGTAGTAGTACGCCGGCAGGACCACCAGCAGCACGGCCGCCGTGAGCAGGACCAGCTCCAGGTAGTCGCCCGACGCGGCCTGGGCGCCCTGCTTCGAGAGCACCCAGGTATGCGGCGCGCGCGCAATCGTCGACACGACGGCGAAGACCCAGAAGGGAATGGTGCTCACCCCGAACAGGTAACACGTGATGTCCTTCGGAAGACCGGGGATCGCGAAGATGACCGCGCAGATGATCGCGCCCTCCGACTCGACGATGAAGCCGATCCGCTGCCAGGCGCGCGCGTTCACCAGCCTCCGGACGACGTGAACGCCGAGCCAGCGCCCGATGGCGAAGCACGCCAGCGATCCAAGGGTGAGCCCGATCATCGAGTAGAAGAAGCCGCCCCACGGGCCGAAGAGGTAGCCGCCGAGGATTCCCACGGGCTCGCCCGGGATCGGAGAAATGATGACCTGCAGAGCCTGGAAGCCGATGAAGATGAGCGGCGCCAGGATGCCCAGGTCCTCGACCGTCTGCTTGAGAAACGCCTCGTCCGTGGAGAGCCGGACGATGAACTGGTAGGCGCCTGACTCTTCGAGGAAGAGCCAGGCGCACCAGGCCAGGACCGCGGCGGCCAGCGTGCCGCCGACGGCCCACGCGACCTTCTTCTTCAATCCGCCGCCGAGCGCTAGCGGAGCGTTGCCGAGACGCGGGCGTCCTTCGTCAGCCCGGCAGCCGGTGTGGCGAGGTTGTAGAGGCGCGCGCAGTTCTCCCACAGGATCTTGCGGCGCACGTCCGCGCTGAACGGCAGCCCGAAGAACTCGTGCATCGCGTCGGGAAACGCGCCGTCCGAATGCGGGTAGTCGGTCGAGACGACGAAGTAGTCGGGGCCCATCTTGTTGACGACGTCGACCGCCGGCTCCTCATCCACGTCGAGCGCGATGTAGCACTGGCGCTTGAAGTACTCGCTCGGCAGCATCTTGAGCTGGTGCTCGCAGCCCGGCCCGAACTTCTCCCACTGGTCGTCGAGCCGCCAGAGCCACCAGTGCAGCCAGCCCGCGGTGCCTTCGAGAAAGGCGCAGCGCAGCCGGGAATGGCGCTCGAGGATACCGCCCGTCGTCATGCTGGCGATCGCGCCCATGAGCTCGACCGGGTTGCGGATGGCGTGGGCGATCGGATGGAAGTTCGCGTGGCCGACGTAGCGCCGGCCGGCGTCCTCCTTGAGCGACGTGTTGCCCGTCGGATGGAACCCGACCGGCACGTTCAGCTCTTCCAGCGCGCTCCACAAGGGATCGCACGCCTCGTCGTGCAGGTGCTGACCGTTGACCGGATTGGGGGTGCCGATGATGCCGACGGCGCCGAGCTCTTTGACGCACCGGCGCGCCTCGGCGATGGCCGAGGGGATATCGTGCATCGCCACTTGCGCCGCGAACTTCAGCCGGGTCGTCTGCTTCTGACAGTAGTCGGCCGCCCAGTTGTTGTAGGCGCGCGCCAGCGCGGCCGCGTAGTCGGGCGCCAGGTCGTCGTGCATGAGGATCTGCCGTCCGCGCGTGCCGTACATGACGGCGACGTCGACGCCCTCGATGTCCATCGCGGTCAGCGTGCTGTCAGCATCGAAGCCGGCCGCGCGCGCGACCTGGAAGTGCGGATGCCGCGCGCGGCTCCGGCGCCGCAGCTCGCGGCTCGACGCGGTGGCGCCGCTGGCGTTGGCGTGCGCGGGAATCGCGAGGCCCTGGACTTCCATGCCCATGATGGCGTCGGCATTGCCCTTGTCAGCGGCGTTGGTGTCGAGCTTCCGCTGCTGGCCGCCGAAGAAGCGCGGCGGGTTCGCGCGATGCGCCCCTTCGAGGAAGCGGGACCACAAGTCGTCCGGCTCCATCATGTGAAGGTCGCTGTCGAGGATCAGAAAGCCGTCGCGTGCCATGGCACACCTCCGCTGGGCTGCGGGTTCTCGATCGAGCCTCTCGACGCGCGGGGATTATCGCGCCAAGCGCCGCCGAGATAAAGGGCTGGTCTGCTAGACTCCCGGGCCATGAGAGACACCTCCCACTGGGTCGGCACCTGGACCGCGGCCCCTGCCCCTGCCGAGGGCGCCGCCTTCGCCAACCACACCCTGCGCATGACGCCGCGGGTCAGCATCGGCGGCGGCCGGCTGCGGGTGCGCATCTCGAATGCCTACGGTGTCCGTCCCCTGGCCATCGGCGCGGCGCGGGTCGGCCTGCGGAGCGGGGGGCCGGCGGTGATGCCCGGCTCCAATCGAAGGCTCACCTTCGGCGGCGAGCCCACCGCGACGATCGCCGCCGGCGCGCTCATCGTCAGCGATCCGGTCGATCTGACGTTCGCGCCCCTGTCGGACCTGGCCGTCAGCGTGCACCTGCCCGGCGACCTGCCGGTGAGCTTCGGTATCACCGGGCGCTACGCGAGGCAGACGAACTACATCTCGCCGCCGGGCGATTTCGCCGCCGAGGAGAACATGCCGGTCGGACGTCTCACCGACGACTGGTACTTCGTCTGCGGCGTCGATGTCGTTGCGCCCCCTGAGACCGGCGCCGTCGTCGCGGTCGGCGACTCCCTGACCGACGCCAACATCTCGACCCACGACGGCCATCACAGCTGGCCCTCCCAGCTCGCTCGGCGGCTCATGGCCCGGCGCGGCGGGCGGCCCATGGCCGTGATGAACCAGGGGCTCGGCGGCAATCGCATCCTCTTCGACATTCGCGGCGACAGCGGCCTGCGCCGCTTCGACCGCGACGTGCTGGCGCAGCCGGGCGTCACCCACACTGTCATCATGCTCGGCACCAACGACCTGCGAAATCGTCCGGCGAAGCCCGAGGAAGAGCCGACGGCCGCGCAGATGATCGCGGGGCTGAAGCAGTTCGCCCTGCGCGGCCAGTCGCGCGGGGTCAAGGTGATCATCTGCACGCTGACCCCGTTCGAGAACGAGACCTTCCTGCCCGGCGCCTGGAATCCCAGGCGCGAGGCGATTCGCCAGACCGTCAACGACTGGCTGCGCAAGACCGACGACTTCGACGCGGTCGTCGATTTCGACCGGGCGCTGCGCGATCCCGATCATCCAACGCGGATGCTGCCGGTCTACGACTGCGGCGACCACCTGCACCCGAGCGATCTCGGCTACCGCGCGATGGGCGACGCGATCGACCTGGCGCTGTTCGACTGACGGAATGAGGGGCCTCGAATCACCTCGAGCGCTCCTCGCGTTCCTGTCGATCGGCCTGTCATGGCTCGTCGCCGGCTGCGAGAGGTCGCCGTCGGAGCCCGCTCGACCGAAGGCACCGATCCCGCGGATCGGCTTCCTGACCTCCGGTGTGTGTCCTTCCGAGCAGGCGGGTGCACCGTTCGCGGAGGGTCTGCGCTCGCGGGGTCACGTCATCGGGCAAACGATCGTCATCGAGTGCCGCGTCTCGAACCAGACGGATGACCAGCGCTTCCGTGCCATGGCGGCCGAGCTGATCGAGGCGAAGGTCGACCTGATCGTCGGCATCAGCTCGACGGCAACTCGCGCGCTCGTGCAGCTGACCAAAACGATTCCCCTCGTCGTGCTGGATCTCGAGACGGATCCGGTCGCCAGCGGTCTCGCCGGTAGCCTGGCGCGCCCGGGAGGAAACGTCACGGGCATCTTCCTGGACGCTATCGAGCTCAACGGCAAACGCCTGGAGGTAATGCGCGAATTCGTTCCGGGGCTGTCGAGGGTGGCCGTTCTCTGGGACGCCTCCATGGATCCCGCGCCTCTCCGCGCGGCCGAGACAGCGAGCCGAGCAATCGGCATCCAGCTCCAGACGTTCGGGATCCGCGGCCCCGCGGAGTTCGGCAGCACGCTCGAGGCCGCAGCGAAGGCGCGCAGCGGCGCCGTCATGGTCATCCAGTCCCCGTTGATGGACGTTCGCGGGGCCGAGATCGCCGCGCTGGCGCTCGAGCGCCGTCTGCCCGCGGTCGGCTTGGTCGCCGGCTTCGCCAAGCAGGGCGGCCTGGTGAGCTACGGCCCGGATGTCCTCGAGCTGTTGAGCCATCTCGGCTCGTTCGTCGATCGCATCGTCAAGGGTGCGCGTCCCGGCGAGCTGCCGATCGAGCGGCCGACGAAGCTGTACCTCACCATCAACCTCAAGACGGCGAACGCGCTCGGCGTGACGGTGCCCGCGTCGCTCCGCGCCCGGGCCGATCAGATCATCGAGTGAGTTGCGGGCGGCGCCGCCCGTGGGAGGCGTAGACCATGGCAAACGCGCGAGGGCTGCTTCCGAAAGCGCGGCGAGAGGACCTGACCGACGACCTCCGTCGCCGGCTCGAGCGCTGGTACCGGGACGCGTACGAGGACGACAACCTCTTCTTGACGCTGGCGCGGCGGCCCGGACTGTTCGAGGCAACCATGGCCTTCGTACGCTACGCGTACGGCGGCGGCTCGAGCGTCGAGCCCGAGCTATTCGAGCTCGTCCGCGTGCACCTGGCGCGCAAGAACCGCTGCGTCCACTGAAGCCTCGTACGCTCGGCCTCGGCCGTGCGCCGGGGAGCGACGGAAAAGCTGGAGGGGAAGCTCGACGACTACGAGGGCTCGGACCTTCCGGAGCGGACGAAGGCGGCGCTACGCCTCGCCGATCGGTTGACGGGCGAAGAGCCGCGCATCGACGCCGCGTTCCATGCTGACCTGAAGCGTGTCTTCAGCGACGCGGAGCTGCTCGATCTCGGGATGACCATTGTGTTCTTCAGCGGCTGGCAGCGGTTCAACGAGGCGTTCGGGATCGTCCCTGATTCCTGGACGGACGGGAGCCCGCCCCCTTTCGCCGCGCCCGGGCGCGGCTGATCAGGCCAGGCCGCTCTCCCGAAGCTCCGGCACGACCCAGAGCGGCGCGCCCCCACGGGCCACGCGCTGGATGTTGTCGAAGCCGTTGCGGAACGCCTTGGCCCAGCTCTCCCAAGTCGGTCCCGCGGCGTGCGGCGTGAAGGTCACGTTCTCGAGACCGAACAGCGGATGTCCGGGCTTCGCCGGCTCCTCCACCAGCACGTCGAGGCCGGCGGCGGCCAGCGGCCCCGACGTCAGCGCGGTGTAGAGCGCGGCTTCGTCCACGACGGGCCCGCGGCAGGTGTTGATGAGGACCGAGCCGGGCTTCATCATGCCGAGCTCGCGCGTCGACATGAGATTGCGCGTAGTCTCGTCGAGCGGAACGTGCAGCGAGACCACGTCCGATGCAGCCAGGAGCTCGCTGAACAGCACGAACCGGACGCCTAGGGCGTCTTCCTCGGCCTCGGTGAGCCGCCGGACGTCGTAGTAGAGCACGCGCATGTCGAGCCCGTTGGCCTTGCGGGCGACCTTCTTGCCGATGTTGCCCAGGCCCACGAGCCCCAGCACCTTGCCCTCGACCTCGTAGCAGCGCGTCTGCGCGAAGTCGCCCACGCGCCATTTGCCGGCGACGACGTTGTTGTGCTGCCACACCAGCCGCTTCAGGACGGCCAGCATCAGCGTCATCGTGTGCTCGGCCACCGACACCGCGTTCGAGCCGCCGCAATTGGCCACGGGGACGCCGGCCTTGCGCGCGGCCTCGAGGTCGAGCGCGTCGTAGCCGGCGGTGACGAGCTGGACTAGGCGCAGCCGGGGCGCCGCGCGGAAGAACTCGTTGCCCATCCCGGGCCGCGGAAAGCCCAGATAGAACTCGGCGTCGTGCAGCGCTTCGTAGAAGGCCGGCGTGCCGTGATCGACGGCGGTCATCTCGAAGCCGGCCGGAACCATCGCCCGGGCCGTGTCGACGATGGCCGCGGGGAGCCGGGACGCGAAGACGATCTTGGTCGCCACGTCAGGACACGAGACCTGTCGCGTGGCCGATGGCGGTCTTCTCTCCGTGCTGGTTCTCCACCCACACCTCGACCACCACGCGCGTGGCGCCGTTCTCGCTCTGCCGGTCCTTGACGACTCCGTGCGCGGTGAGGCGATCGCCCGCGTAGACGGGCTTGATGAAGGCCATCGACATGGTGCCGCCGCGCGCGAAGTCGGGACCCAGGAGATTCACCATGAGCTGCGAGACGTAGGCCGTCGACATCATGCCCTGCGCGAGACAGGCGCGAAATCCCTTCTGGCGCGCCCACGCCTCGTCGCTGTGGATGGAGCGCGGCTTGACGCCGGAGTAGGCGTCGATGCGCCGCTGCGAGACGTCCTTCACGAGCGGCGGAAGAGCCTGCCCGACCGCGGTCTTCGGCTCAACGCGCGTGGCCATGAGGCGCCTCCGGCTCGGTGATGATCATCTGCGTGAACTGCCCGCGCACGAGCACCCGGCCCGCGTCGTCCTCGGTGACGTACTCGGTCACCATGTAGGGCTTGCCCCGCCGCTCGTACTTGTCGATCACCTTGCCGCGCGTGCGCACGCGCATCCCGAGCTTGATCGGCTCGACGAAGCTGAAGTCCATCCGGGCGTGCAGCCCGGCGTGCACGATGTACTTGCTGTGCCGCAGGTGCAGCGCCTGGTTGGCCATCAGCGTGGGCGGCGCGACGCCCTCGGCGAGCCAGGGATGATCGTCCTCCACGGCGAACCCGTGGGTCTCGATGTCCTCGGGCAGGACGAGATGGTCGTCGGAGATGAACTCGTCGCCCACCTGCAAGGTCTCGAGTGTGAGCTTCTTGAACTCGGTGAGCCTGGGCGCCGCCATGCTGACCTCCCGCACTGGAATTGCGCGTAGGATAGCACTAGCCCGCGTACGCCCTCCGCAGCGGCTCGATCTCGATCTTCTTCATCTTGAGCATCGCCGCCATGACCTGCTGCGATTTCGCCGGGTCCTTGTCCTGAATCATCTCCATCAGGGCGGTCGGAATCACCTGCCACGAGACCCCGAATTTGTCCTTGAGCCAGCCGCACTGGACTTCCTCTCCACCGGCGGAGAGCTTCGTCCAGAAGTGGTCGACTTCCGCCTGCGTCTGGCAGTTCACGACCAGCGAGATCCCCTCGGTGAACTTGAAGATCGGCCCGCCGTTCAGCGCGGTGAAGTCCTGCCCGTCGAGCTCGAAGGCGACGGTCATGACCGACCCCGTCGGCCTGCCGGCGGCCTTGGAGGCCTCCTCGGAGTATCGGGAGACCCCCTTGATCCGGGAATTCTGGAATATCGACACGTAGAAGCCGGCGGCCTCTTCAGCGCGGTCGTCGAACCACAGGAACGGCGTGATTCTTTGGGTAATCCTTGTCATTGATCCCTCCTGACAGACACGGATTCGTCATCATCAGGTCGAACGGCGGCCACCCGGATCGACAGCCGCCGAGCATCATCGGCCAGGGATGCTCAGGATCCGGGGATAGCACCCCCTTGATATGCTCCCAAAAGCAGGGCTATATACACAGCGCCACCCAGCGACTTTCGGGGCAGGAAAGAGGACGAACGGCTGATGCGATACGAGGCACCCGAGACAGCGGAAAGCGCGGCGGCGCTGCTCGCGGCGACGGCGGACGCCCGCATCCTGGCCGGGGGGACCGACCTCCTGGTGCAGATGCGGAGCGACATCGTCGACCCGGCGCTGATCGTCGATATCAAGCGAATCACCGAGACCCGGCGCGTCACCGAGGAGAAGGGCGGCTGGCGGATCGGCGCCGCCGTGACCGGGGCCGAGCTCAAGGAGCATCCCCAGCTCAAGAAGGTCTGGCCGGGCGTGATCGAGGCGGCCAACCTGATCGGCTCCACCCAGGTCCAGGGGCGGGCCACGCTGGGCGGCAACCTCTGCAACGGCTCGCCCGCGGCGGACAGCGTCCCGGCGCTCATCGCCGCCGGAGCCGTCGCGACCGTGGCCGGGCCGCAGGGGCGGCGCGACATCCCGGTCGAGGATGTCATGCTCGGGCCCCGTAAGCTCGCGCTGACCCGGGGTGAGTTCATCGTCTCCTTCCTCCTGCCGCCGCGGCCGCCGCGCTCGAGCGACGCCTATCTGCGCTTCATCCCGCGCACCGAGATGGACATCGCGGTCGTCGGCGCGGGCGTGAGCGTCACCATCGACAGCGGCGGCACGATCACCGCCGCGCGCGTCTCGCTGGGCGCCGTGGCGCCGCGCGTGCTGCTGGTGCGCGAGGCCGCGACGGCAATCGTCGGCAGCCGCCTCGAGCGAGAAGCGCAGGACCGGCTGGAGGCGGCCGCCAGGGCTGCCTGCGCGCCGATCGACGACAAGCGGGGCACCGTGGAATTCCGCGTGCAGGTCGCCGGCGTGCTGACACGCCGCGCCGCCTTGATCGCGCTGGACCGAGCGAGGACTAGCTGATGGCCAAGCACCATGTCGAAGCAACCGTGAACGGTGACGCGGTCGAGTTTCTCTGCGAGACGGAGGAGACGCTGCTCGACGTCCTCCGGGACACGCTCAACCTGACCGGCAGCAAGGAAGGCTGCGCCTCCGGCGACTGCGGAGCGTGCAGCGTCACGCTGGACGGGCGGTTGGTGTGCTCGTGCCTGGTGCTCGGCTGCGAGGTCGCCGGCTGCCGCATCGAGACGATCGAGGGCCTGGCCAAGGGAGAGTCGCTCCATCCCCTGCAGAAGAAGTTCCTGGAGCATGCCGCGTTGCAGTGCGGGATCTGCACGCCGGGCTTCCTCGTCGCCAGCAAGGCCCTGCTCGAGAAGAATCCGAATCCGACCGATACCGAGATACGCTACTGGCTGGCCGGCAACCTGTGCCGGTGCACGGGCTACGACAAGATCGTGACCGCGGTGAAGGACGCCGCCGTGACGCTGAGAAAGGGATAGCCATGGCCGAGAACGGTACGAACGGGACCAACGGGCACGGATACGTCGGTACGCGCACGATCCGCCCGGACGGCGTGGACAAGGTCACGGGACGCGCGCGCTTCGGCGCCGACTTCAACCTACCCGGACAGCTCATCGGGCGCGTGCTGCGGAGCCCGCATCCGCATGCCCGCATCGTGAAGATCGACACCTCCAGGGCCGAGGCGCTGCCCGGCGTGAAGGCGGTCATCACGCGCGACGATTTTGCCGACCAGTCGTCCGAGTTCATCCCGGCCGGCGAGATGATGATGAACTACAAGGACGTGGTGCGGAACGTCATGGCGCGCGAGAAGGCGCTCTACGAGGGCCACGCGGTCGCCGCCGTGGCCGCCACCAGCGCCATCATCGCCCGCAAGGCCCTCAAGCTCATCGACGTGACGTACGAGGTGCTGCCGCACGTCATCGACGTGGTCGAGGCGATGAAGCCCGGCGCGCCGGTCCTGCACGACGATCTCTTCACCGTCGGCGTCGAGCCCAAGCCGGACAAGCCCTCGAACATCGCCAAGCGCATCGAGATCACCCTCGGCGACGTCGAGGCCGGCTTCAAGAAGGCCGACGTTGTCGTCGAGCGCGAGTTCAAGACCGCGCCGGTGCATCAGGGCTACATCGAGCCGCACGCCGCGCTGGCCAGCGTGTCGGAAGACGGCTCCACCGAGCTCTGGTGTTGCACGCAGGGGCACTTCATCGTGCGGGCGCACTGCGCCCGGCTGCTCGGCCTGGACATCGCGAAGGTCCGCGTCACCGCCTCCGAGATCGGCGGCGGCTTCGGCGGCAAGACCGTCGTCTATCTCGAGCCCCTGGCTATCGCGCTCTCCCGCAAGGCCAAGCGGCCGGTGAAGATGGTCATGTCGCGCGAGGAGGTCTTCAAGGCCTCCGGCCCGACCTCGGGCGCCGTCGTGAAGGTGAAGATGGGCGCCACGAAGGACGGCAAGTTCGTGGCGGGCTATGCCGAGCTGAAGTACCAGGCCGGCGCCTTCCAGGGCTCGCCGGTTCAGCCGGGCGTCTTCTGCGCCTACGCGCCCTACGACATCGAGAACGTCAAGGTCGCCGGCTACGACGTCGTCTCGAACCGTCCGAAAGTCGCGGCCTACCGGGCGCCGGGCGCGCCGATCTCCGAGTTCGCGGTCGAGAGCGTGGTGGACGAGATCGCCAAGAAGCTCGGCCTCGATCCGATCGATCTGCGCATGATGAACGCCGCCCGCGAGGGCACCAAGGCGGCCTACGGGCCCAAGTTCGGCCCGATCGGCCTGGAGGAAACGCTCAACTCGATCAAGAAGACCGAGCACTGGAACACGCCGCTGCGGAAGTGGCAGGGCCGCGGCGTCGCGTCCGGCTTCTGGTTCAACATCGGCGGTGAGACGTGCGCATCGCTGACCATCAACGAGGACGGCACCGTGTCGCTGATGGCCGGCACGCCGGACATCGGCGGCCTGCGCGCGGCGCTCACGAACGTGGTCGCCGACGAGCTCGGCATTCCGTACGACAAGGTGCGCCCGATCATCGGCGACACCGGCTCGCTGGGCTTCACGTTCCTCACCGGCGGCAGCCGCTCGGCGTTCTCGGGCTCGATGGCCATTGTGGAAGCGGCCAAGCAGATCAAGGCGGAGCTGTGCGCGCGGGCCTGCAAGCTCTGGGAGGCCAAGCCGGATCAGGTCGAGTTCAAGGACGGCGCAGTACGGCCGCTCGGCGGACTCGCCGAGAAGGTCAAGCCGATGACGATCGCCGACTTCGCCAAGGTTGCCGGCAAGACCGGCGGGCCGATCGGCGGCTACGGCCGCATCAACGCCCAGGGTGCGGGCCCGAGCCTTGGGACTCACCTGGTCGATCTCGAGGTGGATCCAGAGACCGGTCGCGTGACCATCTTGCGCTACACGGTGGCCCAGGACGCCGGCAAGGCGCTGCATCCGGCGTACGTCGAGGGTCAGTTCCAGGGCGGTGCCGTGCAAGGTATCGGCTGGGCGCTGAACGAAGAGTACGTCTACGGCGCCGACGGCAAGCTGCAGAACGCGGGCTTCCTCGACTACCGCATGCCGGTGGCCTCGGACGTGCCGATGATCGACGCGATCCTGGTCGAGGTCGCGAACCCCAAGCACCCGTACGGTGTGCGCGGCGTCGGCGAGACGCCGATCGTGCCGCCGCTCGGGGCGATCGCCAACGCGATGGAGAACGCGACGGGCATTCGCTTCACCGAGCTGCCGATGTCGCCGCCCAAGGTGCTCAAGGCGCTGAAAGAGCGGGGCGCGACCACGCGGTAACTCAGGTGGCGCGCGTCGTCCTGATTGGCAACCTCGCACAGCTCACGGGGGGCGTCGCCGAGTTCCGGATCTCGGCGACGTCCGTGAAGCATCTGTTCCAGCAGCTCGCCGAGCTGCATCCGGCGATCGGCCCTCACCTCGAGGAAGGCGTCGCCGTGGCCATCGACGGCCAGATCTACCAGGACGCTCTCTTCCAGCCGATCGCGCCCGAAAGCGAAGTGTTCATTCTTCCGCAGATCGCCGGCGGCGCGGCGTCACCTTTGCCGACCGGCCCAGGCCGAAACCCGCTGAGGGCGCTCGACGGGTTGTGACCGAGGCAGCGACGTCATCCGGACCGGCGGCTTGTGCGCCGTGAGGTTCGGGCACGTACGAGCGTGGTCAATGAGTGACGGGCGTAGATCGGCCCCGCACTGGCGGCAGAGATAAGACCCCTGGCAAATCTCGGTGCCTAGCTCTTCGGGCTTGTAGCCCTGTCGGCAGGATTCGCAGAAGGCGACCGGATGATCCCGGCACGCCGCGAAGAGCAGCGCTCTCAATCTCACGAACAACAACACGGCGCTGATCGTCGTCCGCGCGTAACCATTTTGTCAAGGCTCCTCACGAAAAAGACGCGGTGGATTGCGGTGGGTAGCAGTGGACGACCGGTGATGTAAACAGGTTGTGCACCAATTTCGGTGGACAGCGCGACTCGCATCGTCGGCCTTGAAGCCGGGCTCGGGGTCATTCCATAATCGGCCACTTTCGCTACACCGGAGGAGGCATTCATGGCCCGCATACCCCTCGTCACCCGAGAGCAGGTCGCCGAGAAGGAACAACCCGCGTACGACGCCTTCATGCAGGCCCGAGCGGGCCGGGCCAACATCGGGCCTTACACGCTCCTCCTGCACATGCCCGAGATGGCGCAGCGGCTCGAAGCCCTGCGCACGTACCTGCGCGACGAGAAGAGCCTGCCGCAGAAGCTGCAGGAGCTGGTCATGATCTCCGTGGCGCGGGAAATGAGCTGCGGCTTCATCTGGTACGCCCACGCCGCGGCGGCTCGGCAGGCCGGCGTCCGCGACGACATCGTCGACGGTATCCGCGAGCGGCGCTCGCTCACCAACCTCGATCCCGCCGAGCAGACCGTCGTGGACTTCACCCGGGAGCTTCTCCAGAGTCGCAAGGTGAGCCGGCCCACGTTCGACGCGGCCACCGCGCGCTTCGGCCAGCGCGGGACCATGGCGCTGACGAATCTGATCGCCTGCTACGCGGTGCTAGCGTACAACATGAACACGTACGAGCTACAAGCGCCGGCGCACGCGACTGAAAAGCCGCTGACCGCCTGAGGGGGTCTCACCATGAGCCATGACGCTCTGCGCACGATCCTGCCGGTCGCCGGGTGGACCGACGACCGGGCCCGCGCGGTCGAGATCACCGGCGGCGCCGATCCGATCCTGCCCACACCATTCCGCATCGGCGAGACCAGCGCCGCCGCGCTGGCCGCGGTCGGCCTCGCCGTGTCCGATCTGTGGGCCCTGCAGACCGGCCGCGGCCAGGACATCGCCGTCGACACCCGTCAGGCGACCGCGTCCCTCCGCAGCGGGCACTACCTGAAGATGGACGGCTCGGAGGTGTCGACCGAGCGCAACACGATCATGGGCGTCTATCCGGCGAAGAACGGCCGCTGGAGCTACCTGCACTGCAACTTCCCGAACCATCGCGCCGCCGCCCTCAGCGTGCTCGGCGTGCCGGAAGAGCGCGAGGCGGTGCGCCAGGCGGTGGCGAAGTGGGACGCGCTCGAGCTCGAGGAGGCGATCATCGCCGCGAAGGGCGCCGGCGGCATGGTGCGCACCGTGGACGAATGGGCCAAGCATCCGCAAGCCGCCGCGATCGCCTCGCTGCCGCTCATGGAGATCGTCAAGATCGGCGACAGCGCGCCGGAGAAGCTGCCCGACGGCGATCGGCCGCTGTCCGGTATCCGCGTGCTCGACCTGACGCGGGTGCTGGCCGGTCCCACGTGCGCGCGCACGCTCGCCGAGCACGGCGCCGACGTGCTGAAGATCACCGGTAAACACCTGCCGAACATCGGCTACCAGGAATACGACACCGGCCACGGCAAGCTCTCGGCGCATCTCGATCTGCGCGAGCCGCGGGACGTCGAGATCCTGCGTGAGCTCGTGCGCGAGACGGACGTCTTCTCGCAGGGCTACCGGCCGGGCACGCTGGGCGGTCGCGGGTTCTCGCCCGAGGCGCTCGCGAAATTGCGGCCCGGCGTCGTCTTCGTCTCCCTGTCCGCCTTCAGTCACGTCGGACCGTGGGCATCGCGCCGCGGCTTCGACACGGTCGTGCAGACGGTCAGCGGCATCACGAACCGCCAGGGCGAGCTCTTCCCCGGCGCCTCGCCGGGCCCGCAGTTCTATCCGGTGTCGGCGATCGACTATCTGACCGGCTATCTGATGGCGTTCGGCGCCATGGTGGCTCTCGCCCGTCGCGTGCGCGAGGGCGGCAGCTGGCTCGTGCGCATCTCGCTGGCGCAGACCGGGCGCTGGCTCGTCGGGCGCGGTCAGGTGCCCGAGGCACAGCTGAAGGGCGTGCCGAAAGAGTTCACGCCGGCCGAGCTCACGCGGTGGTCGATGAGTAGCGACACGCCGGTCGGTCGGCTGGGCCATCTCGCGCCGGTCGTTCGTCTCTCCGAGACGCCGCCGCGCTGGGCCCGGCCCTCGGTGCCGCTCGGCTACAACGAGCCCGTGTGGCCCGCTCGCGGGGCGTAGAGAGCGGATCAGAAACTTCTGACATCTAGGTAGTGGCCTCCCCCGCCCGACGGGCGCTATCATCCCCGATGCCGGGGATGCGGGCAGCACGCAGGCTCCTCCCCGCCAATCCCGAGAGGTGAGGACCCATGAACAAGATCGTTGCATCCCCCGAGCAGGCCGTCGCCGACATCCCGAACGGCGCCACGGTAGCCATCGCCGGATTCGGCGTCGCGCACCGCTTCGCGACCGCCCTGATCTGCGCCCTGCGCGACCAGGGCACGAAGGAGCTGACGCTCGTCTGTAACTCCCTCGGCGACGCCGGCGCCACGCGCGGCCAGATCCTCGCCGAGAACAACCAGGTGAAGAAGCTGATCGCGGCGTTCTCGGTGCGCCCGGGCACGCCGACCGCGAGCGAGGAGCAGATCGCCAACGGCAAGATGGAGGTCGAGCTAGTCCCCCAGGGCATCCTGGTCGAGCGCTGCCGGGCCGGCGGCGCCGGGATCCCGGCGTTCTACTCGCCGACGGGCGTCCACACCGATCTCGCGAAGGGGCGCGAGATTCGCACCTTCGACGGCAAGCCGCACGTTCTCGAGCACGCGATCCACGTCGACTACGCCCTGCTGCGCGGCTACCGCGCCGACCGGCTGGGCAACGTGCAGTTCCGCGGCGGCAGCCAGAACTTCAACCCGAGCTTTGCCAAGGCCGCGCGCGTCGCGATCGTCGAGGTGGACGAGATCGTGGAGCCCGGCGTCATTCCGCCAGAGCTGATCGACCTGCCCGGCATCTTCGTGTCGCGGGTCGTCAAGACCACGCACGCCGTCGACGGCAAGGCGTGGCGGCGGCCCGCGCGGCGGCCGGCCGATCAGCCGCGCCTCTACGACGGCAAGCCCGCCCTGACGCGCGAGGGGATCGCCAAGAACGCGGCCCGGCTCGTCAAGGACGGCTACTACGTGAACCTGGGCGTCGGCATCCCCACGATGGTGTCGAACTACCTCGAGGGACGCGACGTGGTCCTGCACGCGGAGAACGGCGTCCTCGGCTACGGCCGGATGGTGACCGAAGAAAGCGAGATCGATCCCGACGTCTACAACGCCGCCGGCCAGTTCGTGGCGCTGAACGCCGGCGCCTCGTTCTTCGACAGCGTCACGTCGTTCGAGATGGCCCGCGGCGGCTTCATCAACACCGTGATCCTCGGCGCCTACGAGGTCGATCAGGAGGGCAGCGTCGCCAACTGGAGCACGGCCGACGCCAAGCGCGGCGGCATCGGCGGCGCGATGGACCTGCTCTCCGGCAAGGGCGACCTGATCATCGTGATGGAGCACGTGGACAGCAAGGGCCGCCCGAAGCTGCGGAAGAAGTGCACCTATCCCCTGACCGGCAAGGGATGCGTCAGCTACATCGTCACCGACCTGGCCCTCCTGCGCTGGGACGGGAGCCGCTTCGTCCTGGACGAGGTGGCGCCGGGCTTCACGCCCCAGGAAGTGATCAAGCTGACGGAGATGGACGTCGCCGTCGCCCCGAACGTCCGGACGATGTTGTAAGCCCGGTGGGTAGCTCCGAACAACTGGCTTTCCTGGGCATAATGGGCGATATTCGCTCCACTGGACCCCAATCCCCGGAGGGAAGACCATGGCGCGTCTGACCATCAACGGCAAATCCCTCGATCTCAAGGTCGATCCGAGCACACCGCTCCTGTGGGCGATTCGCGAGCAAGCCGGTCTCACGGGCACCAAGTACGGCTGCGGCGTCGCGATGTGCGGATCCTGCACGGTGCACCTGGACGGCAAGGCGGTTCGCTCCTGCGTTGTGCCCGTCAGCGTGGCCGAGGGCAAGCAGGTGACCACGATCGAAGGCCTGGCGAGCGGCAGCACCCTGCACAAGGTGCAGAAGGCCTGGGTCGACCTCGACGTGCCCCAGTGCGGCTACTGCCAGGCCGGGATGATCATGGCGGTGGCGGCGCTCCTCAAGGACAAGCCGAAGCCCACCGACGCCGACATCGACGCAGGGATCACCAACATCTGCCGCTGCGGCACGTTCCAGCAGGTGCGCGAGGCCATTCACGCCGCGGCGAAGGCATAGGGGGAGAGCCATGATCAACACCCCGAAGATCGATCGACGCTCGTTCGTCATCGGCACCGCGGCTGTCGGTGCCGGGCTCACCCTCGGCCTGAAGATCCCGTTCGGCGCCAGCGTGGTGCGGGCGCAGGATGGCTCGCCCGAGATCAACGCCTGGGTGGTCATTCGTCCGGACGACACCGTCGTGGTCCGCGTCGCGCGCTCCGAGATGGGACAGGGCACGATCACGGGCCTGGCCCAGATGGTGGCCGAGGAGCTCGAGGCCGACTGGTCGAAGGTGACCACCGAGTATCCGACGCCGGGCCAGTCCGTCGCGCGCAAGCGCCCATGGGGCAACTTCTCCACCGGCGGCAGCCGCGGCATCCGTGAGTCGAACGAGTACGTCCGCAAGGGCGGCGCTACCGCTCGCGTGATGCTGGTGCAGGCCGCCGCCAACGCGTGGGGGGTCCCCGCCACCGAGTGCACCGCGGCCAACAGCGTGATCACGCACAAGCCGACCGGTCGCACGATCACCTACGGCAAGGTGGCGGAGGCGGCCGCGAAGCTGACGCCGCCGGCGGAGGTGGCGCTCAAGGATCCCAAGGAGTGGAAGCTCATCGGCAAGTCGATCAAGCGTCTGGACACGATCGACAAGGTGACCGGGGCGCAGGTCTACGGCTTCGACCTCAAGCTGCCGGGGATGCTGAACGCCGCGATCAAGGAGTGTCCGGTGTTCGGCGGTAAGGTGAAGAGCTTCGAGGCCGCCAAGGTGGCGAGCATGCCGGGCGTGAAGCACGTCGTGCCGGTCGGTGATTCGGCGGTCGCCGTCGTTGCCGAGACGTGGTGGGAGGCCAAGAAGGCTCTCGACGCGCTGCCGATCGTG
>DASRIY010000114.1:0-2055 GCA_035649755.1 Candidatus Methylomirabilota bacterium
CAGTCGCTCGACCTCGGGGCGGCGGTCCTCCTCGTAGTCGGCCAGCGCCTTCTCGACCTCGCCGCCGCGCTGGAGCGCGCGGGCCAGCGCGATCGCGTCCTCGATCGCGAGCTTCGTGCCGGAGCCGATCGAGAAATGCGCAGTATGCGCCGCGTCGCCGAGCAGCACGATGTTCTTGTGATGCCAGGCGGCGTTCTTCACGGTCGGGAAGCTCCGCCAGAACGAGCGGTTCTTGAGCAGCCGGTGACCCCGAAGCTCGTCGGCGAAGAGCCGCTCGACGAACGCGAGGGTCTGCTCCTCGTCGGCCTGATCGAGTCCGGCGCGCCGCCACGTCGGCTCCGTCGTCTCGAGAATGAACGTCGACGTCGACGCGTCGTACCGGTAGGCGTGCACGCGCCAGAGCCCGTGCTCGCTTTCCTTGAACAGAAACGTGAAGGCGTCGAACGGAAAGGTCGTGCCGAGCCACACGAACTTGTTGGGGCGCCAGTCGACGTGGGGCTGGAACTCTCCGGCGTGCCGGCCGCGGACAACGCTGTTGACGCCGTCGGCGCCGACCAGCAGATCCGCGTCGGCGTAGGCGGCGAGGTCGCCCACCTCCGTCTGGAACTCGAGCCGCACCCCGAGATCGACGCAGCGGCGCTGCAGGATATCGAGCAGGCGCTGGCGGGCGATGCCGGCGAAGCCGTGGCCCCTCGAGGTCAGCACCGTGGCCCGGTAGTGGATGTCGATGGCGTCCCAGTGGGCGAAGCTCGCGGTGATCTCGGTGTAGCTGTCGCGATCGGCGTCGGCGAAGCTCTCGAGCGTCGCGTCGGAGAAGACGACCCCGAATCCGAACGTATCGTCGGCGCGGTTCCGCTCGACCACGGTGATGTCGTGACCGGGGTCAGCCTTCTTCATGAGCAGGCTGAAATAGAGGCCCGCCGGACCGCCGCCGATCGAGACGATCCTCATCGGTTCGATTCTAGGCCAGGGTCGCGCCGCGGCCCACGACACTCTTTCTACTTGCAGAATGGGCCCCGACCCGGGTAAACGCTTTCAGGATGGCTACTTCGGCCTACGGCCGGCCCGTGTCCTGGCGTTCGGTGACGAGCCTGCTCGTCGCCTCAGCCTTCATGACGTTTCTCGTCACGCAGGCGCCGCATCTCGTTCACCACTTCTTCGACCCGGAGCTGGTCCAGGACGAGTGCCCGTTCGCGGCCAACGGCGACCGCACCGGCGGGCTCCAGATCGAGCCCGTCGCCGTTGTCACGGTCGCGGACGTCTCGATACCCGTGCTGCCGCCGGCGGTCTTCGAGCCCGGCAGCGTCGCTCACGCCACACCGCTCGGCCGCGCCCCTCCCGCCCGCCTCTCCTGATCGCACGCTGACACGACCCGGCCTCACTCCGGGGACGCGTCCGTCCGGACGCTGCCCGTTCAGGAGAGGTCCAGGTCCCGGTCACTCACACACAAAAAAGGAACAGGAGGCGGGCATGCGAGCCGTCATGATCGCTGTCCTCCTGCTGGCCCTGGCCTTCGTGCTCCCATCCGGAGCGGCGCAGGCTCAGAGCGTCAGCGGGACGGAAGCGCAGACACTGAGAGATGAGATTCGCCGACTCAACGAGCGACTGGACAAGCTCCAGGGTCCGAGCGAACCGCAAACGGTTCCGACCCCCGCGCCGGCGCAAGTCGCACCGGCGCCGGCGCCGGCGCCCGACCCAGCGCCCGCGTTGACCCAGCCGGCGCCGTCATCGGTATCGCCTGCTGTGCCGGCCGGGGTCGTCACAGCCCAGGTACCGCCGGCAACCGGCGAGCGCGAGATCAAGCTGGAGCGCGATCATCCCTTCGAGATCGTCGGGCTCCCCAAGCCGGAGGTGGCCGGCTTCAGGATCGGCGGGTTCTTCGTCGGGTCCGTCAATTTCAACAATCGCCTGCAGCTCAACCCCGAGTTCGCCGGAAACGCGCCGGCTAGCTCCAGGCCGGGCGAGACGGACTTCCGGTTCGACCAGTTCACGATCGGCGTCTACAAGAGCTTCGCGCCCTGGCTCTCGGCCGGCGCCTCCATCGAGGTCGAGCGC
>DASRIY010000115.1:0-6257 GCA_035649755.1 Candidatus Methylomirabilota bacterium
GCGATCGTGTTTCACGTGCTCTGCTTCTATCTGTGGGACGCGGCCCGACGGGCCCGCGGTGCCGGGCCTGGACCGTGTGACGTCCGTTAGCCAGCGCTAGTTCCGCTCGCGACGTTCGGCTAGACTCCGGGCAGCCATCCCCACCGAGGTGCCCGTGCGACGGCTAGCAACCCACCAAGCTCGGATCAATCGTCGACGCTTCATAGGTGCACTGGCGGGAGGCCTTCTCGCCGCGCCGCTCGCCGCCAGGGCGCAGCAGGCGGGGACGGCTCATCGTATCGGCGTGCTGGAGAACCTGGAAGCGGGCGCGAATGTCGCGAACCTCAACGCGTTCCGACAACGGCTCAGAGAGCTCGGATACGTTGAGGGTCAGAACCTCGTCATCGAGTACCGCTCGGCAGACGGCCGCCCTGAACGGTTCCCCGATCTGGCCGTCGAGCTCGTTCAGCTCAAGAGCGACGTGATCGTGACGAATGGCGACGAAGCGGCGTCAGCGGCCAGGCGGGCGACGCGGACGACTCCCATCGTCATGGCATCGAGCCTCGATCCCGTCGGTACCGGCGTCGTGGCCAGTCTCGCGAGGCCGGGGGGAAATGTCACCGGGTTTCATTTCTGGGCTTCCCCGAAACTGGGAGGCCAGCGATTGCAGCTCCTCAAAGAGCTGGTGCCTTCGCTGTCGCGAGTGGCTCTACTGTGGAACTCGGGGAACATCTACAGCCACCTGGTCGTGAAGGAAACCGAGACAGTCGCCTCGGCATCGGGCGTACAGCTCCAGCGTCTCGACGTGAACAGGCCGTGGGATCTCGAGCGTGCGTTCGAGGCCGCCATGCTGGGCCAGGTCGATGCGCTGATACCGGTGGACGATTACCTCACCGTGACCGACCGGGTTCGCATCGTGGACTTCGCGGCGATGAGCAGACTCCCCGCCATCTACGGGCTCAGGGAATTCGTGGATGCGGGTGGCCTCATCGCGTATGGCACCGATCGCCGCGATCTGTTTCAGCGCTCCGCCACCTACGTCGATCGGATCCTGCGAGGCACCAGACCGGCCGACCTTCCCGTGGAAGCCCCCACCAAGCTCGAGCTGATTGTCAATCTCAAGACGGCCAAGGCGCTCGGGTTGACCGTACCGCGGTCCATCCTCGTCCGGGCCGATCAACTCATCCAGTGATCGATCGGCGTCAGCGATCCAGCGACCGGTGCTGAAGCACCTACGCACTCTTGCGGTTGTCGGCGCTCTGCTGAGCGCTCTCGCGGCCGCGGGCGCCTGGGCGTCGATCGGCTTCGTGCGCTACTACTTCCCGGACAAATCGGTCGTCCCGCTATACTTCGAGCTCGCCGCATGGTCCGTGCTCACGGTGTATCTTGCGATGGTTGCCTACTTCGATAGTCTCAAGCTGTGGCGCAAGAACTAGGAGGCATTCATGGCTGACCGCTCATACGTCGCCGAGAACGATCGTGAACGCCGCCGGCTCGAGGCCCTCGTCGGGAAGCTCGACGACGCGGCGCTCGGTCGGGCGATGCCGGCCGGCTGGACGGTGGCCGCCGTGCTCGCGCATCTCGCGTTGTGGGATCAGCGGATCGTCCTGCTCAGCGAGCAGCTGAGGCGGGGCGCCTCGGTGCCCCAGATAGACGGCGGCAGCGTCGAGTGGATCAACGACTCGGCGAAGCCGATGCAGCTCGCACTGCCGCCGCGTCGCGCCGCCACGCTGGCCGTCGAGGCGGCGCGTGCCGCCGACCAGGCCGTTGCCTCGCTGTCGGACGAGCTGCTGGCGAAGAACGCCGCCGCGGGGAGCCCGCTCAACCTCCTGCGCGCAGAGCACCGTCGCGAGCACCTGGACGAGATCGAGCACGCGCTGTCCCGCGGCTGACGTCGCCCTGACGTAGTCCCGGCGCGCGGGCCCTCGCGAGCAGATCGCCAAAGCGCGGTAAGATCCGCGGCGATGGTCGAGCACTCGACCGACGTGCAGATACGCTGGAGCGACGTCGATCCGGCCGGGATCGTCTTCTATCCGCGCTTCTTCGAGTGGTACGACCTGGGCTGCGAGTCGCTCTTCGCGTCCCTCGGCCTGCCGTGGCCCGAGGCATTCCCGAAGTACGACATCGTCGGTGTGCCCATCGTCGAGTCCGGGTCGAAGTTCCTGAGCCCGGCGCGCTACGGCGACGTGCTGACGATCAGGTCGAAGGTGGCGTGGGTGAAGACCCGGACGTTCCGGATGGAGCACGAGATCTCGGTTGGCGCCCGCCTCTGCTCGACCGGCTTCGAGGTGCGCGCGTGGGTCGGCCGGCCCGCGTCGCCCGGCGAGACGCTGCACGCCCGGCCGATTCCGGAAGACGTCGTGCGACGGCTCCGGGGGGCCTGACGGCCGTCATTTGGCCGGCCCCGCGGCCTCTGCTAGAATCCCGCAACTCGTTTCAAGCTCGCGCGACCGCGCCGCGGTCGGCGAGGTCGATCCGGTTGTGCGCGCTGCAGGCCGTCGCGGGACTGGGGCCCCGCCGGCCGAGGCGCGCCTATGAATTGAGGAGGTCAACCGTGCGCACAAAAGCTCTCGCTGCTCTGCTCGGGCTCCTCCCGGCGCTCATCGCGCTTCCGGCCGCCGCGGACACGGTGAAGATCGGCTTCATCACCACGCTCTCGGGGCCGCAGGGCGCCATCGGCGAGCACATGAAGAACTCGGTCGAGCTCGCGCTCGATCATCTCGGCCGAAAGCTCGGCGGCCATGACGTCGAGGTGATCTACGGCGACGACCAGGTCAAGCCCGACGTCGGCAAGCAGCTCGCCGACGAGATGCTCAAGAAGCACAAGGTCCACTTCGTCTCGGGTGTCATCTGGTCGAACGTCATGCTGGCGGTCGCGCCGACCGTGACGGGCGCCGGCACCTTCATGATCGGAACCAACGCCGGGCCGCACGAGCTCGCCGGCAAGATGTGCCACGAGATGTTCTTCACCACGTCGTGGCAGAACGATCAGACGCCCGAGGCCATGGGCAAGTACATGCAGGACCAGAACCTCACCGACGTGTACGCGATGGCGCCGAACTACGCCGCCGGCAAGGACATGATCTCGGGGTTCAAGCGCTACTTCAAGAACAAGGTCGTCGCCGAGGTCTACACCCAGCTCGGCCAGCAGGACTATCAGGCCGAGATCAGCCAGCTTCGCGCCGCGAACCCGAAGGCGGTGTTCGTCTTCTATCCGGGCGGCATGGGCATCCAGTTCCTCAAGCAGTACGCCCAGGCCGGTCTGCGCGGCCAAATCCCGCTCTACTCCGTCTACACCGTGGACGAGATCTCGCTGCCGGCCGTGAAGGAAGCGGCGCTCGGCCAGTTCGAGACCCGCTACTGGAGCCCCGACCTCAAGAACGCCGCGAACGAGAAGTACGTCGCCGCCTACAAGAAGAAGTACGGCAAGATGCCGGTCTTCTACGGCGCCCAGAGCTACGACGGGATCATGCTGATCGACAGTGCGATCCGCGCGGTGAAGGGTGATCTCACCAACAAGAAGGGCATGATCGCGGCGATGCGGCGGGCCGACTACAAGTCGACGCGCGGGCCGTACTCGTACAACTCGAATCACTTCCCGATCGAGAACTTCTACCTGCTCAAGGCCGTGCAGATGCCGGACGGCGAGTTCGCGATGCAGATCCAGAAGACCGTCTTCGAGAGCCACAAGGACGCCTACGCCGCCGAGTGCCCGATGAAGTGGTAGCCGCGGCGGTGGCGGCGCTCGCCCGGCAGTGAGCTGGGCCCTCGTTCTCGAGCAGACGCTCAACGGCCTGCAGTTCGGCGTCATGCTCTTCCTCATGGCCGCGGGGCTGACCCTCGTCTTCGGCATCATGAACCTCGTCAACCTGGCGCACGGCTCGCTCTACATGGTCGGCGCCTATCTCGCCGCGGCGTTCGCGCACTGGTCCGGATCGTTCGTGCTGGGCGTGGCGCTGGCGCTGCCGGCGACGCTCCTGGTCGGCATCGCGGTCGAGGTGACCGCGCTGCGCACGCTCTACGAGCGCGATCATCTCGACCAGGTGCTGGCGACCTTCGGCCTGATCCTCTTCTTCAACGAGCTGATCAGCATCATCTGGGGCCGCGCGGCGATCTATACGTCCGTGCCGACGATCCTGGGCGGGCACTTCCGCATCCTGCCGGGCGTGCCGTATCCGACGTACCGCGCCGGCATCATCGTCGTCGGCGTTCTCGTGTCGGTGCTGCTCTGGGGCCTGGTGACCCGGACCCGCCTGGGGATGCGCATCCGGGCCGGCGCCAGCAACCGTACGATGGTCTCGGCGCTCGGCGTGAACGTCCGGCTTCTGTACACGCTGGTCTTCGGCCTGGGCGCCGCGCTCGCGGGCCTCGCCGGCGCGATGGCCGGTCCGATCTACGCCGTCCAGCCCGGTATGGGCGAGGCCATCCTCATCCAGGTCTTCGTCGTCATCGTCATCGGCGGCATCGGGTCCATCCGCGGCGCGATGGTCGGCGCGATCGTGGTGGGCATGGCGGACACGCTCGGCCGCGCGTTCCTCAAGCCCATGCTGGCCACGGTCATCTCGCCGCCGGCCGCCGACAAGGCCGGGCCGGCGCTCGCCTCGATGCTGATCTACCTCTTGATGGCGGCGGTGCTGTTCTTCCGGCCGGAGGGGCTGTTTCCGGCGCGGAGCCGCTCGTGACCGCCGACCGGCGGCGCGCCGTCACGCTTGCCGCCGGAGGCGTCCTGCTGGCGCTGGTGCCGCCGATCGCGGCGCTGACGGACCAGCCGTTCTACCTCGATCTGTTCCGGCGCATGATGATCTTCGCCATCGCCGCGGTGAGCCTCGACCTCATCCTGGGCTACGGCGGCATGGTCAGCTTCGGCCACGCGGCCTATCTCGGCATCGGCGCCTACGCAGTCGGCATTCCCGCCTACCACGGCATCACGAACGGATTCCTCCAGCTCGGCCTGGCCGTCGCGGCCTCGGCGCTGGTGGCCCTGGTGATCGGCGCGATCTCGCTCAGGACCAGCGGCGTGTACTTCATCATGATCACCCTCGCGTTCGCCCAGATGCTCTACTACCTGGGCATCAGTCTCGAGACCTACGGCGGCGACAACGGAATGCGGCTGGCGGCCCGCAGCCGGTTCGTCGGGCCGGTCGATCTCGCGCAGCCAACAACCTTCTACTATCTCGTGCTGGCGATCCTGGTCCTCCTGCTCGTCGCCGGCCGCCGGCTCGTTGCCTCGCGCTTCGGCATGGTCATCCGCGCGGCGAAGGCCAACGAGCCGCGCGCGCGCGCCATCGGGTTCTCGACCGCGCGCTACAAGCTCACGGCGTTCGTCATCGCCGGCGCCACGGCCGGGCTCGCAGGCGCGTTGCTGGCCAACCAGACCGAATACCTGACGCCGGACTTCATGCACTGGACCCGCTCGGGCGAGATCATGTTCATGGTGATCCTCGGCGGTATGGGCTCGCTGTTCGGGCCCGTGCTCGGCGCGGTGGCGCTCCTGCTGCTCGAGGACGTCCTGTCCGCGCTGACCGCGCACTGGCAGATCATCCTCGGACCGATCCTGATCCTGGTCGTGCTGTTCGCGAAGCGCGGGCTCTTCGGTCTCCTGGCGGGCGCCCGCGTTGACTAGGCCCGTGCTCGAGGTCCGGGCGCTCAGCAAGCGCTTCGGCGGCCTGCAGGCCAGCGATCGGATCGACCTCGAGGTACTCTCCGGCGAGACGCACGCGATCATCGGGCCCAACGGCGCGGGCAAGACCACGCTCATCGGCCAGCTCGCGGGCGATCTCCGTCCCGACGACGGCGCCATCCGCTTCATGGATCGCGACGTCACGCGGCTCGATGCCCCGTCGCGGTCGCGGCTCGGCCTGGCGCGATCGTTTCAGATCACGAGTATCTTTCGCGAGATGTCCGCCCTCGACAACGCGGCCCTCGCCGTCCAGGCGCACCGGGGCTCGAGCTTTCGGTTCTGGCGCCCCGCCCGCGCGGAGCGCGCGCTTCGCGAGCCGGCGCAGAAGGCGCTCGCGTCGGTGGGGCTGGGCGCCCGCGGCGATGTCGCGGCCGCGAATCTCGCCCACGGCGAGCAGCGGCAGCTGGAGATCGCGATGGCACTGGCGACCGAGCCGCGGCTCTTGCTTCTGGACGAGCCGGTCGCCGGTATGGGGCTCGACGAGTCGCAGCGGATGATTCGCTTCCTCGCGACGCTCAAGGGGCGGGTCACCATCGTCCTGGTCGAGCACGACATGGACGCCGTCTTCACGCTCGCCGACCGCATCTCCGTCATGGTC
>DASRIY010000116.1:0-3953 GCA_035649755.1 Candidatus Methylomirabilota bacterium
ACCTGATCCCGGGCGGCTGGCAGGTCGGCATGTCACCGAACATCCAGGTGAACTGGAAGGCGGAGCCCGGCAACAAGCTGACGCTGCCGATCGGCTTCGGCGCCGGCAAGCTCTTCAAGATCGGCAAGCTGCCGCTCAAGCGGCGGGCACCTATATCAACACATACAGAGGATCGACCATGCTGGTCCGCGCGTCGTGCCTGCTCCTGAGTGTTCTCGCACTGTCGCTGGCGCTCGCCTCCCGCGCCGGCGCCGACGAGATCCAGCTCCTGAACGGCGATCGCCTGACCGGCAAGATCGTCAAAGCCGAGGGCGGAAAGGTCGTCATCAAGACCGAGGCCGCCGGGAAAGTCACCGTCGATCTTTCGAAGGTCAAGACCATCTCCACCGACGAGCCGATCGTGGTCAAGTCGGGCGATACGACCTTCAAGTCGAAGCTGGAGCCCGGCGCGGACGGGACCGTCCAGGTCGTGCCCGTCGAAGGCGGCCCGCCCCAAACGCTCGCGCTCAAGGACGTGACCCAGCTCGACCCGCCGGGGGTGCAGTGGACCGGGGCCGTCATTGTCAATGGGCTGATCACGCAGGGCAACTCGGAGTCCCAGAGCCTGGGCGCCAGCGCGAACGCGGTCCGGCGCTCCGAGATCGACCGGATCACCCTCGGCGGCGCCTATTACTACGGGCGACAGAAGAGCAAGGACACCGGCGAGTGGGAGACGAGCGTCAACAACTGGTTCATCCTCGGCAAGTACGACTACTTCCTCACCAAGCACTTTTACCTCTACGCCGCGGCCCGGATCGAGCAGGATCACGTTGCCGACCTCGATCTGCGGGTGACCGCCGGCCCCGGTGTCGGCTACCAGTGGTTCGAGACGCCGACGTTCAATCTGAACACGGAAGCGGGCGTCGCCTGGGTCTACGAGAAATACGCGAATCAGCCGAGCGAGAACCACGCGGCCCTGCGCCTCGCGTATCACGTGGACTGGACGCCCCACGAGGCGCTGAAGCTGTTCCACAATCTCGAGTACCTGCCGCGGTTCACGGAGCCGTTCGTCGACTACAATCTGAACCTCGACGCCGGATTGCGAGCCACGGTCATTGCCAACTTCTTCGCCGAGTTCAAGTTCGAGTTCAAGTACGACTCGACGCCCGCGATCGGCGCGCGCAAGGAAGACCTGCGCTACCTCGTGGGCCTCGGGTGGGCATTCTGACGGTCGGACAAAGGAGAGAGCTCATGTTCATCACACGACTCGTTCACGCGGTCTCGCTCACGCTGTCCTTCGCGGCCGTGCTCGCCCTCGGCGGGCCCGCAGAGGCCCAGGACCTCCAGGGCACGCTGAAGAAGATCAAGGACAGCGGCACGATCACGCTCGGCTACCGCGAGCAGTCGGTGCCGTTCTCGTTCAAGGGCAGTGACGGCACGCCCGCCGGCTACTCGGTCGACCTCTGCAAGAGCGTCGCGACGGCGGTCCAGCAGCAGCTCAAGCTCCAGAAGCTCGACGTGAAGTGGGTGCCGGTCACGGTCGACACGCGGATGCAGGCGGTCGCCAACGGCACCGTCGACCTGGAGTGCGGCTCGACGACGAACACGCTCTCGCGCCAGGAGCAGGTCGACTTCAGCAACATGACCTTCGTCGACGGCGGGAGCCTCCTCGTCAAGACGACCGGGAAGCTCGCCAGCTTCCAGGATTTCGCCGGCAAGAAGATCGGCGTCATCCCCGGCACGACGACCGAGACGGCGCTGAAGGCGGCGCTCCAGAAGGCGCTCGTCAACGCGCAGGTCACGCCGGTGAAGGACCACCGCGAGGGGCTCACCGGCGTCGAGGGCGGCACGCTCGACGCCTACGCGTCGGACCGGGTCATCCTCATCGGCCTGGCGGTGACCGCGCAGGATCCTTCGCAGTTCGCCATCGCCGACACGTACCTGTCCTACGAGCCGTACGGCCTGATGCTCCGCCGCGGGGACGCGGCGTTCCGGCTGACCGTCAACCGGGCGCTCGCACAGCTTTACCGATCCGGCGAGGTGCTGCAGATCTACGGCCGCTGGTTCGGCAAGCTGGGCCAGCCCGGCAATCTCCTGGTAGCCATGTACGCGCTGAACGCGCTTCCGGAATAGCCCCGGCGCCAACGTTCGGAAGCCAGCCGGTCCGGCCGTCGCCCGGCCGGACCGGCTGGTATGCTTAACGCGCCATGACCGTGGGCTCGCGATGGCGTGCTCGGCGCTGGCGTTATCTCGGGTACGCCACGAGCGCCCTGCTGCTCGTCGCGGTCATCCTCACGGTCGGGTCGTGGCTGGTCGTCCGGGTATGGGGACCGGAGCTGGCGCGTGAGCGCCTCGAGCCGGTGCTCACCGACGCCCTCGGACGGCCGACTCACGTCGAGCGCGTCGGCGTGCAGCCCTGGCTCGGACGCATCGTCGTCGAGGGCGTGACCGTCGCCGCGCTCCCCGGCGAGCGCGCTCCCCATTTCCTCACCCTTCGGCGGCTCGAAGCCAACCTCGGCATCACGAGCCTCTGGCGCCGCCGGCTCGTGCTGCGATCGGTCCGGCTGGACGACCTCGACCTGAGGATGGTCCCCGGCAAAGGGCCGGCGCTGCGCGAGATCCCGATGCTGCCGGAGGTCGTGCAGGCCGGGCCGCTCCAGATCCAGCTCGGTACCTTCGAGCTGCGGCGCGGCCGCTTCGTCTACGACGACGCGGCCGGCGCCACGCGGGTCGAGGCCTCCGGGCTCGCGGCCACTCTCCGTCCCGGCCGCGAGTCGATGAGCGCGAGCCTCGGGGCCGAGCGGATCGCAATCGATGTCCAGGACGTCCACGAGAAGCTCGAGCGCGTCGAGGCCGAGACGCGCATCGCGCCCATGCGGATCGACGTCCGGAGCCTCGGCGTCACCTGGGAGGGGCAGCGCGCAAGCTCCGCCGGGCGCGTCGACGGTCCCTTCGACGCGCCGCGCATCGACGTGACCGTTCGCGGCGACGTCGACGTCGCGGCCGTCGGCGCGCGCGCGGGGTCGCCCTGGAAGCTGGCGGGCCTGGTGCGCGCGAGCGGACGGCTCCAGGGACCGATCGAGTCGCCGAAGGTGTCGGCGGACGTCGCATTCGACGAGCTCGTGGCCGGTCCGGTGAAGGCGCGGGCCGGCTCGGCGCGGCTCGCTGTCGCCGACGGCGCCTTGAGCGTCACGGATCTTCGGGCGCGGGCGTTCGACGGGTCGGTGACCGGCTCGGCCGTCGTCGTTCCGGCGCATCCGGAGCGCGATCACGTCACGGTGAGCCTCCGCAACGTCGCGAGCGCGGCGCTCGAGGCGGTCGCCGGGCTCAAGAGCGGCGTCACCGCGCGCCTCGACGCCGACGCCGAGGCGCGCGGCAATCTGCGCGATGTGGCGCGGGCGCAGTCGCACGTCCGGCTCAACGCGCGCGACGTCCGGCTTCCCGGACCACTCGCGCAGCTCGGGGCGGGAACGATCGACGCCGAGGCGCGCGGCGAGCGCGGCACGTTCGATCTCGCCGGCGCCGTCGCGGGCTGGCCGGGTCTCAAGCTCGAGGCGCACGGGCAGGCGACGACCGACGGGCCGAACCCGCTCCGGCTGAAGGTGGCCGGCGAGCTCGCGCGGCTCGCGCCGCTCCTCGGGCAGAGCCGCGCATCGGGCGACGGCGTGCTCGACGCGACGCTGAGCGGTCGCTGGCGTGACCCGGTGCTCGCGGGCACGCTCGATCTTCGCTCGCCGGCCATCAATGACATCGCCGCGGACCAGGCGGCGGTGCCCTTCGAGCTCACGCGCCACTCGCTTCGCCTCGCCGGCGCATCCGTTCGGCGGGGCCGCGCGTCGCTGGTCGCCACCGGCAATCTCGGCTGGCCCGCGACCGACCCGCCCGCGGTGCCGCCGGTGCAGGCGATCAACGTCGACCTGACCGCGAAGACCGAGGGCGCGAGCCTCGAGGACGCGGCGCCGTGGCTTCCGCCG
>DASRIY010000117.1:0-5171 GCA_035649755.1 Candidatus Methylomirabilota bacterium
GATCCGGCCGTCCGCGAGGTTGTCGAGCAGCGCCAGCTCGGTCGCCAGCCTGATGGGATGGCGGAGCGCCAGCTGGATCACCGCGAAGCCGATCCGGATCCGCGAGGTGCGCGCCGCCACGACCGACGCGAACGGAATCGGGTCACAGTAGACGCTCTCGCCCGTGAAGTTGTGCTCGGTCAGCCAGATGCCGTCGAAGCCCGCGGTCTCGGCGAAGCACGATTGCTCGATCAGCTCGTGTACGTGCGCGTAGTCGGACTCCGGCGACGCCGAATGCGCGAGGGTTATCCAGCCGAAGCGCATGCGATCCATTGCGTCGGTGTCCTCAGAGCGCCCGCCGGTGAGAGAACGCGATCTCCTCGCTGGTGATGAACTCGAGCAGGACGGCCTGCCCGTCGGCGTTCAGCTTCCGGGCCCGCTCCAGGGCAGGCACGATGTCGGCGGGCTTCTCGACGCGCTCGGCCTGGCCGCCCATCGCGCGGCCCATGGCCGCGTAGCTTCCGCCGATGTCGCGCGTGCGATAGCGGTCGTGCGAGACGACCAGGGCGTGCCGCTCGATCGCCATGGCCGAGTTGTTCAGCACGATCGTCGTGATCGGGATGCCGCAGCGCACGGCGGTCTCGAAGTCGAGCCCGGTCATCCCGAAGGCGGCGTCGCCCATGAAGTTCACGCAGAACTTGTCGGGCGCGGCCAGCTTGGCGCCCATGATCAGGCCCAGGCCCGTGCCGAGCGCATGCGACTTGCCCCAGCCCATGTAGCCGCGCGGCGTGGTCGCGCGGTAGAACGGCACGAGCTGGTTGCGCGGGCTGCCGGAGTCGTGGGTCACGATCGCGTCGCGTGGGTTGATCGTCTGCATGAAGTCCCAGATGACACGATACGGCGTGATGGGGACCTCGTTGGACGTGAGCTTCGGCATCCATTCCTTGAGCCACGTCTCCCGGGCCTGGCGCACCTCGGCCGCGGTCGTGCTGTCGTGGCGCATGCGAGTCCCGAGGACGTCGCGGACCGCGTCGACGAATTGGCGCAGGACCTGCTTGGCGTCTCCAAGGATCGGATAGTCGGCCGGGTAGTTCTTGTTGAGATCGCGCTCGTCGTTGGTCGCGTGAATGATGGTCTTTCCGGCCGGCAGGGTCGTGGTCATGCCGTGCTTCGTGAAGCTGCAGCCCACGCCGAAGACGACGTCGGCCTGCGGGAGGAACGTGTGAACGGGGCCGGCCATCACGCCGCCGCCGCCCGTGCCGAGGGCCAGCGCGTGATCCTCGGGGAAGGCTCCCTTGCCTTCGAGGGTGGTCATGACCGGAGCCTGCAAGAGCTCGGCGAGCTCGAGAAGATCCGGGGAAGCCTCCGCGTACATCACGCCCTGGCCCGCGTGGATCACGGGCCGGCGCGCCTCCACCAGCACGCGCGCCGCCTCGGCGATGTCGCGCGGATTCCCCGACGGGCTCGTCGGCTTGACCGGCTTGTACGCGAGCGCCACCTGGTCGGCGACCTCGGCCACCGCCACGTCGGCGGGGATCTCCACCATGACCGGCCCCGGCCGACCCATCTTCAGGAGGTTGAAGGCCCGGCGCATGACCTCCGCGACCTGCTCGGGCTGGTTCAAGGTCTCCACCCACTTGGTGACCGAGGCGTACGTGCGCGCCGAGCTGAACAGCGGGAAGACCTGCGCGCGATCGCGCTGGTGGCCGAGCGGCAGAACGAGGACGGGCACCGAATCCGAATAGGCCGTGGCGACGCCCGGAAAGGCGTTCTCGGCGCCCGGGCCATACTGCATCGCGAACACGCCGATGCGCCGGCCGTTGGTGGTGCGGCTGAAGCCGTCGGCGATACCGACGCCGACGCGCTCCTGGCGGCACAGCACGGGCCGGATGCCGGCGGCGGCCGCCGCGTCGATGATCGGCGTCGTCGGATAGGTGCTCAGGAACTCCACGCCCTCCCGCTTCATGATCTCGGCGATCGCGTCGACGATCTTCATCGGTCTCTCTCCTCTTAATAGCCGCGCCTCGACCGGCGGGGCTCCAGCCCCGCGACGGTCTGCGGCGCGCACTGCGGAAAAAGGAATCAGGAGCTCGGCGGAAGGCCCAGGGCCTGCCGTCCGAATTGCTCGGCGATGATGTCCCAGCTGAGCGCCGCGTGGTGCGAGGCGCTGTGCACGTCGCGATGACAGCGCTGGATCGGCTCGCTGTCGAGGATGGCGCGCGCGCCGCTGCCCTCGAACAGCCGGTCGACGGCCCGCACGCAGAGCCGCGTCACGAACGCCTTGTCGCGGCGGTAGCGCAGACGATCCAGCTCCGTGAAGGGCTCGCCGCGCGCGGCCCGGTCGAGGATCTCCCGGATGTCGCTCCGATGCAGCGAGCGGGCGGCGTCCACCTCGGCGGCGGCCTCGGCCAGCCGCAGCTGCACGGCCACGGATTCCGCCGTCCGTCCCGGACCGGACGCGTGCTGAGCGCGGGACGTGAACGCGTCGATGGCGCCCTGCGCGATCCCGACGAGCGGAGCGGCCAGGTCCCAGCCGGCCAGACAGCGCAGCGGCGCGCGATAGCTGAGCCGTCCGTGAATCTCCCAGCCAGTCATGTCCTCGGCTCCGGACCGATCGGGATCGACGATCCGGTGGGTCGGGATGAACGCGTCCTTGATCACGATGTCCTTGCTGCCGGTCCCCCGCATGCCCGTGACGAACCACGTGTCGAGGATTTCGTAGTCCGAGCGCGGCAGGAGAAGCCACGACAACCCGCCGGCCCGCGGTCCCGGCACCGCGACCATCGCCCAGGTGCTGGCGTCGCACCCGCTGGAAAACCCCCAGCGACCGGACACGCGCAGCCCCCCGCTGACCGGCTCGCTCTTGCCGCCGGCGGGGTTGAGGCCGCTGGAGAAGAGCGTGTCGGGCCCCGTCGCGAAGAATTCGTCCTGGGCCCGCTCGGGGAAGTGGCCGAGCCACCAGTTGTGCGCGGTCCACAGGGAATAGCACCAGGCCGTCGATCCGCAGCCGCGCCCGAGCTCGAAGCCCACGTCGTAGGCCGTGTCCACCTCGACATCGTGACCGCCGTATCGGCGGGGATTGCCAATTCTAATTAACCCGGAGTCGCGAAGATCCCTGAGGCTCTCGGCGGGAATCTGGCGAAGCTGCTCGGTCTCGGCCGCGCGCGATCTCAGCACGGGCACCAGCGCGGCGGCCCGGCGCAGGAGCTCCTCGCGGGTCAGGAGCGCCGGGGAAATCCCGGCCGGGGTCGCCCTGTCGTTCACGGCGCCCATGCTACGCCGGACCGCGTCCGAGAGCGAGGGGCGATCAGAACGCCAGGCGCATCGCCCGCGCGAGGAACTTCACCAGCGGCGCGGCGCCGCGGCAGGCGCGCACGAAGCGCGCCGGGAAGTCGGCCGCGCAGGCCTGAGCCTCGCTGAAGCTGGCGCCCGTCGTGAAGCTCAGGCGCTTGAGGTCCGCCGCGAGCGGGTGATCGGGATCGAAGCCGCGCGGCGCGCGCTTGAGCGTGTCCTCGTCGTGCGAGAGACCCACGCGCCGCACGCGCTTCCATTCCGCCGGCTTCGCGACGATCGCCGTGCGGATGGCGTGCAGGGTTTCGGCGCCCGGATGCCACATCCCCGCCCCCATGAACACCTCGCCCGGCGCCAGGTGCAGGTAGTAGCCCGGTGCATCCGCGTCCTTGTCCGCCTCGAGCGCGAAGAAGAGCCCCGCGTTGGTCTTGTAGGGGGTCTTGTCGCGGCTGAACCGCGTGTCGCGGTAGATGCGAAGGAGCGAGCCGCGCGAGGGATGCGGGTCGGCGGCGAGATGCGGGCTGATCGCTCTGAGCCCGGGGCGGATCGCGGCGATGAAGTCCAGCAGCGGGTCCCGCACCTCGGAGAGGTAGCGGTCCTTGTTCTCGTTGAACCACTCGCGATTGTTGTGGCGCCGGAGCTCGCCGAAGAAGCGAAAGAGATCGCGAGTGACGTACGGCGACGGCATCGTCAGACCGAGCGGTGCATGCCCCCGTCGACGTGGATGCGCTCGCCCGTGATGTAGCGGGCTCTCGGCGAGCACAGGAACGCCGCCAGGAACGCGACGTCGCCCGGGTCGCCGAAATAGCCGAGCGGGATGTTTTTCGAGAACTCGGCCTGGCTCTCCGGCGTCGGGTGCAGGCGCTTGTCGATCTGCTCGCTGTGCACCCGCCCGGGCGCCAGGCAGTTGATGGTGATGCCGTGACGCCCGATCTCGCGCGAGAGCCCTTTGGCCCAGGCGTGCACGCCCGCCTTGGCGGCGACCGCGGCGTTGACGGTCGACGGCTCGGCGCTGCCCGTGACGCAGAGAACCCGGCCCCAGCGGCGCTCGATCATCCCGGGCAGGAGCGCCTGCGTGAGCCGCCGCACCGCGGTGAAGTTGATCGAGAACGACTCGTCCCACACCGAGTCCGGTGAGTCCCACGGCACCGTGCGCGAGCCGCCGGCGTTGTTGATCAGGATGTCGACGTGGCCGTGGGCGGAGAGCGCGGCGTCGCGAAGCCGCGCGGCGGACTCGGCCTGGTAGAGATCGAGAGGCACCGCGAGCGGGCGCGGGCCTCCCGCGCGCTCGATCTCGTCCTGGAGCGTGGCGAGCAAGTTCGCCCGGCGTGCCGTCACGACGGTCTGCGCTCCCTCGGCCGCCAACACCTTGGCGATCTCGCGGCCGATGCCCACGCTGGTCCCGGTGACGACGGCGACCCTTCCCTTCAGCTCGAGGTCCATCCCACTCTCCGGCGAAGATCGAGGAGGCTTCCGAGGATCCCCTTGGGCAAGAACACGATGAACAGCACCAGCAGAACCCCATAGACCAGGTTGTCCCAGCCCACCGCGCGGGTGCCGAACGAGATGCGCAGCACCTCGGCCAGGAGAATCGTGATCACCGCGCCGACCGTCGGCCCGAGCGAGACGTAGAGGCCGCCGACCACGACCGCGAAGACCATCTGGAGCGACACGGAGATGCCGCTCACCGTGTCCGGCGAGATGAACATCTGGTACTGGCAGTAGAGGGCGCCGGCGAGCGCGGTCATGCCCGCGCTCAGCACGGTGATCTTCAGCTTCTCGGCGGTGACGTGGATGCCGGTCGCCGCCGCCGCATCCTC
The DNA here is from genome assembly GCA_035649755.1 of Candidatus Methylomirabilota bacterium. Lineage (GTDB taxonomy): Bacteria > Methylomirabilota > Methylomirabilia > Rokubacteriales > CSP1-6 > AR31. Next base: position 5,091 of record DASRIY010000117.1, read on the forward strand.
GTCCTCCGAGATCGCCTCGAGCGCGTAGCGAAGCATGCTCCGGTCGACGCGGTACCAGACGTAGAGCCCGGCGGCCCAGAC
>DASRIY010000118.1:0-3411 GCA_035649755.1 Candidatus Methylomirabilota bacterium
TAAGAGTTGGCGAACTCGCCGAACAGGTAGGCGACGAAGGACGCCATCAAGATCCGCGGCGTCTGGCCGAGGATCTCGGCGTACGCCGCGCCGCCCTTCCAGAACGGCGCGCTCGGGATCTCGCCGCCGACCCAGATGGCCGCGACCATGAGCGCGTTGCAGGCGAAGCCGAGCCAGATCACGCGGCGTGCCGCCCCATAGCCCCACACCTCGGTGAGCACGTCGCCCACGATATAGGACACCGGGAACACGACGATCCCGGCGGTGAGCACCACGCCGCCGACCGAGATGAGCTTGGCGGCCATGATGTTGGCCGTCAGCAAGCAGGTGACGAACAGCGCGGCGAACGTGACGAACCGCCAGCTCATCATGGGCAGGTGGGCGTCATACGTTCGTCAGGATGGACGGCGGCTCCTCGCTGAGCGCGCGCTTCAGCGCCAGGGCCAGCTCCGCGTCGCGCTCGTGGGTCATCGCGAAGATCCGGCACTGCGCGACCTTGCCCGGCAGATACTTCAAGATCTCGGTCAGGGGCTCCTCGGAGACGCGGCGGGTCGAGGAGTCGTACACGTAGATCTGGCGATCGCCCATCTTCAAGGGATTGAGCGGCCGCGGGTCCTGCAGCGCCATGTCGATCTCGAACGGGACGTCGCGCAGCGCCGCCGGCAGGAAGGTGCGCACGCGCTTCTTCACCGTCTCGACGTCGAGGAAGCTCTGGCCCTTGCGGGTCTCGAACTGATCGAGCACCTCCTCGCTCGACATCCGCCACTTGAGCTTCCGGTCCAGGATGTGGCGCCACTCGGCGCCCAGCGCGCGCCGGTCTGCGTCCTCGGCGTCGTGCCAGCGCTCGACCTCTTCGAGGAGCGTCCATTCCGTCAGATGCAGATACGGGTGAAGCTCCTTGCGGAGATCGTATGGAAACGCGATGCGCATCGTGTCGCGGAAGATCTCCTTCAGGTGCAGGTCGATGCCGCGTGTGGTCCGGTGGTAGTAGACGTTCGTGTACATGTAGAAGCGGGCGTTCAGGAACATCGTGAACGCCTGGAGCCCGGCGCGGTCGAGGGTGAGCCCGCGATCGGAGAAGAACGAGTAGTAGATGATCCGGTCGATGTCGATCGGTCCGATCGCGACGCCGCACATGTAGGAGTCGCGCAGCACGTAGTCCATGTTGTCGGCGGTGAAGACGCCCGAGAGCAAGGGCTTCAGGTGCGGCAGCCAGCGCGGATGCGACTCGAGAGGCTGCGTGTAGCTCTTGCCCATCAAGTAGCAGATCCACTCCGGGTCGATCGACTCGCCGGCGTCGAAGACGCCGTGCGGGCTCCGGCGGAGGTTCCGCAGCAGATCGGCCAGCTCCTCGCGGATGATGCGCTGGCCGAGCAGCTCGTGGGTCAGCTCGTAGTCGACCAGGAAGTTGTCGTCGAAGAAGTGGCCGAACGGGCCGTGACCGACGTCGTGCAGGAGCCCCGCGGTCCGCAGGAGCTCCTCGATCAGCGCGGCGGACGGCGCGTCGGCGAAGGTCGCCCGGAGCGAGGGATAGAGATGCTGGGCGAGCCGGCCGGCCAGGTGCATCGCCCCGAGCGAGTGCTGGAAGCGGCTGTGCTCGGCGGCCGGATACACCCAGCGCGCCGACTGCAGCTGCGGCACCCGGCGCAGCCGCTGCACCCACGCGGTGTCGATCAGGTCCTGCTCGGTCGCCTCGCCGGGAACCCCGCCGGGCCGCGTGTAGAGAATGTACTGATGGATGGGGTCGGCGATGAGGCCTCGCCCCTGATACGGATCTTCGGCGCCCTTCATCGAGAAGAGTCTACCCCAGGCGCCCGGTCCGAACCCCGCGTCTACCGCACGGGAAAGAGGCGGTGGCGGTCGACCGAGGGGACGGTGATGATCTGCACCCGCTTGTCGCGCTCGATGGCGAGCTCGATCAGGTCGCCGGCGCGCCGCGACCAGAGCTGCTCGTAGAACTCCTCCTGCGAGGCGACGGCCACGCCGTTGACCTTGAGGATGCGATCGCCCTGGCGGAACCCGGCCCGCGACGCGGGCCCCGACGGCGAGGTCTCGCTGACCAGGAGACCCGCGGGCGCCGCGACGGTGTAGAGGCCGAGCCACGGGCGGGGCGGCCGGCTCGCGATGCGGCCGGACGCGATCAGCTCGTCCTTCACCGGCACGAACTTCTCGATGGGCACGGCCAGGTTCACATGCGGCGGGTCGCCGAGCCGGAGCGAGGCAATGCCCACGACCTCGCCGCGCTCGTTCACGACGGCGCTGCCTCCCCACTGCGGGCTGGCCGGCGCGACGATGATCGCCCGGTCGAGCATGTACTCCCAGTACGCCGAGAAGCGCCGGACGGCGTGCACCGAGCCCGAGACCTGGACGAGATCGTTGTCCTCGTCGACGCCGACCGTGCCGGTCCGGGCGCCGGCGGCGACCGTGTGCGAGTCGCCGAGGGCCGCGGCCGTCCACGGGCCGGCGCCCTCGAGCTTCACGACGCCCAGCCCGGTGTCGAGATCGAGGCCGACCACGCGCGCGGGCACGGAGCGCCCGTCGCGTCCCTTCGCCTCGATCGACACCGCGTCCAGGAGCAAATAGCTCACCGTGACCACGTAGCCGCGCTGATCGAAAATGACGCCGCTACCGAAGCGGCGGGTGCCGAGCCGGACCGACGAGTTGGCCTTCTCGTCGTTCTTCACGTGCAGCGCCACGACCGCGGGCTCGACGCGCCGGACGAACGACGGCAGGGCCGAGACTTCGCGAGGATGCAGGCGCGGCTCGGGACCGGACCCGGGGGCGCCGAAGACGAAGGGCGTCGACAAGAGGAGAGACGCCAGCGTCAGCGTCACGATATGCTTCATGGAACCTTCCTTCTACTCAGCGAGTATTCAGTCAGCGATTCTTGCTGGTCAGCGGTGGCCGTACTGCTTTTCGTAATACGCGCGGAATTCGCCCGACTTGAGCGGACGCCACCACGCTTCGTGCTCGCGATACCAGGCAACGGTCGAGCTGATCGCGTCGCCGAACCGGTGGCGCGGCGTCCAGCCGAGCTGTCGCACTTTGTGGGAGTCGACCGAGTAGCGGCGGTCGTGGCCCAGACGGTCCTTCACGGGCTGGATCAGCGTCTCGGGCTTGCCGGTCAGCTGAAGGATCTGCCGCGTGAGGACGATGTTCTCGACCTCGTGGCCGCCCCCGATGTTGTAGACCTCGCCCTCGCCGCCCTTGCGCAGCACCAGGTCGATACCCGCGCAGTTGTCGAGCACGTAGAGCCAATCGCGCACGTTTCGGCCGTCGCCGTAGAGCGGCAGCGGCTTGTCGTCGAAGGCGTTGGTCACGAAGAGCGGGATGACCTTCTCGGGGTACTGATAGGGCCCGAAGTTGTTCGACGAGCGGGTGATCAGGACCGGCACCCGATGGGTGTGCCAG
>DASRIY010000119.1:0-2305 GCA_035649755.1 Candidatus Methylomirabilota bacterium
AACAGGCCGTACACGAACGCAAAGCCGGCGAGACTCAGGCCGACACTGAGGGGCCAGCGCTCGCGGGCCGCGCGCAGGTAGAGCAGCGTCGTGACGAGCGTCGCCAGCGAGAAGCCGACGAGCCAGATGGCCGCGTACATCCCGAGAATCCATGCGCAAATCGCCAGGGTCCGGCGCGCTGAGTCCGGCGGCTCGGCGGCGGGGTCATCATCGCCGGGGGCCGGGGCACGCGGGGCGCGGAGGCCGCCGGCGACGTTGACGATCGCGAGTACGAGCGACGCCGAGGCGATCGTCCAGGGGAATAGTCCGGCGCGAGCGTCGAAGCGGCGGCTCGTCCAGAGCGCGGACGCGAACAGCAAGACCAGGCCTGCGTTGAACGCCGTCGCGCCGTCGAGCCGCCAGCGGATCGGCGCCGGCCCCGTCGCACCGGGCTCGGCGGGCGCGGCGCCGCGCCGGCGCTGTTGCACGATCGGAACCGCCAGACCAGCCAGGATGATGGCGAGAATGATCAGCACGCCCGGGCGAAAGAGCCAGCCCAGACCGTAGTTGTCAGTGGAGAGGAACAATCGGTTCTCAGCCAGAGGACCGAGCACCAGGCCGAGCAGCAGGGGAGGCCGTGGCCAGTCCAGGCGCGACATGATCCAGCCGAGGGCGCCGAACGCCAGCACGACGCCCAGGTCCTCGAAGACGTTCTTCTCGGCGAACGCGCCGACGTACACGAGGATCATGATGAAGGGGACCAAGAGCGTGCCGCGGATCTGCGTGATCCGCGCCAGCGGGCCCATGAAGACGAGGCAGACCGCGACGGTGATGATGTTCGAGACCACGATGGTCCACACCATCGCCAGCGTGACCGCCAGGTGCCCCTTCGGCGCCGGGGTGAGCATCGCCGGGCCCGGCACCAGCCCCTGGACGAAGAAGGCGCCCATGAGGATCGCGGTCGCGACGCTCGCCGGCACGCCGAACGCCACGGTGGTGACCAGGCTGCCGCCGAGCGAGGAGTTGTTGGCCGCGCCCGGGCCCAGCACGCCCTCCACCGCGCCCTTGCCGAACCGTTCCCGGCCTGACGAGCTCTGGACGGCGTGGGCATACGCGAGCCACTGCGTCGTGGCGGCGCCGAGGCCCGGAATGATCGAGATGAACGTGCCGAGCGCGCTACAGCGAATGACCAGGAGCCAGTGCCGGAAGGTGTCGCGAACGCCTTCCCACACGCCGCCGACCCGGCCGACATCGAGCTTCGCGATGCTCGAGCCCGCGGTCGCCATGTCGATGAGCTCGGGGATCGCGTAGAAGCCGATGGTGACCGGCACGAGCCCGATGCCGTCCCAGAGGAAGAGCTGCCCGAAGGTGTAGCGCTGCGTGCCCGTCACCGGGTCGAGCCCGATCGTGGCGAGCCAGAGGCCGAGCCCGCCGGCCAGGAGGCCCTTCAGCAGCGCCTCGCCGCTCAGCGAGGCGACGAACGTGATGCCGAGCAGCGCCAGCATGAAGAACTCCGGCGAGCCGAGCGTGAGGACGAGCGGCCGCACGACGGGAATGGCGAGCCCGAGCACGACGGCGCCGAACAGCGCCCCAATCAGCGAGCTCATCATCGCCGCGCCCAGCGCGCGGCCGGCCTCGCCGTTCTTGGCCATGGCGTGCCCGTCCACGATCGTGGCCGCGGTGGTGGGCTCGCCCGGAATGCCGAAAAGGATCGACGTGATGTCGCCAGTGGTGGCGGTGACCGCGAGCATGCCCAGGAGGAAGGCGAACGCCTCGATCGGCGTCATCTTGAACACGAACGGCAGCATGAGCGCCAGGGTCGTCGGGCCGCCGAGCCCGGGCAGGAGGCCCACGACGAAGCCGAGGGCCATCCCGATCAGCATCAGCCCGAAGGTCGGCCACGCGAAGACCTGCGCGAGCCCGGTCATGCTGGCGTGGAGGAAGTCGATGATCGGGCTCCTTTCAGGCGGGGATGCTATCACGGGGCTCCGCGCGCCTCCGGCTTGACACCGCCGGCGCGCATGCTAGTTTAACGAACGTCCGTTAGATAGGCATGGCCGCCACCGTTGTCGCCACTCACGAGCGAGCCGATGCCGCCGAGCGAATTCTGAAGGCGGCGATCGCCCTCTTTCGCGAGCGGGGCTATCACGGCAGCTCGATGCGCACGCTGGCGCGCGCGCTCCGGATGGAGGCGGCGAGCCTCTACTACCACTTCAAGTCCAAGCAAGAGATCCTGTTCGCCATCCTCGACCGGACGCTCGACGACCTGCTCGCCGGCGTCGGTCGCGCCGTCGCGTCGGCGGACGGCCCCGAGGCGCGGCTGCGG
>DASRIY010000120.1:0-2479 GCA_035649755.1 Candidatus Methylomirabilota bacterium
CGCTACCGGCCGGAGTTCCGTGCCGTACGCGACGAGTTCTTTGGCCAGAAGGGCCCGGCCTCGACGATGATCGAGGTCAGCAAGCTCGCGCACCCCGATTATCTGATCGAGGTGGAGGCCGTCGCGGTCGTCTGATCAGCGGGCGATCACCGTCGCGCCGCCCTTGATCACGCGCTTGATGCGGCGCGCGTCAGTCAGGATGGAGATATCCCGGAGCGGGTCGCCCTCGACGAGCACGAGGTCGGCCCACTTCCCCTTCTCGATCGTGCCGATCTCCCCCTGCAGGCCCAGGCACTCGGCGGCGCGGCTCGTCGCCGCCTGGAGCGCCTGCATGGGCGTCAGCCCGGCGGCCACCAGCAGCGGGAGCTCGGCCGCGTTGTTCGGATGGCCGTGGCCGCCTGCGTCGGTGCCGGCGACGACCTTCACGCCGGCCTCGAGCGCGCGCGCGACGCTGTCGCGGTGATGCGCGCGCAGGGCGTGCGCGCGCTCGCGCACGTGCGGCGCCGGCGATTCGCGGTGGTACTCGTAAACCAGCAGCGTCGGGACGAAGAAGATGCCCTTCTCCGCCATCATCGGGATCAGCTCGCGGTCCTCGTCCAGGTAGCAGCCGTGCTCGATCGAGTCCACGCCCGCCTCGATCGCCACGCGGAGCCCCGGTCCGCCCAGGGCATGACACATGACCCGCCGGCCGAGCGCGTGCGATTCCTCCACCAGGACCTTCAGCTCCTCCAGCGTGTACTCGGAGTCGCGCGGGCCGTGGCCGGCGCGCGAGCTGGCGCCGCCGGTCGTCGCGCACTTGATCTGATCGGCGCCGGCTCGGACCATCGTGCGCACGGTCGTGCGGATCGCGTCGATGCCGTCGGCGACGCTCGGCGGCAGGCACGGATCGGCGCTCTCCGGCGCCACGTGCCCGGACGGGCTCACGCGGTCGCCGAGGCCGCCGGTGGGCGAGATGATCGCGAGCGACAGCACCAGGCGCGGCCCCACGATGAGCCCGTCGTTCATCGCGACCCGGAAGCCCGCGTCGAGTCCGCCGGCATCGCGCACGGCCGTGTAGCCCGATTCGAGGATCGTCCGCGCCACCGTGGCCGTCCGCAGATGCGAGGTGCTGCGCGGCTCGTCGAGCCCCCAGCGCTTGGCCATCTCGTAGCCGTGCGAGGCGAGATGATCGTGGCAGTCGATGAGGCCGGGCAGGAGCGTGAGCCCCGGAGCGTCGATGACCTCGCCGGCGACCGAGCGGCCGCCGCTCGCGCCGGTCGTCACCGCCTCGATCCGACCGTTCTCGAACGTCACGACCGCGTCGCGCACGGGCGGCGCCCCGGTCCCGTCGATCAGCGTCCCGACCCGGATCATCGCCATCGCGCGCCTCCCGCCGGCTTGCCGGCGCAGGTAGCCTACCGCACTCCGGCGCGCCTTGACAGCCGCGCGTCCGGCGCGTATCAACCCTGCAAGGTGAAGGAGGACAGCATGCGTGCGACCTCGCAGCTCCGGCAGCTCCTGAAGTCCGGCAAGACACTCTTCGTGCCCGGCTGCTACAACGCGCTCAGCGCGCGGATCGTCGCCGAAGCCGGCTTTCCGGCCCTTTACATGACGGGTTACGGCACGTCGCTCTCGCTGCTCGGCCTGCCCGACGCGGGGCTCGCGACGATGACCGAGATGCACCTGAACGCCCGCTACATCGCGAACGCCGTTCAGGTACCGGTCATCGCCGACGCCGACAACGGCTACGGCAACGCCATCAATGTAATGCGCACGGTCCGTGAGTACATCGGCACCGGCGTCGCGGGCATCCACATCGAGGACCAGGCGATTCCCAAGCGCTGCGGCCACGTGGCCGGGCGCCGCGTGATTCCCATCGAGGAAGCGGTCGGCAAGTACCGCGCGGCCGACGCCGTGCGGCGCGAGCTCGATCCAGACTTCGTCCTCATCGCCCGCACCGACGCGCGGGGCGCCGCCGGCGGCTCGCTCGACGACGCGATCCGCCGCGCCAACGCTTACCTCGAAGCGGGCGCCGACCTCGCCTTCGTCGAGGGGCCGACGAGCGTCGACGAGGTCCGCCGCATCTGCCGCGAGGTGAAGGGGCCGGTGTTCTACAACCAGACCGGTGTGTCGCCGCGGTTCAGCCTGGCCGAGATGCAGGAGCTCGGTATCGCGGTGACGATCCTACCCGGCGCCACCTTCCGCGCCACGATCGAGGCGGTCTACAACCTGGCGGTCGCCCTGCGCGACGAGGGCCCGCTGGCCGAGGAGCGCTTCGCCCGCGAGTTCGCGAAGCACCCGCTCGGCGATCTGCACACGTTTGCCGGCTTCGATCGCATCCGGCAGTGGGAGGCGCAGTACCTGCCGCCGGAGGAGCTGGAGAAGTACGCCGGCTCGATCGGACACCAGCCGACCCGCACGTGAGCGCCGCGCGCCCGCGCCAGATCGTCGTCATGGGCGGCGGGTCGTTCAGCGTGGAGCCCGACGGCTCCCTGCTGGA
>DASRIY010000121.1:0-28786 GCA_035649755.1 Candidatus Methylomirabilota bacterium
TCATCATTCCGGTCGGCGCGCCGGGCGTCACCGTGATCTGCCGCAAAATCGCCACGCGCCCGGCCAGCACGTTCATGGCCCCGCTGTCGAGCCGCTTCGACGAGCTGGACGGGCAGATGTGGCTCGACGACGTCTTCGTTCCCTGGGATCGCATCTTCCTCATGGACATCACGCCCGAGCCGATGGCGTCGTGGCTCTTCTGGCACCAGCTCTACTGCTGGCTCGCGAAGGCGGAGTTCACGCTCGGCCTCGCGCTCGCCTGCACCCACGCGATGGGGCTGGTCGAGCACGAGCCCACGCTCGACTACCTCATCGACCTCGTGATCGAGGTGCAGACCGTGCGGACGTGCATCACCGCGGCCGAGCTCGATCCCGAGGTGACGGCCCAGGGCTACTGCATCCCGAATCGCCTCCACATCGCGCCCGGCAGCATCGCCATCCTGAAAGCGCGCCAGCGCATGGCCGAGCTCTTGAGGATCCTGCCGGGCTCGTCCCTGGTCGTCGCGCCATCGGACACCGACCTGGCCTCGCCGGAGGTGGGCGCCGGGCTCGCGGAGTCATTCGAAGGCGGCGGGTACACGGCGCTCCAGCGCGCGGCCCTGCTCCAGCTGGCCTCGGATCACGTCTGCTCGGCGCTCGACGGTCGCGAGTCGGCCTTCGAGCTTCACGCCAACGGGGGCGTCCCGGCGTGGCGCGGACGGATTCGCCGGTACTTCAGCCGCTACAGCGAGCTCGCCAACGGCGTCATGGGCTCGCTGAGCCTCGAGATGCCCTCGATCGACCTCGAAGGACTGCGCGCCGCTCCGCTCGCCCCTCGCCGCCCGGTCACTCCACCGCGATAGCCCGCGGGCGCCGTGCCGCGAGCGCCCAGCGCCAGAGCCGGCGCGCGCCCGGTACCAGCCCCTCGGGCATGAAGACGACGATGACGACGAAGATCGCGCCGAGGACGAAGTTCCACCGCTCGATGTAGGCGCTGACCACGTTCTTGACGATCACGACGAGCGCGGCGCCCGCGATCGGCCCCAGAAGGGTCGCCGTGCCTCCGGCGATGACCATCAGGAGCGCCTCGGCCGAGGCGGTGAGCGCGACCGCCTGCGGGCTCACGAACTGGTTGTAGTAGAGGTAGAGCAGGCCCGCCACCCCGCTCCAGAAGCCCGAGAAGAGGAACGCGAGGAAACGGATCATCCAGACGTGGTACCCGAGCGCGTTCATGCGCCGGGGCTGATCGCGCGTGCCGCGCACGCTGGCGCCGAAGGGCGAGGCGACGAACACCGCCATCGAGGTCACCGCCAGGAGAAAGACCGCGAGGGTGGCCCAGTAGAAGCCGTTTGGCGTCGACAGCGAGAGGCCGAGCGGGCTCGGTCGGCCGCGGATCGCGATGCCGTTGTCGCCGTTCGTGATGCTGATCCAGCGATAGGCGACGCCCCAGACGATCTGGCCGAGCGCGACGGTGATCATGACGAAGCCGAGCCCGGTGCCGCGCAGCGCGAGCGCCGCAAAGACCGCCGAGGCGAGCAGGGTCACGGCAAGGGCGCCCACGGTGACCCCGACGTGGCCGTAGCCCTCGTTCATGATGCGGGCGCCGGCGTAGGCCGCGATGCCGAAGAGCCCGGCGTGGCCCAGGCTCACGAGCCCGGCGTAGCCGGCAAGCACGTTCACGCCGAGCGCAAAGATGGCGTAGAAGAGCACCTGGCTCGCGATGTTGACGTAGTAGGTTCCGCCGACCCAGTACGGCACCGCCGCCAGGATCGCCAGCGCGACGCCGAGGGCGAGCCGGTTCACGCGGCCGGTCGTCCGAAGAGGCCCTGCGGACGCAGCACCAGCACGATCAGCATGGGCAGGAACAGCACGACGTAGGCGAGCTCGGGAAACATCGCCTGGCCAAAGTTGTAGAGGAACCCGACGACGAAGCTTCCGACCAGCGAGCCGAGCAGGCTGCCACTCCCGCCGAGGATCACCACGACCAGCGCCAGGGGCAGCATCTCCCCGTCGAGCCCGGGATAGACGGAGAGAATGGGCCCGCCGATCACGCCGGCGAACCCGGCGAGCCAGGCCCCCAGGCAGAACACGATCGTGAAGAGGCGCGAGACCCGGATGCCGACCACCCGCGCCATCGCCGGGTCGTCAACGCCCGCGCGGATCATCGCGCCGAGCCGCGTCCGGTCGAGGAGCGCCCACAGCGCCGCCGCGAACACCACCGCGATGACGCTGATGGCCAGGCGATAGGTGGGAAAGCCGAACCCGGCCACGGTCGTCGCGCCGCGCAAGGCGCTCGGCGTGGCGATCCGGATGGGATCACCGGTCCACACCATCAGGCACACGTCGGCGATCATGAACGAGAGGCCGAGCGTGACCAGGACCTGCGCCAGCTCCGCCCCGGCCAGGCGGCGCAGGATGAAACGCTCGACGATGCCGCCGAAGATCGCCACGAGGAGCCCGCCCAGGATCGCAGCAGTCCAGAAATCGGCGCCAAGCGCGATCAGGCTCGTCGCGAGATAGGCCCCGAGCATGAAGAACGAGCCGTGCGTCAGGTTGGGGATCTTCATGAGACCGAAGATCAGCGAGAACCCCGCCGACAGCAGAAACAGCAATCCGCCGAGCGTGATGCTGTTGACGGCAAGCACCAGCCACAGATTCATGGTCCGATTCGAGCGGCGGCTTTGCCGCCGCAATCCCTGCCGAGGGGGAGGTCGGGAGGGGGCCGTCGAGGCCCCCTCACGTTTTGAGCGGAGGATAGTCGCGCGAGTACACGGGTTGAGCCAGGAACCACTTCTCGTCGTACGTCCAGAACTGGCTCACTTTCGGGTACGTCTTGATCGTGGTGTTGACGAGCTTGCCGCCCTTCTTCTCGCAGCGGCGGATATAGAAGTTCCCGACGACGTTGCCGAGGTGGTCGAACGTGAACGGCCCACGCGGCGTGTCGACGAGCGACACTCCGCGCAGCGCCTTGATGAACGCGTCGCGATCGTCGGTCTTGCCGCCGGTCTTCTCCAGCGCCGCTTCGGCCACCATGCCGTTGATGTACAGACCCGCGGCGTAGAGGCCGGGCGTGTTGCCGTAGTCCTTCACCATTCCGTCGACGAATCGCCTGTTGCTCGGCGTGTCGAGGTCGGCGGTGTAGGCCGAGCACGTGATGAGGCCGACGGCCTCGTCGCCGAACGACTTCAGCAGCGCGTCGTCACACGCGGGTCCGCCGCCCAGCACGGGCAGCTTGAGCCCCTGGTCCTGGTACTGCTTCATGAACTTCAACGGATTCGATCCGGCGAAGCCCTGCACGACCGCGTCGACGCCGCTGATCTGGGCGATGTACGGCGTGTAATCGGGCGTCACCAGCGGCGGCCAGAGCTTCTTGACGACGCGGCCCCCGGCGTCCTCGAAGACGCGCTGGAATCCCGCCATCTGCTCGTGGCCGAAGGCGAAGTCGTCGGCGATGGTGATGACGCGCTTGAATTTGAGCTCTTTCGCCGCGTAGTCGGCCAGCGCGTGCATGTTCTGCGACGAGGTCGCCGAGGCACGGACGAAGTACGGGTTGGGCCGGCGCTGGGTCATGTCCTCCGCCGCGGCGAGGCTGAGGACGGGCATCTTGGCCTGAGTGGTGTAGTCGGTGATCGCCAGGAGCTCGAACGCCGCGAGTGGGCCGAAGATCATGTCCACCTGATCGCGCTCGACCAGCTCCTGCGTCTTGGTCTTGGTGCCCGCCGGGTTGCCGCCGGTGTCGGCCGATACTAGCTCGACCTTGCGGCCGGCCAGCATGTGGTTGTGGTCCTTGAGGAACCGGATGGTCCCCTGCTCCATCTGGAGCCCCCCGGTGGCGAGCGGACCGGTCTTCACAGTGAGCAGACCGATGCGCACCGGCTTGTTCTGCGCGATCGCGGGGGCGGACAGCGTCGAGGCCAGCACCGCACCGGTCGTACCCGCCAGGAATTCGCGCCGGCCGATTCTCGTCGTCGCCATCGAGGTCTCCTTCCGGGTCGAGGTCAGTAGCTCTTGGGCAGCCCGAGCACGTGCTCCGAGATGTGATTGAGCACCATTTGCTGCGACACCGGCGCGATCTTGTAGAGACGCACCTCGCGCCAGAGCCGCTCCACGTAGAATTCCTTCGCGTAGCCGTACCCGCCGTGGGTCTGCAGCGCGACGTCGCACGCCTCGAAGCCCGCCTCGGCCGCCAGGAGCTTGGCGGTGTTCGACTCGGCGCCGCACGGCCGCCCGTTGTCGAACAGCCACGCCGCCTTCATGCACATGAGCCCGGCCGACTCGAGCTTCGCCCACGCCAGCGCGAGTGGATGGGCGATCGCCTGGTTCTGGCCGATCGGCCGGTCGAAGACGACCCGCTCCTTGGCGTACTGCACGGCGCGATCGAGCGCGGCCCGGCCGATGCCGACTGCCTCGATGCCGGTGAAGACGCGCTCCGGATTCAGCGAGTCAAGCAGATGATAGAAGCCCCGGCCCACCTCGCCGACCACGTTCGCCTCGGGGATCTCGAGCCCGTCGATGAAGATTTCGTTGGAGTCGACGGCCGCGCGCCCGAGCTTCTCGATCTCGCGGACGGCGATCCGGGCGCGGTCGAACTCCGTGAAGAAGAGCGTCATGCCCGCGAATGGCTTGGCCGGGTCGCGAGGCGAGGTGCGCGCCAGCAAGAGGATGTGGGTCGCGTGCTGGGCGTTGGTGTTCCACACCTTCCGGCCGTTGACGACGTAGCGGTCGCCGTGGCGCTCCGCGCGCGTCTGGATCCGCGAGGTGTCGGTGCCGGCGTTGGGCTCGGTCACGCCGAACGACATGATGATGTCGCCGGTGGCCACGCGTGGCAGATAGCGTCGCTTGAGGTCCTCGGAGCCGTGCTTGATCACAGGCATCGGCGGGAACAGATAGAAGTGGATCGGCGAGGCGCCGGTGGTTCCGGCGCCGGCCGCACAGATCTCGTAGAGCATCACCGCGCCTTCGGTGACGCCGAGGCCCGAGCCGCCGTACTCCTCGGGGATGATCATCCCGAGCCAGCCGGCCTGGGCGAAGGCGCGGATCCAGTCCGCCGGGTATTCCGCCTTCCGGTCTTTCTCCAGCCAGTAGTCGAATGAGAACGACCGCGCCAGGGTGGCGACTTCCTTGCGAATGAGCTCCTGCTGCTCGGTCAGCTGAAAGTCCATGGACGGGATTGTAGCGTCATCGGCGCATGGCGTACCCGAAGAACACCCAGAGGCGCTTGGCCCGCTCGGCCAGCCGGTCGAAGGCGCCGTTCTGGACGTAATAGGTCAGCATGAGCGAGTTGCGCTCGCCGTCGGCATCGGACGTCGGCGCAACGCTGTGCCAGGTCGCGTGGTACACGACCGGAAACGCGTATCCGGTCGCCGGCCGGAACGCCAGGGTCTTGATGCGCCGCGCTCCCTCGCCGTCGCGTCCCTCGTGGAAACGCGTCCCCAGATGGGCCTGCGACTCGTCCCGCGGTAGATAGAGCTGCACGGTGATGGCCTTGCTCACGGAGTCACCGTGGATCCCGATCCGGTAGCCGCCGAGGTCACGGAGCAGCATCGGCACGGGATAGAACGTGAGCCGCTCGATCGGCCGGCTGAATCGAGCCTCGAGGGCTCGGCGGAACTTGCGCTTGAAGGCGTCCTGGAGCGCCGGCGAGCGCAAGACCCGCGACACTTCGAGCCAGACCGCGCGCTGCGCCGGGGGCAGGAAGGCGATGTGCTCGGGAAACAGGTAGAACTTGCGGCGCGCGCTCCGGCCGTCCGGCCGTATCGCCTCACGGTGGCGTAGCTCGCGATAGCGCCCGGTCTCCGGCAGGTGGTCGAGCAGGCGGTCGTAGGTCTCATGAAAAAAGACGGCGTCCAGGTAGACATGATCAAAGGGAACGGGCTCGAGCACGCTCGCCTCGACGCGGCCGACGATATCGAGGCCGAACGATGAGAGATCCAGGCCCAGCGACAAGATGCCGTAATTAGACTCTCTTCCCCCGTCACCTGGCAACTCGGGGACCCGGTGATATCATGCGCGCCATGGCGGTCAAGGCGCTGTACGCGCTGCAGAACGGGTTCATGGGCTTCGACCGCTCCGGCCTGTTCTACGGCGAGTTCGGCGGCGAGCGCGTACAGATCCCGATCGCCTGCTGGCTCGTCCAGACCAGCGAGGCGATGATTCTCTACGACACCGGCCTGTCGCCACGCGCGGTGCCCGGGCTTCTGCGCAGCGATCCCCTCGCCCGCTTCACCGAGGACGATTTGTTGGTGCACCGGCTCGACCTGGTGGGCCTCGAGCCCGATCAGGTGGACATGGTCGTGCTCTCCCACCTGCACTTCGACCACGCCGGCGGCGCCGCGCTGTTCCCGAAGTCGGAGCTGATCGTGCAGAAGGACGAGTACGCCTACGCGCACTACCCGGCCTCGTTCTTCGAGTCGTTCTATTACCGGAGGAACTTCGACCTGCCGGGCGCCCGCTGGCGTCACCTGGACGGCGACACCGAACTGCTTCCGGGCGTGACCGTGCTGCGCACCGACGGCCACACGCCGGGCCATCAGTCGCTGCTGGTCGAATTGCCCGAGACGGGCCCGGTCATCCTGACGGGTGACGCCTGCTACTGGCAAGAGCATGCCGACAAGGAGCGAGTCCCCGGCGTCGTGTGGAACCCGACGCTCGCGCTCCACTCGATCAAGAAGCTCAAGACGATCGCGCGGCTCGTACGCGGCCGCATCTTCCCGGGGCACGACCCGGTTTTCTGGGACACCGTCAAACAGGCGCCGGACGCCTACCGCTGAGGCCCGCGGCGCCGCCCACACGCCAGAGGAGAGAGCCATGAAAGACGGACTCAGATTCGTGGACAGCGACATGCACATCATGGAGCCGCCGGATCTCTTCGATCGCTACCTGGATCCGAAGTTCAAGGACCGGGTGAGCGTTCCGATCGGAGCCGACGGCAAGCCCAAGCGCGGCGCCGCCGGGCTGACGGTCGTCGACGGCCTGCCGACCTCGGACGTCGACATCCAGCAGTACCGCAAGCGCGTGCGCCACAGCGGGTCGCAGAGCACGCAGCCCCTGTCGGGCTCGCGGCTCTTCGACACGGGCCGGCTCGATTTCGCCGTCGAGCGCGACTACGACCCGGTCGCCCAGGTGATGGGCATGGAAATGGAGGGCGTCGACATCGCGGTGAACTATCCCACCGCCGGTCTGGCGCTCCTGGGCCGCGACAACATGGACCCGCAGATGTCGCTGGCGATCTGCCAGGCGTACAACAACTGGATCCACGAGTTCTGCTCGTACAGCCCGGACCAGCTCAAGTGGGTCGCGATGCTGCCGGTGCACGACGTGCATCTGGCGTGCAAGGAGCTCGTGCGCTGCGTCCGCGAGCTGGGCGCGGTCGGCTCGTTCATCCGGCCCAATCTCGTAAACGGTCACTACTGGCACTCGAACTACTGGGATCCGCTCTACAGCGTGCACGAGGAGCTGAACGCCACCTGGGGCTTCCACGAGGGCGTGAGCGCCATCTACTCGCGGATGATCCCGCTCTACGGTGAGAACCGGTTCTACCGCCACGTCGCCAGTCACTGGATCGAGATGCAGCAGGCCCTGATCGCGATGATCATCGGCGGCGTGTTCGAGTTCCATCCCAAGCTCCGCGTGGGCTACCTCGAGGCCCAGAATTCGTGGGTGCCCGGGCTCCTGTCGCGCATCGAGTGGGACTATCCGCAGTACCGGGATTCCCACGCGCCCTACCTGGCGCTGACGCCGCGCGAGTACTTCCGGCGCAACTGCTGGGCCGCGGTGGAAGGCAGCGAGCCGGAGATCGAGGCGACGGCCGGCCTCATCGGCGCCGACCGCATGTGCATCTCGACCGACTACCCGCACTTCGACTCGAACTTCCCGCACGTGTCGACGAATCTCCTGAAGAACGTCCCGCGTCAGATCGCCGCGCAGATCTTCGCCGGCGGCGCGGGACTCTACGGCTTCAGCGAGGAGCACTTCAAGAAGGCGGACGCCGCCGCGGCCAAGATCGCCGCCAAGCGGTAACCGAGGCGCGAGCCCGGCGGCGCCGCTCCGCGCGGCGCCGCCGAGCTATGCGCTCCGGGACGCCCGAAGCCTTGGCTCCGCGGCGCGCAGGAAGAACAGGAGATACGCGGCCCCGCCGGTGAGGCCGCCGGCCACGTCGCTGAGCCAGTGAGCCCTCAGGTAGAGCCGGCTGACCGCGACGCCGAGAATCAGCAGGGCCAGCACGACCGTCCCTGTCCATCGCCAGACCGGCCGCATCTCGATGGTCCACAAGAGATAGATCACCCCGCCGAAGAAGACGACCGCGCCGAAGGTGTGGGCGCTCGGAAAGCCGTACGGTGACATCCTCGGCCGGGGCCGTGCGACGATCCACTTGGAAAGTGTGAAGAAGACGTAGGCGCCGACGACCATCCATGGGATGAGCTTCACGGCGTGATGGCCGCGGTGTCTCAGATAGACGTAGAGGCCGACGCTCACGGGCACCAGGACCCAGCCGGTGGCAAGGTCGCTGAGCGCCCGCATGAGAACCTTGAGGTAGGGATGCTGCGACGACTGGACCAGGGCGTGAGCCTCATGATCCAGGTCGAAGAGCTGCTGGTTGAACGCGTGGACGGCGAGGGCGAGGTATGCGAGCGAGAAGACGATCGCCAGGGGGAGCACCGACCGCCGGAGTGCTTGCATCGGTCGAGACCGATTATGGCACGGCGCTCACCGAGGACTTCAGGACCCTCTCCGAGGACGTGAAGGCGCGGCTCGGCCGGCTGGACTGGGGCGAGATCGAGCGCTCGCTCGGGCAATGGGGCTACGCCAAGACGCCGGCCGTGTTGAGCCCCGCCGAGTGCGCCGAGCTGATCGGTCTCTACGGAGAGGACTCACGGTTTCGCAGCACGGTCGACATGGAGCGCTACCGCTTCGGCGTCGGCGAGTACCGGTACTTCTCCCGGCCCCTGCCGCCACTGGTCGAGGCTCTGCGCCGTCATGCCTATCCGCCATTGGCCTCGATCGCCAACCGATGGGAAGCCGCGCTCTCGAAGACCCCGCTCGTGCACCCGCCGACGCTCGACGAGCTGCTCGCGGTCTGCCGGCGGCGAGGCCAGACCAAGCCCACGCCGCTTCTGCTTCGCTACGAGACCGGCGGCTACAACTGCCTGCACCAGGACATCTACGGCGACGTCGTCTTCCCCCTGCAGATCACGTGCTTCCTGAGCCGTCGGGGCGTCGACTACACCGGGGGTGACTTCTTGCTGGTCGAGCAGCGGCCGCGGGCCCAGTCACGCGGTGAGGCGATCGCGACCGAGCAGGGCGAGATCGTCATCTTCGCGACGCGTTACCGGCCCGTCCAGGGCTCGCGCGGCGCTTACCGCGGCGCCATGCGCCACGGCGTGAGCCGCATCACCTCGGGGTCGCGCTACACGCTCGGCGTCATCTTCCACGACGCCCGGTAGCTCACACGTCCACCACCTTGCCGTCCTCGGCCGTCTCCACCTCGAGGGCGGCGCAGTGCCGGAGCATGTCCTCGCTCATGTGGGTCACGATGAGCCGGCGACAGTCGAGCTCGGCGCGATGGCGCAGCAGGGTCGCCAGATCCAGGTGGAACTTCACGGCCTTGTCGAAGAAGTACGCCTCGGCGATGAAGAGGTCGGCGCCGCGCGCGACGTCGATCAGGCTGTCCGTCCATTCCGTGTCGCCGGAGTACGCAACGATCTTCCCTTCGCCGGCGACGCGTAGCGCGAAGGGAGGCGCGCCGCTCGCGTGGACCACGCCGAACGGCGTCACCGAGATCGAGCCGAGCAGCAGCGTTTTTTGGTCGGTCAGCTCGGTGAAGCGGACGTCGAACCGCCTCTCGATCTGCGATGAGCCCGGGAAGAACACTTCCATGGCTTCACGCACGCGGGCTTCCACGCCGCGCGGTCCCACCACGACCAGCGGGCGTGCGCGCCGGGTGAACTGCCCGTGGAGGATTAAGAAAGGAACGCCCCCGAAGTGATCGCCGTGCAGGTGGGAGAGAATCACCGCGTCGATCGCCGCGGGATCGACGCCGAAGCGGCGCATCGCGATCAGCGACGACGCGCCGCAGTCCATGAGGACTTGAGCCGTGCCCGACTCGAGGTGGATGCACGTCTGGAAACGCCCACCGCCGCCGAACGCGTCTCCCGAGCCGAGAAAGCGCACCTTCACGAGAGCCCCTTCCAGAGACTCATGATATCGTGCCGTCCATGAGCGCCGCCGCCCGTCTCGCCGAGTTCGTCGTCAAGACCTCGCTCGAGGAGTGCCCGCCCGACGTCGTGATCCGGGTGCGTCGCGCCGCGCTCGACACGCTCGGCGTCATGCTGGCAGGAGCCGCCGAGCCCGTCGCGGGGATTGTACGCCGGGTCGTCCGCGCCGAGGGCGGCATCGCGCTGGCCACTGTCGTCGGCACGCAGCTCAAGACCTCGCCGGGCTGGGCAGCCCTCGCGAACGGCGCCGCCGGCCACGCACACGACTTCGACGACACGAACTTCGCCCTTCTGGGGCATCCGAGCGTCCCGCTCCTCTCGACGCTCCTGGCGGTCGGCGAGTCGGAGATGGCCGACGGCCGCGCGCTCGTCCTCGGCTACGTGATCGGCTTCGAGATCGACGTCGCGCTCGGCACCGCGCTGAACCCCGATCACTACACGCGCGGCTGGCACGCCACCGCATCGATCGGCACGCTCGGCTGCGCGGCGGCGGCCGCACGGCTCATGGGGCTCGACGTCGTCCAGACCCGTCACGCCCTGGCCATCGCCGCCTCGCACGCCTCGGGCCTCAAGGAAAACTTCGGCTCGATGACCAAGCCCTACCATGCCGGACACGCGGCGCGCAGCGGCATCCTCGCGGCGCAGCTCGCGCGCGAGGGACTCACCGCGTCGGAGACCGCACTCGAGGGACGTCAGGGTTACGCGGCGGCGTTCGGCGGCTCGCACGCGATCGACCGCGCGCTCGACGGCCTGGGACGCACCTGGCAGCTGCTCGGCTCGGGCATCGCCGTCAAGCCGTATCCCTCGTGCGCCCTCACCCACTCGGCAATTGACGCGCTCATCGACCTTCGCGCCGCGCACCGCCTGAGTGCCCGCGACATCGCCGCCGTGCAGGTCGGGGTGACCCGGGTCGTGCCCGACGTGCTCGCGCACCGGCACCCGGCTACCGCACTCGAGCGCAAGTTCTCGATGCAGTTCTGTGCCGCGGCCGCGCTCGCCGAGGGTCGCGTCGACTTCGGCTCGTTCACGGACGGCGAGGTCGCGAACCCGGAGGTGCGTGAGCTGATGGGCCGCGTCGACATGGTCGTCGATGCCGGGCTGCCTCAGGGCGTCGACCAGAACGCCTGGACCCGCGTGACGGTCCGCCTGCGCGACGGTCGCTCGCTCGCGACCGAGCCGCGGGGCGCCCAGGGCCATCCCGACATGCCCCTTTCCGACGCGGCGCTGCGCGACAAGTTCCTCGGCTGCGCGAAGACCGTGCTGTCCGCGGACGAGGCCGAGGCGGTCGCCGAGCAGATCGGTCATCTCGAGGACATCCCCGACATCCGCGCGCTGACGTCGCGCCTCGAAGGAACGCTGGACTAACAGGAGACTTCCATGGGCGTGCTCGATGGGATCAGGATTCTCGAGCTGGCGCGCGTGGCGCCGGCCGAGCTTCCCGCGATGATGCTGGCCGACATGGGCGCCGAGGTCCTCAAGATCGAGACGCCCGACCCCGACCGCGAGACGGGCGACGAGTGGGTGCGGCGCACGATCCACACCTTCGTCAACCGGAACAAGCGCTCGATGACGCTGAACTTGAAGGCACCCGAAGGCCAGACGGTGTTCAAGAAGCTCGCCGCCGGCGCGGACGTGCTCGTCGAGGGCTTCCGGCCCGGCGTGATGAAGCGGCTGGGCGCCGACTACGAGACGCTTCACCAGCTCAACCCACGCCTCGTCTACTGCTCGCTCTCGGGCTTCGGTCAGGACGGGCCGTACCGCGATCGGCCCGCCCACGACATGAACTACCTCTCGCTCGCCGGCGTCTTGAACCTGATCGGCGAGAAGGACCGAAAGCCGGCCATCCCGCTCAACCTGGTGGCCGACTACGCCGGCGCCAGCCTGCACGGAGCGCTCGGCATCATGCTGGCGCTCTTCGCGCGCGAGCGCACCGGGCGCGGCCAGCACGTCGACGTCTCGTATCTGGACACGACCGTGTCGCTCCTGGCGGCGACGCCCAACATGCGCTTCTTCTTCAGCGACGGCCTGGCGCCGCGGCGGGGCGAAGGGTTCCTGGGCGGCTCGTATCCCTACTACGCGATCTACGAGACCCGAGACGGCAAGCTCCTCACCATCGGGTGCACCGAGCCGTGGCTCTGGGAGAACTTCTGCAAGGCGATCGGCCGGCCGGACTTCAAGCGCTTCGCCCGCACCCAGGATCAGCTCGTGCGCGCCGCCAACGCCGAGGAAGAGGCGGCCCGCCGCGAGATCGAGGCCCTCATCAAGACGCGGGACCGGGACGACTGGTACGAGCACCTCGTGAAGGCCGACGTCTGCGTCGGCAAGGTCTACGATATCCCCGAGATGGTCGCCGATCCGCAGATCAACCACCGCCGGATGATCGTGGACGTCGAGCACCCGAACCACGGACGCGTGCGCCAGGTCGGCATCGCCATCAAGTTGTCCGACACGCCCGGGGCCATCCGCAGCGCGGCGCCGATGCCCAACGAGCACACCGAGGACGTGCTGAAGGACCTCGGCATGAGCGTCGCCGAGATCGCGGAGCTGAAGCGGAAGAAAGTCGTCGAGTAGCGGCGGGCGTGACGCCAGCCTGGCGCCAGCTCACGCTGCTCTCGATCGCCGAGCTGTTCGCGCTGTCGCTCTGGTTCAGCGCGTCCGCCGTGCTGCCGGCCCTCACGCGGGAATGGGACCTGAGCGGCGGCGGCGCCGCCGGGCTCACCATCGCCGTGCAGGCCGGCTTCATCGCCGGCACCCTCGCGAGCGCCCTCTTCAATCTGCCGGACGTCTTCTCCGCTCGCCGGGTCCTGTTCGTCGGCGTCGTCCTTGGCGCGGCGGCCAACGGCGCGCTCGCCCTGTGGGCGTCGAGCCTCGGGCCCGGGCTCGCGCTCCGGTTCGCCACCGGCGTGTGCCTGGCCGGCGCGTACCCGCCGGCGATGAAGATCATGGCCACGTGGTTCCGGGAAGGTCGCGGGCTCGCGATCGGGATTCTCGTCGGCGCCCTCACCGTCGGCTCGGCGATTCCGCATCTCATTCCCGGGCTGACCGAGCTACCCTGGCGCGGAACCCTCCTCACCGCGTCGGCGCTGGCCCTCATCGGCGCGGCAATCGTCCAGCTCTTCGTCGTCGAGGGCCCGCACGGCTTTCCGGCGGCCCGCTTCGACGCGCGGATGGCTGTGAGGATCTTCGGCGAGCGGGGGCCGCGGCTCGCGTGCTTCGGTTATCTCGGTCACATGTGGGAGCTTTACGCGATGTGGGCATGGATTGCCGCCTTCCTGGCGGCGAGTCTCGAGGCGCGCGGCGGCGGCCGCTACGCCGGACTCAACGCGAGCGGCGCCGCGTTCGTGGTGATCGCGCTCGGCGCCCTCGGCTGCTGGGCGGGCGGTGTCGTCTCCGACCGGTGGGGCCGCACCACACTCACGATGATCGCGATGGCGCTGTCGGGCGGCTGCGCCCTCCTGATCGGCTTCACCTTCGGCGGTCCGCCGTGGCTCACGCTGCTCGTGGCCATCGGCTGGGGCGTCACGATCATCGCCGACTCGGCGCAGTTCTCGACGGCCATCACCGAGCTGTCGGCGCCCGCGTACGTGGGTACGGCCCTCACCACTCAGACGTGCGCGGGTTTCGCCCTGACGATGCTGTCGATCTGGCTCATCCCGCCCCTCGTGGCGCGGGTGGGCTGGCGGTGGGCGTTCGCGGCGCTCGCGATCGGCCCGGCGCTCGGGATCGTGGCGATGGGTCGCCTGCGCGCGCTACCGGAGGCGTCGAGGCTCGCGGGCGGCCGTCGCTGAGCTCGCGGCAATCAGACGGCGGGCTGAGGCAAGGCCTGTAGCCGCCGCAGGAGCCCCGTGCCCTGACCGTCGAGCCACTCGCGCGTCGACTCGTAGCCGTAGCGCAGCGCGGCGCGGCTCGCCTCGAAGCCCATCGAAGGTCCGAAGAGGGGCGTCTCCTCGCGGCCGGGCTGGATCAGGTGGAACTCGGTGCGCGGGTGCTTGATCCGGAGCGTCGACAGACCGAGCTGGAGGAGGTTCTGGCTGTAGATGCGGCCGGCCTGCTCCATGATCGTGTAGAGACCGCGGTTGCGCAGAGGCACGACGCCGCCGTCCGGGTTCGGCACGAGCGGGTTCACCACGAGCACCACGTCCGCGCCCGCCTCGGCCGCGAGGTCGGCGTGGCCACTGAAGCCAACGCCGCCGTCCACGTAGTCGCGGCCGCCGAGCGTGTAGGGCTCGAAGAACCCGGGAATCGCCGAGGACGCCGCGACCGCCTCGCTGATCGCCACGTCGCGCAGACCGTCGCGTCCGAAGACCACGCGCTGCGCCCGGTCGAGATCGATCGCCGGAATCAGGAGCTCGCGGTCGAGCGCAGTGAACGAGTTCTTGAGCCCGAAGGCGGCGAACGTCTCGCGCAGGTAGATCTCGAGCGCCGTCAGCGAGAAGAAGCCCGAGGGCAGATCGCGCTCGGCGGCGGCGAGCATGTCGGGAACCGACTGGCGCATGCCGGTCATCGCGTTCTTGCCGACCGCCCACAATAGCCGTCCGAACCGGCCCGCCGCGTGACGGAACGAGTTCGAGGCGTACACCGCGCCGCGCCGGAAGTTCAGGGGGTGCTCGAGGTCCTGGTCGATGACGCGATAGATCTCGGAGGCGCGGACGCCGTTGGCGAGCAGCGAGGCAACGACCGAGCCCGCGCTGCAGCCGACGTAGATGTCGAAGCCGCTATTCCCGTTGAGCCGCTCCTCGATCGCCGTGATGACGCCGACCTCGTACATGCCGCCGATCACGCCGCCACCGGCCAGCGCCAACGCGTAGCGTTGCCGCCGTGGCCGCCACCGTCCCATGACGCGATCGAGGATGCTCATGTATTCCAGACTCATTGTAATCTCACGAGCAATCGACCTGCCAGGGCGGTCCATATCCGGAAACAGCTAATTTGACTAGCATTCCTTCCCGGCGAGACCAAGGGCCGGCGCGCGATTCGGCCAGTTCCTTGACACGGCGACTGATCACGTTCGAGCATTAACGGTCAGATTTAGCTCACCCCATGAGCAGAATCGGCGGGCCGCGCCGGACGTTCCAGGGAACGTGGCGGAGGCGACCTCAAGAAAGACGCGGAGTTGACCGTGCCCGTCAGCCTGGTATCGGCCTTGCTCCGGAAAGAGATCTGATGCTTGCGCGACTCCGGGCGGATCTGCACGTGCACACGCGCGAGGCCGAGCCCTCGATCGCCTATGGCGCGCGGGACATCATCGTCCGCGCGGCCCGCCTGGGCTATCGCGTACTCAGCATCACCAACCACGACGCCATCACCTACGACGCCGACCTCGCCGCGTTCGCGCGCGACCACGACGTGCTATTGATCCCGGGCGTGGAGGCAACGGTCGAGGGCCGGCACGTGCTCGTCTACAACGCGGACGTCGAGGCCGACAAGCTCCGGACGTTCGCCGATCTTCGCCGCTACCGCACACCCGAGTGGCTGATCGCGGCGCCCCATCCGCTGTTCCCGGCGTCCTACTGCCTTCGTGAGAAGCTCTGGCAGGAGATCGACCTGTTCGACGCGATCGAGTTCAGCCACTTCTACACGCCGCGCGTCGACTTCAATCGCCCGGCCGTCAAGCTCGCCGCCGCGGTGGACCTACCGCTCCTCGGCACGTCCGACAGTCATTTCGACGACCAGTTCGGGACGACGTTCTCGCTGATCGAGGCGGATCTCTCGGTGGAATCCGTGCTGGCGGCGGTCAAGCACGGCCGGCTCGCCATCGTGAGCCGTCCGCTGACGCTCACCCGCTGCTTCAGCATCGTGGCCCGGCACGCCCTGGCGAACGCGAAGCTCTCCGCGCGAACCCGGCTGCGGCCGATGCCTCCCGCCGGCCAGACCGTCCTGACGCCGCGCTAGCGCAGGTCGAAGACCAGCAATTCGGCAGACTCGATTCCGATGAGACGAATCGAGGAATGCTCGCTGACGGCGGCGCCGTCACTCTGCCACAAGGGCTGACCGTCCAGGGTCACGGCACCGCGCGCCATCTGGACCCAGGCGTGACGATCGGGACGAAGCTCGTACACCACTTCCTGATCGCGCTCCAGCGAGAGCGAGTAGAGGCGCACATCCTGGTGCACGGTCACGAGCGCTCCGCTGCCCGGCGAGCCGGCCAGCAGGCGAAAGGCGCCGCGCTTGTCGGCGTCGGGGATGGTCCGCTGCTCATAGCTCGGCTCGTAGCCGCGGCGGTCCGGGACGATCCAGATCTGCAGGAAGTGAACGAGTGCGCCATCGGACGCGTTGAACTCGCTGTGGGTGACGCCCGTGCCCGCGGTCATGCGCTGCACTTCGCCCGGGCGAATGACCGAGCCGTTGCCCAGACTATCCCGATGCTGGAGCGCCCCCTCCAGCACGTAGCTGACGATCTCCATGTCGCGATGGCCGTGAGTCGGGAACCCACGGCCGGGCTGCACGCGGTCCTCGTTCAGGACGCGGAGCGCACGGAACCCCATTTGCGCGGGATCGTAGTACTCGCCGAACGAGAACGTGTGGAAGGTGTCGAGCCAGCCGAAGTCGAAATGCCCGCGCGCTTCGGCGCGGCGCAGCGCGATCACGGCTCGGCGCCGCGGGCCTCTCGGATCTTGCGCAGCCGGTCGAGCTCCGGCTCGACGTACTTCTGCCGGCAATCGGGACAGATGCCGTGGGTGAACTGCGCGTCCGAGTGGCCCTCGATGTACGTCTCGACCTGCTGCCAGTAGTTCTGGTCGTCGCGCACCTTCTTGCAGTACGAGCAGATCGGGAGGAGGCCCTGCAGCTGCTTGACCCGGGCGAGCGCTTCCTCGAGCTCGCGCACCCGGTCGGCGAGCGCCGCCTGGAGCTCCAGCATGCGGAATCCGACCTGCACGCGCGCGTGTAGCTCCTCGCGCTCGAACGGCTTGACGATGTAGTCGTCGGCGCCGGCGCCGAGGCCGGTCACGATGTCCTGCGTCCGCGCCTTGGCGGTCACGAAGATGAGATAGGGCTTGGGCTCCCGGCCCATCGCCCGCACCCGCGTGCACAGCTCGAGGCCGTCCATCCCCGGCATCGTCCAGTCGAGGATCGCGAGGCTGGGCGGGTCGCTCCCCTGGAAGATCTCCCAGGCCTGCTCGCCGCTCGACGCGGTGGTGACCTGATAGCCCCACGCGCTCAGGGACGCCTCGTGGAGGCGGCGGACGATCGGCTCGTCGTCCACGATGAGGACTCTCATGAGGCGCGCTCGGTCAGGCGATCCTGCCAGGCCGGGTCGGCGAAGAAGGCGAGCACCCGCTCGATCTCGCGCGCGATGTCGGCCACGAGACCGACGCCGTTCTCGGCGCGCCCGTCGTGCGCGGCTTCCTCGAGCGCCAGCGCCGACTCCTGAAGCCGCGACGCGCCGAGGATGGCGGCCGATCCCTTCAGGCTGTGGGCGACCTGCTCGAGCTGCTGGACGTCGGACGCGGTCATGGCCTCCCGTAGCGCCTTGAGCCGTTTGGGGCCGTCGTCGATGAAGATGCCGACCAGCTCGCGAAGCAACTCCTGATCGCCCCCGAGCCAGCGCAGCGCGACCGCGAGATCGACGGGCCCTTCAGCCGCTCCATCCACCGTGTCATGCCTCCCGGGGATCCAGGCCGGCGACGACCGACGGAGCGCTCAGTGAGCTGGGGACTCCCGGAAGGACCGCGCGCATCGCCCTGCGAGCGATGTTAGCACAGGGCCCTCGGGGTTCCTCAGAACAGCCCGACGATGTTGCCGCTCGCGTCGATGTCGACTCCCTCGGCGCCGGGCACCTTGGGGAGCCCCGGCATCGTCAGGATGTCGCCGGCGTAGGCGACGACGAATCCGGCCCCTGCCGAGAGGGCAACGTCGCGGATCGTGACCGTGAACCCCCGCGGCCGGCCCGGGCGCTTCGGGTCGTCGCTGAGGGAATTCTGCGTCTTGGCGACGCACACCGGCAGCCGGCCGTAGCCGAGCGATTCGTAGCGCGCCAGCTTGGCGGCGGCGCCCGGCGCGATCGCCACGCCGTCGGCGCCGTAGACCTTCGTGACGACTGTCTCGAGCTTTGCGGTCAGCTTCGCGTCGTCGGGATAGAGGAACCGGACGCCCGAGCGATCCGGCGAGCCGATCGCCTCGAGCACCATCCCGGCGAGGTCCGTCACCCCGGCGCCGCCGAGCTCCCAGCCGCGCGACACCCCGCAGGGAACGCCAAGGGTCTTGCACATCGACATCACTCGGCCGATCTGTGCGTCGGTATCTTCGGTGAAGTGGTTCAGCGCGACGACCGGCGCCAGCCCGTAGAGCCGGACGTTCTCGACGTGCTTGGCCAGATTCTCCTCGCCGTGCGTGGCCAGGGCGCGCGTGGTGGTGACGATGACCGCCGCCGCGGGCTTGAGCCCGCCGGTCCGGCACTTGATGTCGACGAACTTCTCGGCGCCGAGATCGCTGGCGAAGCCGGCCTCGGTGACGACGAACTCACCGAGCTTGAGAGCCAGGCGCGTGGCGATGAGGCTGTTGCAGCCGTGCGCGATGTTGGCGAACGGGCCGCCGTGCACGAAGGCCGGCGTGCCGTCGAGCGTCTGCACCAGGTTGGGCTTGATCGCGTCCTTCATGAGCACCGTCATCGCGCCCGCCGCCTTGAGCTCGCGCGCGGTGACGAACGGCCCCTCGCCGCGATCGGCGACCACGACGCGCTCCACCCGCGCCTTGAAGTCCTGCAGGTCGCGGGCCAGACACAGGATCGCCATGATCTCCGAGGCGACAGTGATGTCGAAGCCCGTTTCGCGCGGCACACCGTGGGCGGTCCCGCCCAGGCCGATCACGAGGCGGCGGAGCGCGCGGTCGTTCATGTCCATGACGCGCCGCCAGACGATCCGCCGGCTGTCGAGGTTGAGCGGATTCCCCTGAGCCAGATGGTTGTCGATCATCGCGGCCAGGAGATTGTGCGCCGCGCCGATCGCGTGCATGTCCCCCGTGAAGTGGAGGTTGATGTCCTCCATCGGCGCCACCTGCGTGTGGCCGCCGCCCGTCCCGCCGCCCTTGACGCCGAAGACCGGACCCAGCGAAGGCTCGCGCATCGCGACGATCGAGCGCTTGCCGAGCCGGCGCAGGCCGTCGGCCAGACCGATCGTGGTCGTCGACTTTCCCTCGCCCGCGGGAGTCGGCGTCATCGCCGTCACGAGCACGAGCGTCCCGTCAGGACGCGAGCTCGTGCGCTCGATCACGTCCCAGCGGATCTTCGCCTTGTAGATCCCGTACGGCTCGAGGTCGTTGCCGTTGAGCCCGAGCATCTCGCCGATCGCCTGGATCGGCTGGAGCTTCACTGCGCGGGCGATCTCGATGTCTTGTTTTCCCATTTCTCTAGATCCTCATGACGGCGGGTCGAGGCGCGCCGCGGCGCGCGCAAGGAGCGACTCGGGGCGGATCGGCAGGGCCGTGATGCGCACCCCCAGGTGACGCACGGCGTCCGCGACCGCGTTGGCGATCGCCGCCGGCGCGCCGATCGTTCCCCCCTCGCCCATGCCCTTCACGCCACCGGGCATGATGGGCGACGGAGTTTCGAGATGACCGATCTCGGGCTCGGGCAGATCGTCGGCCCGGGGCACGGCGTAGTCCATCAGCGTCGCAGTCAGGAGCTGGCCGCTCTCGTCGTAGACGACGCTCTCCAGCAGCGCTTCCCCGATGCCCTGCGTGACGGCGCCATGAATCTGGCCCTCGACGATCATCGGGTTGATCACGGTACCGCAGTCCTCGACCAGCGCATAGCGCTCGACGCCGACGCGGCCGGTCTCTCCATCGACCTCGACGACCGCGACGTGCACGGCGCCGGAGAACGTCGCTCCCGGCGGATCGAAGTAGACGGTGGCGGCGAGCCCCGGGGCCTGGCCGCCCGGCAGCCCTCCGAGCGGCGGGCTGTATGCGGCCCGGGCGATCTCGGCGACGGTCACGGCGCGATCGGCGAAGCCCCGCACGACCGCCCGCCCTCCCGTCAGCACCACGTCGGCCGCGCTCGCCTCCAGGCGATCGGCCGCGAGCGCTCGGATCTTCTCGGCGACGCGGTCCGCGGCGACTCCGGCGCTACCCAGCATCGCGACCGTGCCGCGGCTGCCGAACGTGCCGCTGCCCTGCGGCGAGCGCGAGGTGTCGCCGGGCTCGAGCCGGACGTGCTCGATCGCCACCCCCAGGCGATCGGCGACGAGCTGCGCGATGGTGGTCGCGTGTCCCTGCCCCTGCGTCGGGAAGCTCACGGAGCACCTGGCCGTTCCGTCGGGATCCACGGCGACCGTGGCGCCCTCGATGCCCGGCACCTCGGTCATCCCGCGCAGTCGGAAGATCGTCGAGCCCATTCCGGTGTACTCGGTGTAGCACGCGATCCCGATACCGACAAGACGGCCCGCGGCGCGCCGTTCGGCCTGTCTGCTTCGCAGCTCCTCGTAGCCGACCGCGGCGAGCGCCTGCTCGAGCGCCTTGGGGAAATCGCCGCTGTCGTAGGTGAGCCCGGTGGTCGACTTGAACGGGTACGCCTCACGCGGCAAGAGGTTGCGTCGCCTGACCTCGGCCGGATCGAGGCCCGCGCGCTCGGCGACGAGATCGAGCATGCGCTCCATGACGAACGCGCCCATCGTCATGCCGACGCCGCGGTAGGCCCCGAGCGGAGGCTTGTGGGTGGCCAGGGCCCGCGTGTCGTACTCGTACGCCGGCACCCGATACGGCCCGGGCAGAATGCTCGCGGTGCCCAGGGGCTCGAGCGCCGCGGTCGTCGGATACGCATGATACGCCCCCGCATCGGACGCGATGCGTGCCCGCATCGCCAGGAGCGTACCGTCCGCCGCGGCGGCGATCTCGACCGTCGTCCTCCCCTGGCGCGCCTGCGACGCCGCCGACAGGTTCTCGCGGCGCTCCTCCATCCATTTCACGGGCCGCCGGAGCATTCGCGCGAGCGCCGCCACCACGACGTCCTCGGGGAAGACCTGCATCTTGAGACCGAAGCCGCCGCCGACGTCGGGCGTCACGATGCGGACCCGCATTTCCGGCAGGTCGAGGGCGGCCGCGAGTGCCGTGCGCATGAGCGAAGGGCACTGGCTCGGCGACCACAAGGTCAGCGTGTCGCCGTCCCAGTCCGCGACCATGCCCCGCGGCTCCATCGGCGTCGGCGCGCACCGGCCGTGCTCGAACGTCTCGCTCACGACGAGCCGAGCCCGCGCGAACGCGGCGTCGACATCACCGGCACGATGGCGGCGGTGGAAGATGACACGATCCGCCGCCTCGGCCTGGTCCAGGCTCGTGACGGCGGGCAGCGGCGTCCAGTCGACCGAGATCTTCTCGCGCGCGTCGGCCGCGATCTCGGCACTCGCCGCGACGATCGCGGCCACCGCCTCGCCGCAGAAGCTCGCGGTGCCATCCGCCAGCGCGGGCCAGGGAGTCAGGGTGAATCCCGCGCCCTCGAGCCGCGGCGCGAGCGGTTTCGCGACAGCCCGGAGCTCGGCGGCGGTGACGACAAGCGCGACACCGGGCATCGAGCGGGCTTCGGCCGTCTCGATCCGGTCGATCCGCGCGTGCGCGTGCGGGCTCCGCGCGAAGCTCACGCTGAGCATCTTCGGCAGCGCCAGGTCGTCGAGATAACGTCCGTGGCCCTGCAGGAGCCGCGGGTCCTCGAGCCGCCTGACGCTGGTGCCGCTATATCGCGGCGTCAGGCGGCACCTCGCTCGCCCAGCCGATGGAAGACGAGCCCGTCCAGCAGCTTCGGGTAAAAGTGCGTCGACTTCTGCGGCAGGAGCTCGCCGCCCCGCACCACCGCCTGGAGCTCGTCGGCTGTGGTCGGCGCGATCAGGAACGCGGCCTGGCAGGCGCCCGTGCGAGCCCGCTGGATCGCGTCGGCCCGGTCGGCCGTGTAGTCCACGTGCGTCCTGGCGTCGAGCTTGGCGTCGGTGATGCCGAGGAGCGGCCGCAGCAGGGCTTCGTGGAGGATCGACACGGCCAGACCCCGCCACGCCGGCGACGTTCCGCGGGGCCACGCGATGTGATCGGCCTCGCTCGGCTTGAGACGAAGCAGGGCCGCGTCGGGGCCGCTGAGGACGGCGATCGTCCGGTTGTCGAGATGGGCGGTCATCGGATCGGCGAGCGGCGACACCTCGAACCAGCGAGCGGCCGTCTGCATGAGGTCGTCGAAGTCGAAGCCCTGAACACTGTGCACGAGGCGGTGGTTCGGCAAGATCGTGAGCCCGGGCGCCTCGAGCGCGAAGAACGCCATGAGCTTGTATCCGGCGTGCGGATGGTGCGCGGCGTACGCCACCGCGGTCTCGTACCGATGGTGGCCGTCGGCGATGATCACGGACCGGTCCGCCATGAGCGATTGCGCACGCCTGATCGCGGCCGGGTCCGTGATTCGCCAGAGCCGATGACGCTCGCCCCTGAGATCGCGCGCCTCGGCGATCGGCTCGTCCACCGGCGCCGTCGCGCTCCGGAGCGCGCCGTCCGGATCGGCTGTCAGCATGAAGAGCAGCCCGATGTCGGCCGCCGTGGCCTCCAGCAGATCCATCCGATCCTTCTTCGGCCCGGCGTGCGTACGCTCGTGCGGCAAGACGACGCCCCGCGAGTAGTCGCTGACCTCACCCAGCGCGATGAAGCCCGTTCGCGTCACCGAACGCTCGCCCGCGAGGTAGGTCTGATCGTACGGATAGATCGCCGGCTTGGCGTCCGCCCGCCACACGCCCTCGGCCAGCCAGCGGTCGAGCACCTGCCGGGCGCCCTCGTACTTGTCGGGCGCCTCGCGCGGGTACGTGACGCGCACGATGTTGTGCGGGCTCATCGCGTAGAGCCGCTCCTGGCTCTCGGGGCTGATCTGGTCATACGGGGGCGCGACGACCGGCGAGATGTCGCGTCGCGTGTCGCCGCTGTATCGATAGCCGCGAAGAGGCTTGATGTCCATAGACCATAGGCGCGCCTCGGCCGGCGGGGCCCCAGCCCCGCGACGGCCTGCGGCGCGCACATCCGCAGACTCATCGGCGCGCCTCGGCCGGCGGGGCCCCAGCCCCGCGACGGCCTGCGGCGCGCACATCCATCGCTCGCGTCGGACGACGCCGAGGCAATGTCAGACCAAAACCCGGCGAAGTCAAGGTGCTAGACTCGCGTCCGAGGTACACTGTCGCCCTCGATTTCCGAAACCGACGGGAGGTCGTGATGGACGACGAGACTGCGGTTGCCGTGACGACGGGCGTCGCCCAGGTGTTCGACCTCAACGCCCTCAAGGCGTTCGCCTCCGACAAGCGCGTCCGCAAGATGCTCTTCAAGACCGAGCAGCTCTGGTCCGAGATCGCCTGCTACGAGCCGGGCCAGTCGACGGTCATGCACAGCCATCCGCGCGAAGAAGAGGCGATCTACGTCCTCGAGGGCACCGCCACCATGAGCATCGCCGGCGACGAGGTCACCGTGCCCGCCGGCGCCATCGTGAAGTTCCCGGCGAACGTGCCGCACGACGTCCGCAATCTCGGCCAGCAGCGATGCGTCATCATGTTCCTCAAGGTCAACCCCAAGGTGCTGAAGGCCGGCGCGGGAGCGTAGGAGGTAGCGGTGGGCAACGTGGAGCGCTGCGACAAGACGCTGCCGATCAACGAGATGATCTTTCACGTCCGCCGCGACGCCGTGCTGCGCGCGCGCTTCCTGAGCGACCTGGAAGGGCTGGCGCGCGAGTTCAAGCTGAGCCGGGCCGAGTACGAGGCGCTGCGCGACAAGGACCCTCGCCGCCTGATGGACCTGGGGGTGCATCAGTATTACGTGCCGCAGATCCTCCGCTTGTTCTTCGGCGCCGCGCACAACAGCAACGCGAGCGCGGCGCTCGAGTGCTATCGGCGGGCGTACCCGGAAGAGACCGCGCAGGCGATGGCCCTGCAAGAGCGGCTGGAGCGCTCCCGGTAATGGCGCGCGTCGTCGCCGCGATGGCCATGACGCATTCGCCCGGCCTGACCGGGTGGTTCACGCGGGCGTCTCGCGAGTACCAGGAGCTGGCGCTCCAGGCGACCGCCGAGATGCGCCGCCGGCTCGAGGCAGCCCGGCCGGACGTGCTGGTGATGTTCACCAACGATCATCTCCTCAACTGGCCGATCAACAACATGCCCGAGTACACCGTCGGGATCGGCGAGGAGCACGTCGGCCCCGCCGAATGGTTCGACGAGTGGCTCGCCATGGAGAAGTACCGCGTGGCCGGTCATGCCCCGCTGGCACGCTTCATCGTCAACGAGGGCGCGCGCCGCGGGCTGGCGCTCTCGTACCTGCGCGAGATGCAGTTCGACGACGGCATCTCGGTCCCGACCCACTACCTGAACCCCGACGCGCGCTTCCGTCTGGTCCCGGTCACCATGAACTGCACGGTGCCGCCGATCCCGACGCCCGAGCGCGCCTACCAGGTCGGCTCGCGCCTGCGCGATATTCTCGCGGCGTATCCCGGCGACGAGCGCATCGCGGTGATCGCCACCGGCGGGCTCTCGCACGAGCCGGGCGGGCCGCGCTACTTCTGGGTCGACGAGGAGTTCGACCGGTGGTTCCTCGACCTCCTGAAGCGGGGCGATCACGCCGCGCTCTTGCGCGAGTGCACGCTCGAGCGCATGGAAGCGGCGGGCTCCGGTGGCACCGCCGAGCTCCTGGCGTGGGTGCTGGTCCTCGCCTTCACCCGCGGGCCGGCAGACGTGCTCGCCTACATGCCGGCAGTGGCATGGCGATCGGGAACGGGCATGGTGACCTGGAACGAGATGGCATGACGGTGGAGGTCTGAATGGCGACTACACATCACCTCGATCGGAGCGTCGTTCACCGGGCCTGGGACAACTCGATCGCGCCGCAGCTCGAGATCGATGCGGGCGACACCGTGATCTTCGATACGCGCGACGCCGCCGACGGCTACTACTCTCCGTCCTCGACGCACGACGACGTGCTCGGGCGCGGGCCGTTCCGCGGCCACCCGCTGACCGGGCCCGTCGCCATCAGAGGCGCGCGGCGCGGCGACGTGCTGACCGTCGAGATCCTGGACGTCAAGCCGGCCGCCCCCTTCGGCTGGACGGCCATCCGCCCGGGACGCGGCCTTCTGCCGGAAGCCGAGTTCTCGAAGCCGCACCTGACGATCTGGGACCTCACCGACGGCAAGCACGCGCGCATGGGGCGGGGCATTGCGGTGCCGATTGCGCCGTTTCCGGGAGTCATGGGCGTGGCGCTCGACGAGCCTGGCGCCCACAACACCATGCCGCCCCGGAAGAACGGCGGCAACATGGACGTCAAGCACCTCACCGCCGGGACAACGCTGTTTCTGCCGGTGTGGATGGACAGCGCCCTGTTCAGCGTCGGCGACGCGCACGCGACTCAGGGTGACGGCGAGGTCTGCGTCACCGCGGTCGAGATGATGGGCACGGTCACGCTCCGCTTCGGGCTCGCGCGCGGGCGCGAGCTGAAGGAGCCGCAGTTCAGGACCTCCGGGCCGATCGTCTCCGCCGCCGACCGCGGGCCGTGCTTCGTGACGACCGCCCACGGACCCGATCTCTTCGCCAGCTCGCAGCAGGCGATCCGCTACATGATCGATCACCTCGTGACCGAGCGCGGGCTGAGCCGCGAGGAGGCGTACATCCTCTGCAGCGTGGCGGTGGACCTGAAAATCAGCGAGATCGTCGACGCGCCCAACTGGATCGTCTCGGCGTTCCTGCCCGAGTCGATCTTCACGTGAGCGCGGGGCTCGACCTTCCCGCGTTCGCCGCCGAGCTCCTGCGAGAGGGTCGGGTCGCGCGGCTCGGCACGGCGGACCGGGCGGGTCAGCCTCTCGTGGTCCCCGTGTGCTACGTCTTCGACGGGCGCTCCTGCTTCTCGGCGATCGACGCCAAGCCCAAGCGGACCCCGGCCGGGGGCCTCCGGCGCATCCGCAACATCGCCGAGAACCCGCGCGTGTCACTGGTCGTCGACCGCTACGACGAGGAATGGACGAGGTTGGCGTGGGTGATCGTGCAGGGGCACGCCGACGTGCTCACCGACGGCCCGGAGCGCGCGGGCGCCGTCGACCTGCTCCGCGACAAGTACGCGCAGTATCGCGCCCTGGGGCTCGACCGGGCGACCGCGACCGTCATTCGAATCTCGCCCGAACGGGCGATGTCCTGGCGCTGGAGCGGCTCGGCGGGAGCGGGCTAGCTCTTTTCGATCTGCAGGCCGGCCTGCGAGACGAGCACGCCGGACTGTCCTGCTTGGCGCATCGCGTGCGCGACCTTGTGCTTCTCGATCCACGCGCGGATCTCCAGGTCGCGATGCGAGTCGAAGAACTCCGCGGTCATCGTGATCAGCTGCGTGACCTTGCCGTGGTTGTCCTGGAGCTGGAACACCTGGGCGTTGCGCTGGAAATCGTAGAAGTCGTAGACGGTGCACAGCGGGAACTCGCGCTGCAGGTAACCGCGGACGACCGCGATCTTCGCCTCGTCCAGCGTCGGATGGTCGAGGAACTTGCGCCACTGCGGCGCGAGCTCGCCGTTGTCCGGGAGTGTGAGCCCCGTCAGGGCGGTCCGCTGCTGATCACTGAGCTCGGTCACCGGGTCCTGGGACTCGTCGATGACCTCGTCGGGAGCCACCTCCTCGGGCTGGAGGTGAAGATCGGAGGCGAAGGGCTGGACGGCGAGCGTCTCGGGCGCGGTGGGCGCCGGGGCGGCCGTTGCGCGGGGCGCGGCAGGCGGTACTGCCGGGCGCGCGTCGAACGTGCCGGTCAGCCGGTCGAGGAACTTTCGCCACGTCGGCGCGAGGTCGCTTTTGGGAGCCTCGGGCTTCGGCGCGGCGATCTTCGGCGCTTCTATCCTCGGGACGTCGGTCCTCGCTCCATTCCGGACCGGAGCGGGCTTTCGCGGAATCCGCGGATCGATCGTGCTCGGCGTGCTCGTCTCGACGCGCGCGGGCCTGGTGGACGCCGCCGGCGCGACATTCTCGCGCGGCTTCGCCGCCGCTTCCTTCGCCGGCGCTTCTCTCACCGGCACTTCCTTCACCGGAACGTGGGGAAGGTCGCGCAGGCGCGGGCCTCGCGGTGTCTCGGGCACGCGCAGACCCTTGAGCACGACCTTGTCGTCGGCCGGTTCGCCGCCGCCGTTCGACGCTGCCGGGGAGGCAACCCGGGGCGGAGGCGCGGGAGCCACTCGGGGCTGCGGCGGCGGAATCGGCTCCAGTCTCCTCGGGGCCTCCACTCTCGGCGGCGGCTCCACTCGGCGGGGAGGCTCCACTCGCGGCGCGGGCTCCGCGCGGGGCTCGAGCCGAAGTGGGGGTTCCGGTCGCGGCCGCGGCTCCACTCTGGGCGCGGGCTCGACGAGCCGGGGCGCGGGCTTGGGCTCGTGGAGCATGACGATCGGCTCCTCCGCGGCGACCGGCTCGCCGTGCACGACCACTTCGCGCTCCTCGGGCTCCTCCTGCGCTTCGAGCTCCTCCGGCTCCTCCTGCTCGGCGACCGGCTCGACAACGCGCGTCGGCGGTGCGACCGGCGGAGCCGGGCGCTCGAGTCGTTCAGGACGCTCGAGTCGCTCGGGGCGCCGGGGCTGCTCGTCCTCGTGTTCGTCGGGTGAGCCGGCGCCGCTTCGATCCCAGTCGGCGCGGTCGAGGTAGAAGCCCATCGTGCCGTTGGCCTCGACGTAGCGAAACTCGAAGAAGTCGACGGTGGAGAACTTCAGCAGGCGCATCTTGCGCACGAACGACTCGAGGAGTCGCTCGGCGACGAAGACAACGCGAGGCGGCCATTCCGGCGGTCTCGACGCGGGGAGGAGCTTCTGCAGCGACT
The DNA here is from genome assembly GCA_035649755.1 of Candidatus Methylomirabilota bacterium. GTDB lineage: Bacteria > Methylomirabilota > Methylomirabilia > Rokubacteriales > CSP1-6 > AR31. Next base: position 27,955 of record DASRIY010000121.1, read on the forward strand.
CCGGGTAATCGAGGCACCAGGCGTAGGCCTCGAGCGCTCGCAGGAGCATCGTGTCGTCCGCGGTGAGGCCGAGCGTGACCAGTACCGGTGTGTGCGAGTCGTCGAGCGCGACGAGCTCGATGCTGGCGCGGCCGAGATTGAGATTCGATCCGATGATCTTGAGCCCGGGCTCGATGGCCTCAACGTTCTCCGCGACCAGCGTGCCGAGCTGCTGGAGGTCCTTGATCTCGCGCCGTTTGAAGGTCAGCTTCATGCAAGTCTGTTCCAATGCGGCATTACGCAACCGATGTGCCAGCTGAGCGGCATGACCCTTCCAGCAACGAATCCGGAGTGTTGCGAGCAGAGGTCCCGGGCCCCTCGTGCGCACTCTGACACGCCAAGAATGTACCGCTGCCACGCGGTCATTCAGCCGACTTGCCAGACCGGCAAACATTTGGTCATTGATAAGAATTTCAATGACCAGAAACTGGCCGAATGGCTACTTTCGATTCTTACAAATAATTCTATCTGGCTAATTTATCGGCAAACTGTAAGCTGCTTGTCAGTGGTCACTTGTGGCACTCAAATTGCTCAGTTGCACCGCGTGCTAGTCTGACCTTAGCTAGCCGGGAGGGCGCGCTTGAACCTGACCCAGGCGTTCCGGGAGCTGGTACAGATCGGGATCACGTTGACCAGCGAGCAGGACCTGGGGACGTTGCTGGAGCGCATTCTGACCGAGGCGCGCCGATTCACACGTGCCGAGGCCGGCACGCTGTTCCTCCGCGAGGGCGACCTGCTCCGCTTCTCCGTCGTGCAGAACGACCGCCTCGCCAAGGAGCTGGGCGAGGAAGAG
>DASRIY010000122.1:0-10365 GCA_035649755.1 Candidatus Methylomirabilota bacterium
CGAGGAGCTCGTCCTTCGTGACCAGCGTTGCGCCCACCTCGGTGGCCCGGGCGGCGGTGAGGTTCTGACTCCAGGCGATCACGTCCATCTCGAACGCGCGCCCGATCTTGGCGACGCGCGAGCCCAGGCCGCCGAGGCCGATCACGCCGAGGGTCTTGCCGTTGAGGCCGAGCCCGCAGCTCACCTGCCAGCGGCCCTCGCGGGTGGCTCGGTCCTCGGTCGGAATGCGGCGGAACAGGCCGAGGATGAGCCCCCACGTCAGCTCTGCGGTGGGGTAGGGAAGCCCCGCCGTCCCGCAGACGGTGATGCCGCGCTCGATGGCCGCGGCCACGTCGATGGACGCATTGCGCATGCCCGTCGTCACCAGGAGCTTGAGCTTCGGCAGCCGCTCGAGCAGCGCGCGCGGAAACGGCGTGCGCTCGCGCATCGCGACGACCGCGTCGAAGTCGGCCAGGCGCTTGGCGACCGCGTCGGGGCCGCTCAGGTGATCGGCGAAAACCACTACCTCGGTGCCGGCGGGCAGGCTCGCCCAGTCGGCCATGCGACGGGCCACGTTCTGATAGTCGTCGAGGATTGCGACGCGGGCCATGAGGAGCTCCTTTTCTAGCCTTTGACGATCTTCAGCGGATGTCGTCGCCCCAGCGGTACTGGCGCGTGAGGTCGTCCAGGCGCTGCTTGAGGTCGTGACCGAGACGCTTGTCGACGGCGGCCAGCGCGTCGTCGAGCTGCTCGGGTCGGCTGGCGCCGACGATCGGCGCGGTGACGACGGGATTCTCCAGCACCCAGGCCACGGCCATCTGCGCCATCGACACGCCCGCCTCGGCGGCGAGCGGACGGAGCGACTCGATGGTCGTAAGCTCGTGATCGCGCCAGTACACTTCGCGGTAGCGGGCGCCGGCCGTCGGGTGAGTGAAGCGCGTGCCCGGCATCGGCCCGGCCTCGCGGCGATGCTTGCCGGAGAGCAGGCCGCCGGCGATCGGGTTGTAGGGGATCACGCCGATCTTTTCCTCTTCGCACAGCGGGAACAGCTCGCGCTCGACCTGACGGAAGAGAAGGTTGTAGCGGGGCTGCACCGAGTCCAGGCGCGCCAGGCCGAAGAGCTCGCTGCGTCCGACCGCGCGGGCGACCTGATACGCGAAGAAGTTCGAGCAGCCCACGTAGCGCGCCTTGCCGGCGCGGACCACGTCGTCCATCGCCCGGAGGCTCTCGTCGATCGGCGTGGACGGATCGGGATGATGGAGCTGGTAGAGGTCCACGTAGTCCGTCCGGAGCCGCCGCAGCGAGGCGTCGATCGCGTCGAGGATGTGCTTCTTCGAGAGTCCCTGATCCCACGGGCGGGCGCTCATCGCGCCGAAGCACTTGGTGGCCAGAATGAAGTCGTGTCGGCGTCCCTCGAGCCAGCGCCCGACGATCTCTTCCGTTCGCCCGACGGTCTCGAGGTTGCCGCCGATTGGATAGACGTCCGAGGTGTCGAGGAACGTGATGCCGCCGGCGGCGGCCCGATCGAGAATAGCCCGCGAGCTCGGCTCGTCGCATTGCAGCCCGAAGGTCATGGTGCCGAGGCAAAGCCGCGAGACCGGCAGCCCGGTGCGGCCGAGACGAACGTATTGCATCACCCCTCCTGGGGGCGAATGAGCCCCGGGCACAATACCACCGAGAGAGAATTCAGTCAGGCTGCGTGGTGGTTGTGCGCGCTGCAGGCCGTCGCGGGGCTGGGGCCCCGCCGGCCGAGGCGCGCCGATGGACTAAGGTGTACGATCCAGCCCACGATCGATCCGGGAGGTGGACACCCATGACTCGCGCCTCATCACTGGCGTCAGCGGTTGCCCTCGTCCTGACCATTGCGGTGGTGCCGCCGGTCCCGATACCGGCCGCAGGCCCCGAGGGGCGCTCGGACGCGCCTGCCGGGCAGATCACGTTCGCCATCACCGTCACGCTTGCGCCCACGTGGTTCGATCCCGCCGAAACGCCCGGTGTGATCACGCCGTTTCTCACGCTCTACGCGCTCCACGACGCGCTCGTGAAGCCGATGCCGGGCAACGCCTGGGCGCCCGGTCTGGCGGAGTCGTGGACCGCGTCGAAGGACGGGCTCACCTACGAGTTCGTGCTTCGCAAGGGGGTGCGGTTTCACAACGGCGATCTCCTGAGCGCCGAGGACGTGAAGTTCTCGTTCGATCGCTACCGGGGCGGCGGCGCCGCCACGCTGAAGGCGCGCGTCGCCGCCGTCGAGATCGTCGACGCGCAGCGCATCCGCTTCCGGATGAAGCAGCCGTGGCCCGACTTCATGACCTTCTACGCGACGCCGGCCACCAGCGCCGCGTGGATCGTCCCCAAGAAATACATGGAGCGCGTGGGTGAGGACGCCTTCAAGAAGGCACCGGTCGGCGCGGGGCCGTACCGCTTCGTGTCGTTCAACCCGGGCGTCGAGCTGGTCGTCGAAGCCTACGAGGGCTACTGGCGAAAGATGCCGGCGGTGAAGCGCCTGGTGTTCAGATCGGTGCCGGACGAGGCCACGCGCATGGTGACGGTCAAGCGCGGCGAGAGCGACATCGCGTACGGGCTCAGAGGGCCGGACGCCGAGGAGGTGAGGCGGACGCCCGGCCTCACCCTCAAGGTGGTGCTCCCGACCGTCAGCCAGTGGCTCGTCTTCACGCAGCAGTGGGATCCGAAGTCGCCGTGGGCGGACCAGCGTGTGCGGCTCGCCGCCAACCTCACGATCGATCGCAAGGCGTTCAGCGACGCAGAGTATCTTGGATTCGGCCGGCCGGCGCCGAGCATCATCCCCCGCGACTTCGAGTTTTACTGGGCGCCGCCGCCGTATCCCCACGACCCGGCGCGGGCGAAGCGGCTCCTGGCCGAGGCGGGCTACCCGAAGGGATTCGATGCGGTCGAGGTCGGGACCGACGTCGTCTTCGCGCCCGAGGCCGAGAGCGTCATCAACGGGCTTCAGGCCGTCGGTATCCGGGCGCGGCTGCGTCCGCTCGAGCGCGCCGCCTTCTACAAGGCGGACCAGGAGAAGCAGTTCAAGCATCTGGTCCGCGTCGGGAGCGGAGCCGCCGGCAACGCCGCGACACGGATCGAGGCGTTCGTGATCTCCGGCGGGATTCGCTCCTACGGCGGCTATCCGGACATCGACGCGCTCTTCCGCGACCAGGCGGGCGAGATGGACACGAAGCGACGCGAGGCGCTGCTCCACAAGATCCAGCAGCTCATGCACGAGCGCTCGATGTTCGCGCCCATCGTCGAGCAGGCCGGATTGATCGGGGTCGGCCCCCGGCTGGCGGAGGTGCCCTCCATCACGGGGCACCCGTTCATCTCACCCTACGAGGATCTGAAGCTGAAGGGCGCATCCCCGTGAGCGCGGTGCTCATCGCGCGAGCGCGGCGCTCCCACACGACGAGCGCGGCCCCGACGGCGAGGCCTGCGACGTCGGCGGCGGTCGTCGGCAACCAGGTGAGGGGCGGCATCATCAGGAGCGCCGCCGCCGCCCACGCCCACACCCGCTTCGCCCACGAGAGCGGCCGGAAGAGATAGCCCGCGCACCCGATGCCGAGCAGCACGACGCCGATCGACGCGGTGAACATCGTGACCACCACGCCGGCCAGCGACCCGAAGCCGATCAGCTCGGGGTGAAAGACGAAGACGAACGGCACGACGTAGGCGACGATGCCCAGGCGCATGCCCGTCCAGCCCGTCTTCCAGAAGTCCGCCTTGGCGATGGCCGCGGCGGTGTAGGTGGCCAGACAGTCCGGCGGCGTGATCAGCGAGAGCATCCCGAAGTAGAACAGAAAGAGGTGCGCGGCCAGCGGCACGATGCCGAGCTGCGCGAGCGCCGGCCCGATCAGCACTGCCAGCGTGACGTAGACCACCGTGGTCGGCAGCGACATGCCGAGCAGGATGGAGACCAGGGCGGTCAGAAGGAGCAGGAGGAAGACGTTGCCGCCCGCGGCGCTGGTGAGCACGATCGGAAGCTTCGACGTGAGCCCGGAGAGCTGAAACGCACCGATCACGATGCCGGCGAGCGTCGTGATCGCGATGAGGTCCAGCATCGTGCGGCCCGTGCCCTCGATCGCGTCCATGACCGCGCGCCAGCTCGGGCGCGTTTCCTTCTGCAGGCAGCCGACCAGCAGCGTGGCGGCCACCGCGAGCATCCCGGCCTTCCCGGCTTCCCAGTCGCCGATCATCAGCGTGTAAAGGAGCACGCCGAGCGGGACGAGGAACACCCAGCCGCGGCGCATGACGTCGCGGAGTCGCGGCAGATCTGCGCGCGGCAGACCGGTGAGCCCGAGCTTCGCCGCCTCGAGGTCGATCTGAACGAATAGCGCCAGGTAATAGAGAATCGCCGGCAGGGCCGCCGCGAGCGCGACCTGGCCGTACGGGATCGACAGGTATTCGGCGATCAGGAACGCCGCGGCGCCCATGACCGGCGGCATGATCTGGCCGCCGTTCGACGACACCGCCTCGATCGCGGCCGCGACGTGCGACGGGTAGCCGGTGCGCTTCATCATCGGGATCGTGATCGCGCCGTCGACGACCACGTTGGCCACCGCGCTACCGGACACGGTGCCGTAGAGGCTCGACGAGACGACCGCCATCTTGGCCGAGCCGCCGCGATAGCGGCCCATCAGCGCCATGGCGACGTCGGTCAGGAAGCTGTCGCCGCGCACGGCGGTCAGCGCCTGACCGAAGAAGATGTACGCCACGACGATGCTGGCGGTGACGGCGAGGGGAATGCCGAGGACGCCGCTCGAGTCCAGGTAGAGGTAGACCGCGATCCGGCTCCAGCTCGAGCCCTTCGCGTAGAGCAGCCCCGGCAGGAGCCAGCCGAACTTCGCGTAGAGCACGCACGCGAGGGCGATCCACATGAGCGCCCAGCCGGCGATCCGCCGCGTGGCCTCGAGAATAAGGGCCAGCGCGACCGTCGCCGGGACCAGCCGGTCCCAGGTCGTGCTCGAAAGGGTGTACGAGATCGACGGATAGAGGACGGCGATGTAGAGCCCGGCGCCGAGGCCGGCCGCCGCGGCGAGCCAGTCGTACCAGGGCACGCGGTCGTGCGGGGCCGCGGGGTAGGCCTTCACGACGATGAACGAGCCGGCCAGGCCGAGGCCCAGGAAGAGCCCGAGATACTGCTCGTTGAACAGCGCGAACGGGAGCTGGTGCTGCAGGCCGAGCGCCCAGAACGCGCCGGCGACGGTGACGGCGATGAGCACCAGCCGCTCGATCGTGCGCGCGGCGCCGTCGAGCGCGCGAAACTTCGGCAGAACCTCGGTCATGACCGCCGGCGCGCGTCGCCGGCTACGGATTCACGGCGAGGAGCTTCTGCTGGACCTGGTCCATGCCGGGCTTCCAGAGGTTGCGCTCCCGGTAGAAGCGCACTGCGCCCGGGTGGTAGGGGATCGAGACGTCCGCATCGACCGCGCGGTCGTGGGTCCATTCCTTGAACATGGCGTGAATCTGCGGGAGCTGATCGCCGCTCTCCCACACCGCCTTCAGCGCGGCCTCGACGACGTGGTCGGGGACGCTCTTGCTCACGAAGAAGTACGTATCGTAGGCGACGACGCACGTGTCCTCGACCACGCCCGTCATCGAGCCCGCCTTCACGACCCGCGGATAGTAGCCCGGCACCGCCTTGCGCATGCGCGCCTCGCCCTCTTTCGTGCAGTCGTCGGAGACGTGGCGCACGCCGACGGCGGCGTCGGCCTCCTTCACCTTCGCCGAGTTGAGCGCGTGCTGCGTGACGTCAGCGCGGCCTTGCACGAGCGCGTCGACGCCGTCGTTGACGGTGTTGACCGGCACCACCTTCACGTCGTTCCAGGTCAGGCCCGCGCTCGAGAGATGGCCGAACATGTTGTACCAGACCGCCAGGTGCGCCCGGTATTCGCCGGTGAAGCGCTTGCCCTTCACGTCGTGCACGCTCTTGATGGGCGAGTCCTTGCGCACGAGGAGCCCGACCATCAGCGGCGCGCCGCGCATCACCAGCCGGACGTTTGGCGCGTGCGGGAACGGATTGCGGCCGCCGATCTGCTGCGCGGGGCCGCGGTACGCGAGCCACAGATCGACGCCGTTCTGGATGCCGAACTCCATCTCACCGCTGTTGATGAGCGGGAGCATCGTGCTGGTCCCGGCGTGCGGCTGGACGACCATCTGATACCCGGCGGCGCCGCTCACGACCTTGGCGATCCCGCTGGCCAGCGAGAAGTACACGGTCCCCGGCGGGTTCGTGCCGAGCGTGACCGATTTCGGCATCGCCGGGCCCTGCGCGACGGCGCGGGCCACGAGGGCGGCGACCGCGGCGGTCAGGACGAGGGCCAGGGCGAGACACACGCGGACGAGCGCAGTCGAGCGGCGGGTCGACATCGTTCTCAGTCTCCTGGGTCGTGACGGATGCGGTCTTATAGCACGACACCGGCCGTCGGTCCTATACTCCGGGGCGTGCTCGTCTCGCGCACCGTCACCGACAGTCTGGCCAAGGCCTCGTGGATCCGCCGCATGTTCGAGGAGGGCGCCCGCCTCAAGCAGGAGCGGGGGGCCGACAAGGTCTTCGACTTCACGCTGGGCAATCCCGAGATCGAGCCGCCGGAAGCCGTGCTGGCGGCCGCGCGGCGCGTGCTCGACAGCCCCGAGCCTCACCGGCACGCTTACATGCCCAACGCCGGCCACGTCGCCGTCCGCGAGGCGGTGGCGAAGCGGCTTCGCGCGTCCACCGGGCTTCCGTACACCGCCGCCCACGTCATCATGACGGTCGGCGCCGGCGCCGCGCTCAACACCGTGCTGAAGGCGCTGCTCAACCCCGGAGACGAGGTGCTCACGGTGGCGCCGTTCTTCGCCGAGTACGTGTTCTACGCGGAGAACCACGGCGGACGCCTGGTCGTGGTGCTGCCGAAGGCCGACCTGACGCCCGACATCAGCAAGCTCGAGGCCGCGATCACCCCGAAGACGCGCGCGATCTTAGTAAATTCGCCGAACAACCCGAGCGGGGTCATCTACCCGGCGTCGGTGTTCGTGGAGATCGAGGCCATGCTGGCCCGCGCGTCACATCCGATCGTGCTCGTCAGCGACGAGCCCTACCGGGCGCTGGTCTTCGACGACGTCGCGGTGCCGGAGGTGCCGCCACTGGTCTCCCGCTCGATCGTGGCCACATCATGGTCGAAGTCGCTCGCCATCCCAGGAGAGCGCATCGGCTATCTGGCGTTCTCGCCGCGCATGGCGGAGGCCGCTGAGCTCTTCGAGGCCTGCACGTTCACCAGCCGCGTGCTCGGTTTCGTCAACGCGCCGGCGCTCTGGCAGTGGGTGGTGGCCGAGGTGGGCGATCAGGTCATCGATGTGTCACCCTATCGCGAGAAGCGCGATCTGATGTACGAGGGACTGACGCGCATCGGCTATCAGTGCGTCAAGCCGCAGGGCGCCTTCTACGTGTTTCCGCGGACGCCGATCGACGACGACGTCGCCTTCGTGCGCTTGCTGGCCGAGGAGGGCGTGCTCACCGTGCCCGGCTCCGGCTTCGGCATGCCGGGCCACATCCGCATCTCGCTGACCGTCGAGCGTGAAACCGTGGTACGCGCGCTGCCGGGCTTCGAGCGCGCTTTCCGCAAGGCCCGCGGCGGCTGATGGCGGAAGGCGAGCGCGCGCCCGCCCTCGAGCCCGCCCCGTCGGTCGTGACGGTGACGCACGTCATCTACGGTCTGCACGCCCTCAGCCTCGTCACGGGGATCGTGACCGCCGCCACCATCGTCTTCACGTTCCTCATGGGCTGGCCGTCGATCATCGCCGTCATCCTGAACTACGTGAAGCGGCGCGAGGCGCGCGGCACGTGGCTCGAATCGCACTTCCGGTGGCAGATCCGCACGTTCTGGTTCGGCCTCCTGTGGGTGGGGCTCTGCGTGCTCTTCGTGGTGACCACGTTCGGCGTCGGCCTGATCATCGCCTGGCTGCCGCTCGGGGTGGTCGGGCTCTGGTTCATCTATCGGATCGCGAGCGGCTGGCTCCGGCTGAACGATCGCCGGCCGATGTACGTGTAGCCCGGCCATCCGGGCGGGAGAACGACAATGAAGCGAAGCACGGAACGGATCCTGACCACGCACGTCGGCAGCCTGTCGCGTCCGGACGCGCTCGTGCCCCTCCTGAAGGCGCGGGATCGAGTGCAGCCGTACGACCTCGAGACCTACGCGAAGCTCGTCCGGGACGCCGTGGCCGACGTCGTCCGCCGGCAGACCGATGCCGGGGTCGACATCGTGACCGACGGCGAGCAGGGTAAGGCGAGCTTCTTCGGCTACATCGTCGAGCGCTTCGACGGCTTCACGCGCAAGCCGGCGCCCACGGGCCAGGACGCCAATCCGCGCGGGCCGAGCCGCGAGTACCGGGCCTTCCCCGACTACTACGCGTGGTCCGAGCGCATCGCGGAGTGGGCGGGCGGTCGCAACAGCGACCGCAACCGGTACGGCGTCGACGTCTGCACCGGCCCCGTCGTCTACAAGGGGCACGCGGCGGTGCGGACCGACATCGAGAATCTCAAGAGCGCCGTGAAGGGCCTGCCGCACGAAGAGGTCTTCATGCCGGCCATCGCGCCCTCGTACATCTCCGCCACACTCGCGAACGAGTTCTACCGCACCGAAGAAGAATATGAGCAGGCGCTGGCCGATGCGCTCCGCGAAGAATACAAAGCCATCGTCGACGCGGGCTTCGTCCTGCAGATCGACGACCCGCGCCTGATCACGCAGTACATGATGAACCCGTCGATGAGCGTCGCCGAGTGCCGGAAGTGGGCGGCCAAGCGCGTGGAGGCGATCAACTACTCGCTCCGCGGCATCCCGCGCCAGAAGGTGCGCTTTCACACCTGCTACAGCATCGACGTCGGCCCGCGCGTCTACGACATGGAGTTGAAGGACATCGCCGACCTCATGTTCAAGATCGACGCTGGCGCCTACTCTTTCGAGATCGCGAATCCGCGGCACGAGCACGAGTACCACGTGTTCGAGCAGGTCCGCCCGCCGGAGGGCACGATCCTGATCCCGGGCGTCATCACCCACACCACCAACCTGGTCGAGCACCCGGAGCTGGTCGCCGAGCGCATCGTGCGCTTCGCGAACATCGTTGGGCGCGAGAACGTCATCGCCGGTGCCGACTGCGGCTTCGCCGCCTCCGGCATCCGCTTCAACGACGTTCACCCGAGCGTCGTGTGGCTCAAGTTCGCCGCGATGGCGGAGGGCGCCCGGCTTGCCACCCTGAAGCTCTGGGGCCGCGCCTGAGCGGACCGGCGGGATGCGCAGTCCCGTCAGGCCGCTTCCCCCGAACGTCGATCGCTGGGTGTCTCGCGCGCGCTGGCTCCGCTGGCTCGACGCGCTGGCGGCCTGGCTCTTGGTGTGGGCCGGGCTGGCGCTCGGGCAGCGGACGGCGCCACCGGCCGCGACGGCCATCGTCGCGGCGGTGCTCGTCGGTCTCGCCGCGCTCGTCGGTCCCCTGCGCCGCCGCTGGAGGCCGCTCGGCGGGCTGATCTCGCTGTCGGTGAGCCGCGCGCTCCGACCCGGCGATCGCGCCTGGCTCGTGCTGCCCCGGCACGTCGAGCCGGTCATCGTGACGGCGCGCCGCGGACTGCGGCTGGTCGTCGCGCGCCCCGACCAGGGCGCCGAGGGGATGGAAGTGCGCCGCACGCGTGTCCTGGTCGTCCCGCCCGCCGGATAGCCGCGGCGCGCCCGTTCAGGCTAGAGTAGGCGCATGCTGACGCCCGACGCGATCGCCGCCGCCGCTCGCACCTCGCTCGAGATGCACCGGAGCCGCGCCCGCTATCGCCCCTTCGACGCCGCGCTGCGCGCGGCGCCGCTCGAGGACGCCTATCGGATTCAGGACGCGCTGCATCGCCTCATGGGGGAAGCCGGGCGCGGCGAGATCGCCGGCTGGAAGATCGCCCTCACCTCGAAGGCGATGCAGCAGATGACCGGCGTCGATCAGCCCGCGGCCGGCGCCATCTTCTCGAAGCTCGTCCACGCATCGCCGGCTCGTGTCGACGTTGCCGCCTATCACCATCTGGGCGTCGAGTTCGAGGTGGCCGTGCGCATGGGGGACGACCTGCCGGCGAGCGGCGGGCCGTGGACGCGCGCGTCCGTGGCCGGCCGGGTTGCCGCGTGCTTGCCGGCGTTCGAGCTGGTCGAGGACGGCGAGGCCGACTACAAGACGCTCGACGCCTTCACCCTGGTCGCACAGAACACGTGGAACGGCGGCGTCGTGCTGGGCGCGTCGAGCGCGGACTGGCGCGCCGTCGATCTCGAGCACGCGGTGACGCGCTGCTGGGTCAACGACGAGCCCGGTGGCCAGGGCAAGACCGGCGACGCCATGGGCCATCCGCTCGAGGCCGTGGCGTGGCTGGCGAAC